>NZ_JAMYVA010000001.1:0-354735 GCF_040323505.1 Mesorhizobium sp. M0040
CAGCGGCCGCAAGGACCGTGCTCAAAGGCCGGACATATGGACGCAAGCGATCGAAAACGACGCAAAACAACCGTTGCAGGCAGGGCGCCGTCCACATATGGATCCTAGGGTCTGCGCTTCGCTTCGCGTTCGCTCCGCCCTAGGATGACGAAGCACGGCCTTAATGCGCCTCTTCCCAGTTGTTGGCGGCGCGGGCGTCGACGTGCAGCGGCACCGACATCGACACCGCCGGCATGGCGGCGTTCTCCATGACGTGGCAGACGACCGGGATCGTCGCCTCGACCTCGGCTTCGGCCGTCTCGAAAACCAGCTCGTCATGCACCTGCAGCAGCATGCGGGCAGAAAGCCTGGCTTTTTCCAGCGCCTCGTCCATGCGGATCATGGCGCGGCGGATGATGTCGGCGGCGGTGCCCTGCAGGCGTGCGTTGATCGAGGCGCGCTCGTTGAACGCCCGGACCGAAGGATTTGACGATCTGATTTCCGGATAGTGGATGCGGCGGCCGAAAATGGTCTCGACGAAGCCGTGCTCGCGGGCATAGGCCTTGGTCGCATCGATATAGTCGCGGATGCCGGGGAAGCGCTCGAAATATTTCTTGATGTAGTCGCCGGCTTCCTCGCGCGCGATCGACAGCTGGTTGGCGAGGCCAAAGGCCGAAATGCCGTAGATGATGCCGAAATTGATCGCCTTGGCACGGCGGCGCACTTCCGAAGGCATGCCCTCGACCGGCACGTTGAACATTTCAGACGCGGTGATGGCGTGAATGTCGGCGCCATCGGCGAAGGCCTGCTTGAGCTGCGGGATTTCGGCGACGTGGGCCAGCACGCGCAATTCGATCTGGCTGTAGTCGGCGGAAACCAGCTTGTTGCCCTTGTCGGCGATGAAGGCCGTCCTGATCTTTCGCCCCTCCAGGGTGCGTACCGGAATGTTCTGCAGATTGGGATCCGAGGACGACAGCCGTCCGGTCGTCGTCGCGGCAAGCGCGTAGGAGGTGTGGACGCGCTTGGTGTCGGGATGGATGAAGCCGGGCAGCGCATCGGTATAGGTCGATTTCAGCTTGGTCAGCTGGCGCCAGTCGACGATCTTACGCGGCAATTCGTGGCCTTCGGCGGCGAGGTCTTCGAGAAGCTGCGCCGAGGTCGACCACTGGCCGGTCTTGGTTTTAGAACCGCCGGGCAGACCCATCCTGCCGAACAGGATGTCGCCGAGCTGTTTTGGCGAGCCGATGTTGATGCGTTCGCCGACCAGCTGGTAGATCTCGTCCTCGAGCCGTGCGGCACCCTGTGCCAGTTCTCCGGAGAGCCGCGACAGGATCTGCCGGTCGACGGAGATGCCGCGCTGTTCCATCCGCGCCAGGACCGGCACCAGCGGCCGTTCCAGCCGTTCATAGACCGAGACCAGGCCCTTGGCGGCAAGCCGTGGCTTCAGCACCTGCCAGAGCCTGAGCGCGACGTCGGCGTGCTCGGCCCCGTAAGCCGTCGCCTTGCCGAGGTCGGCCTGATCGAGGCCGACGAAGCTTCTTCCCGAACCGGCCAGTTCCTTCAGCGGAATGGTCGCGTGGCCGAGCCATTTATCGGCCAGCGCCTCCAGGCCATGGCCACCATGAGTGCCGGCCTCAAGCACGTAGGAGATCAGCATGGTGTCGTCATAGGGGCCGATCTCGATGCCGTGACGGCTCATGACGACAAGGCGGTATTTCATGTCGTGCACGATCTTGAGGACGGATTTGTCCTCGAGCAGCGGCTTGAGCAACGCCAGCGCGTCGCGGATCGGGATCTGGTTTTCGACCGCGCCGCCGCCGAGCAGGTCGCCATTGCCGTTTTTGTGGGCAAGCGGCACGTAGGCGGCGTGGCCGGGCGCGACGGCCATGGCAAGGCCGATCAGTTCGGCCCGCATCGGATCGGGCGAGGAGGCTTTAACGTCGAAGGCGACGATGCCTCTCTCCATCGCCTCGGCGATCCAGACCTTCAGCGTCGCGGCGTCGCGGATGCAGGCGTAGGCGCTGTTGTCGATCTTGCGGGCGGTGGCAGCCTCCAGGCGAAGCGCCGAAAGCAGGGATGGGGTGTCGCCTTGCTTGGCTGCGGCCGGGGCTTCGAGTGCCGCTTCGTCCGACGGCGGTGCGCTCTCGGCGGCCGCGGGCGCGCCAAAACCCATATCGGGGCCATGTGCGGTATCGGCACGCTCTATGGTGACGGGGGTGGCTGGAACGTCGCCCGCGTCGGTCCCCGTCGCTTCGGCCACGCGGCGGGTCAGCGTCGAGAATTCCATGGTCTTGAGAAAGCCGATCAGCCTTGGGCCGTCCGGCGCGTGCAACACGAACTCGTCGAGCCCTTCGGTCACCGGCACGTCGTTCTTCAGCGTCACCAGGTCACGCGAGATGCGCGCCTTGTCGGCATTGGCGATGATCGATTCGCGCCGCTTGTCCTGCTTGATCTCGCCGGCGCGGGCGAGCAGCGTGTCGAGGTCGCCGAACTGTTCGAGCAATTGCGCCGCCGTCTTCGGCCCGATGCCGGGCACGCCCGGCACATTGTCGACCGAATCGCCGGTCAGCGCCTGCAGGTCGATCATCTTCTGTGGCGGCACGCCCCATTTCTCGATCACCTCGGGAACGCCGATCTGGCGGTCCTTCATCGGGTCGTACATGGCAACCGTTGGGCCGACCAGTTGCATCAAGTCCTTGTCGGAAGAGATGATGGTGGTGTCGGCGCCGGCTTCGCAGGCAAGCCGGCAATAGGTGGCGATCAAATCGTCGGCCTCGTAGCCTTCCGTCTCAAGGCATGGCAGGTTGAAGGCCCTGGTCGCCTGGCGGATCAGGCCGAATTGCGGGATCAAATCTTCCGGCGGCGCCGAGCGGTTGGCCTTGTATTCGGGGTAGAGGTCGTTGCGGAAGGTCTTCGACGAATAGTCGAAAATCACGGCGAAATGCGTCGGCACGATGCCGACATCGGTGTTGCGGGCGTCCTGCGTCAGCTTCCAGACCATGTTGCAGAAGCCGAGCACGGCACTGGTCGGCAGCCCGTCGGACTTGCGGGACAGCGGCGGGAGCGCGTGATAGGCACGGAAGATGTAGCCGGAGCCGTCGACAAGGAAGAGATGATCGCCTTTTTTCATGGCACGAGGGATAGCGCGGCGCAGCGCCGCGGTCCATGCCAAAGGCGGCTTGCGCCAAGGGTTCCGGCAACACCCTGACAAATGGCGTGCGAGCTTGGCCGGCCCTGCCGGCCTGGCCGGAGCTTTGTTCGCTCACGCCTATGTTACAAAAGTGTAATTTTTGTGCCCTTGAATCGCCACGTTCGCAGACACAGATAAACGCCATCGGCAGTTTTCGCCGAAGTCCGGAGCAAGGCCCGTCCCCCGCCTATCCCGGACACTTGCGGCAGCCTATCCCCCCTCTCCGGGCTGCCGCATCGTTTCGAGTAAGGCCGCCGTGGTTCCCCCTCCACCACGGCGGCATTTTTTTGCCTTTCGACAAGATCCTGCCTTGTGGCCTAACGGTCGCGGGCTTTCCGTTTCGCCGTATGGGCTCTAGATTCGCCGCCAGAATCGAAAGGCCCCGCCAGATGTCAGCAGTTTCCCCCGTCCTCGACCGCCTCGACAAGAACTTCGACCAGAGCCTCGAACGTCTGTTCGGCCTGCTCGGCATCAAGTCGATCTCCACCGATCCGGACTACGCCGCCGACTGCCGCAAGGCAGCCGAATGGCTGGTCGCCGAGCTCAAGCTGATCGGCTTCGACGCCAGCGTGCGCGACACGCCGGGGCATCCGATGGTGGTCGCGCATCACGACGGGCCGGCGGGCGCGCCGCATCTGCTGTTTTACGGCCATTACGACGTCCAGCCGGTCGATCCGATCGAACTGTGGGAAAGCGACCCGTTCGCGCCGGCGGTCAAGGAGATCGAGCCCGGCCACAAAGTGATCACCGGCCGCGGCGCGGCCGACGACAAGGGTCAGCTGATGACCTTCGTCGAGGCCTGCCGCGCGTGGAAGCAGGTGCATGGCGGATTGCCGTGCCAAATCACAATCCTGTTCGAGGGCGAGGAGGAGTCCGGATCGCCGTCGCTGAAGCCGTTTCTCGAGGCGAATGCTGACGAGCTCAAGGCCAATTTCGCGCTGGTCTGCGACACCGGCATGTGGGACCGCGATACGCCGTCGATCTGCGTCTCGCTGCGCGGGCTGGTCGGCGAGGAGATCACGGTGACTGCCGCCGACCGCGATCTGCATTCCGGGCTCTATGGCGGTGCGGCCGCCAATCCGATCCGCATCCTGGCAAAAATCCTGGCCGACATCCATGATGCGGATGGCCACGTCACCATTCCAGGTTTCTATGACGGCGTCGAGGAAACGCCGTCGCAGATATTGCAGTCGTGGCTGTCGCTCGGCGAGACGGCCGAGACCTTCCTCGGCCCGATTGGCCTGTCGATCCCGTCCGGCGAGAAGGGCCGCTCGGTGCTCGAGCTGACCTGGGCGCGGCCGACGGCCGAGTTCAACGGCATTATCGGCGGCTATACCGGCAAGGGCTTCAAGACGGTGATCGCCGCGCAGGCCTCTGCGAAAGTGTCCTTCCGCCTGGTTCACAAACAGGATCCGGAAAAAATCCGCGCCGCCTTCCAGGCATTCGTCAGGGAGCGCGTTCCGGCCGACTGCTCGGTCGAATTCCACCCGCATGGCGGCTCGCCGGCGATCCAGCTTTCCTACGACTCGCCCTTCCTGGCCAAGGCCAAGCAGGCGCTGTCCGACGAATGGCCGAAGCCAGCGGTGGTGACCGGCAGCGGCGGCTCGATCCCGGTGGTCGGCGATTTCCAGACCTATCTCGGCATGGAATCGCTGCTGGTCGGTTTCGGTCTCGACGACGACCGCATCCACTCGCCGAACGAGAAGTACGAGATGAGCTCCTTCCACAAGGGCCAGCGCTCCTGGGCGCGCATTCTCGAGGCGCTGACACGCTGAAATTGCGCCAGACTCAAGTTTTTGTTGATTTTTCGCCGGATCGCGGCAAGGACGGGCATGGTCTGTCGCGCATCGCTGCACGGGGCCGCGACCGGAGAAGACGATGAGCGACATACGTTTCCACAAAAACGATCTGCCCGGCCTGCTGCATTACGATGTCGGGGCGGTCGCCATCGACACCGAGACGCTGGGGCTGAACCCGCATCGCGACCGGCTCTGCGTCGTGCAGATCTCGCCGGGCGACGGCTCGGCCGACGTCATCCAGATCGCACCCGGCCAGAAGAAGGCGCCGAACCTCGTCAGCCTGCTGAAGAACCGCAGCATCACCAAGCTGTTCCATTACGGCCGCTTCGATCTCGCCGTGCTCTACAACGCCTTTGGCGTCATGTCGGAGCCGGTGTTCTGCACCAAGATCGCGTCGCGGCTGACGCGCACCTACACCGACCGGCACGGGCTGAAGGACATCTGCTTCGAGCTTCTCGGCGTCGGCCTATCGAAGGCGCAGCAATCATCGGACTGGGCCGCCGAGACGCTGTCGCCCGAGCAGCTCGAATATGCCGCCTCCGACGTGCTCTATTTGCACCGGCTGCGCGACGTGCTCAGCGCGCGGCTGGCGCGCGACAACCGGACCAGGGAGGCCGATGCCTGCTTCCGCTTCCTGCCGACGCGTGCGAAACTCGACCTGATGGGCTGGGATGAAGAGGACATCTTCGCCCACAGCTGATGGCCTTCTGGCACTTTAACGCCGTCGGCCGGGAGGAATTGAAATGGCTGCGCGAAAACCAATCGAAACGGCACCGAAGGACGGTTCCAAAGTCACCGTCTACTGGCAGGACAGCGACGGCGTGATCAACGAGAGCATCGCGCAATACCGTTCGCTCGACCGGCTGAAGGCGGCCGGCGGCGACTGGGACGAAAGCGACGCCGGCTGGTGGGCCTATACGGACGGCCATACGCAAAGGAAGATCGAGCCGATCAGCTGGCGGCCGGCCTCCGACGATCCGGACGCCGACGACTGAGGGTTGTCGCAACCGCCGAACTGAAGTGATTATTCTGAGGCAAAGCATATTTTGTTCTTGCTTTGTGCCTGCAGCTATGCTACTAATTTCGCTATGGTGCTCATTGGCTCCAACGACCCGCCAGCCGAGGCGGGTTTTTCATTTCCGGCTTTGGCGCTGTCGCGGGCCGCAGCCGTTCGGCAAGCGACTGAATACAGTTTATTTCGATTTTTCCCGACTTAACCCGCCTTTAAACCGCCGCATCTAGTCTTCAACCCCAACGCCATAGGCATGGGGAAGACAGCACAGCGCATGGCGAACCGGAAAGACAGCCGCATCGAGCCCAGCTTCGAGGCATCGCCGGGGGCGAGATCCTCGGCCGGTTTTTCGGTAAGCGAGGAGGACCGCGTCGTGCCGAGCAACCGAAAAGCCGCTGCAAAGCGCAAATCGTCCAAGGCCAAGCCGCCGCGCGGCGGGCGCGGCAAAAGCCGGCGCGGCGTGTTCGGCGTGCTTGCCCGGCTGTTCTACTGGTGCTTCGTGCTGGCCATCTGGGGCGGTATCGCCACTGCCGGCATCGTCGTCTATTACGGCGCGAAAATGCCGGCGGCCACCACCTGGGCCATTCCCGATCGCGCCCCCAACATCAAGATCGTCTCGGTCGACGGCCAGCTGCTTGGCAATCGCGGCATGAGCGGCGGCGAGGCCGTCGGCCTGCACGAAATGTCGCCCTACATTCCCGAAGCCGTCATCGCAATCGAAGACCGCCGCTTCTATTCGCATTTCGGCATCGATCCGATCGGCCTTTCCCGGGCCATGGTGACTAATGTGCTCGGCGGGCATTTTTCGCAGGGCGGCTCGACGCTGACCCAGCAGCTCGCCAAGAACCTGTTCCTGACGCCGGACCGCACGCTGGAACGCAAGGTGCAGGAAGTGCTTTTGGCGCTGTGGCTGGAGCACAAGCATACGAAGGACCAGATCCTCGAAATGTACCTCAACCGGGTCTATTTCGGCTCCGGCGCCTATGGCGTCGAAGCGGCCTCGCGCCGCTATTTCGGCAAGAGCGCGCGCGACGTCACGCTGTCGGAGGCGGCACTTCTCGCCGGCCTGCTCAAGGCGCCGTCGCGGCTGTCGCCGGCGCGCGACCCGAAGGCCGCCGAACAGCGTTCGCAGCTGGTGCTCGCCGCGATGCGCGACGAGGGCAAGATCAGCGCCAAGGAGCAGACCACGGCGATGAGCGCGCCGGCGACACGCGCGCCGTCCTACTGGACCGGCTCGGAAAACTATGTCGCCGATACGATCATGGAAGAACTGCCCGACCTGATCGGCGACGTGCGCCGCGATATCGTCGTCGACACGACTGTCGACCTGACGCTGCAGAAGCTCGCCGAGCAATCGATCCGCCGGCTGATCGACCAGAGCGGCAAAAAACTCAATGTCAGCCAGGGCGCGCTGGTGTCGATCGACAATTCCGGCGCGGTGCGCGCGATGGTCGGCGGTTACGACTATTCGACCAGCCAGTTCGACCGCGCCTCGGAAGCGCGCCGCCAGCCGGGCTCGGCGTTCAAGCCGTTCGTCTATATGGCGGCGCTGGAATCCGGCCGCACGCCCGACAGCGTGCGCAACGACGCGCCGATCAAGATCGGCAACTGGACGCCCGACAATTACGGCGGCAAGTATTTCGGCAAGGTGACGCTGGCGACGGCGCTGGCAAAATCGCTGAACTCGGTTGCCGCGCAGCTGACCATGGAAGTCGGGCCGAATGCGGTGGTCGAGGCGGCGCACCGCATGGGCATCCAGTCCGAGCTGACGGCCAACACATCGATCGCGCTCGGCACCTCGGAAGTGACGCCGCTGGAACTGACCTCGGCCTATGTTCCCTTCGCCAATGGCGGTTATAAGCCGGACATCCATTTCATCCGCCGGGTCACGACGAGCGACGGCAAGGTGCTCTACGAAAACAATGGCGGCGGTGCGCCGCGCGTCGTCAAGCCCGATGTCGTCGGCATGATGAACTCGATGATGACCGGCACGGTCGAGATCGGCACGGCCAGGAAGGCGGCGTTCGCCTGGCCGGCGGCCGGCAAGACCGGCACCAGCCAGAACTCGCGCGACGCCTGGTTCATCGGCTATACCGCCAACCTGACCACCGGCGTCTGGTTCGGCAATGATGACGGCAGCGCGATGAAGAAGGTCACCGGCGGCGCGCTGCCGGCGCAGGCCTGGCACGAATTCATGGTCGCCGCGCATGAGGGCGTGCCGGTGCGGCCGCTGCCCGGAACCTGGAAGTCGACGCCGCCCGACACCATCGTCCCGGACGACATACCGTCCGATACGGCGCCGCCGGCGCCGGTCGCTTCCGTCGGCCAATCGGCGCCGCCTGCGGCAGCTACCCAGTCGGCTTCGCGTCCCGTGCGTCCTGCCGAGACGGTCGATGCCGGCGGCCTGGCCATGCCGGGCGTCGACAGCGCCACCGGATCGATCAAGCACCCGGTGCCGCCCGGCAATGTCGGCGGCCCGGTCAAGAAGCGGCAGACCTCGATCCTTG
The DNA here is from genome assembly GCF_040323505.1 of Mesorhizobium sp. M0040. Taxonomy (NCBI): domain Bacteria; kingdom Pseudomonadati; phylum Pseudomonadota; class Alphaproteobacteria; order Hyphomicrobiales; family Phyllobacteriaceae; genus Mesorhizobium; species Mesorhizobium sp. M0040. The sequence goes on from NZ_JAMYVA010000001.1 coordinate 8,488, forward strand.
ATATTCTGACAGGCGGCTGAGCGACAGGCCCCTCGCCACCGCTGCCGCGTTCCGCTACATCTCCCGTTTGGAGACCGCGAATGGCAGAGACCGACACCAGAAAAACCATCGTGCTGACCGGCGCCAGCCGTGGCATCGGCCATGCCACCGTCAAGCGCTTTTCACGCGAAGGCTGGCGCGTCATCACCTGCTCGCGCCAGGCCTTTGCCGAGGACTGCCCGTGGCCGGCCGGACCTGAAGACCACATCAAGGTCGACCTCGCCGACCAGGAGGATGTCGGCATCGCCATCTCGGAAATCCGCCACCGGCTCGAGGCGCATGGCGGCCAGCTGCATGCGCTGGTCAACAATGCCGGCATCTCGCCCAAGCTCAAGGACGGCAACAGCCGCATGAACTCGATCGACACGCCGATGCATGTCTGGCGCGACGTCTTCCAGGTCAATTTCTTCGCCCCGATCATGCTGGCGCGGGGCCTGTTCAAGGAGCTGGCGTCGGCCAAGGGCTCGATCGTCAACGTCACCTCGATCGCCGGTACCCGCGTGCATCCTTTCGCCGGTACCGCCTATGCGACGTCGAAGGCGGCACTCGGCTCGCTGACCCGCGAGATGGCGCATGATTTCGGCCCGCACGGCATTCGCGTCAATGCGATTGCGCCGGGCGAGATCGACACCGCGATCCTGTCGCCGGGCACCGAAAAAATCGTCGAGACCATTCCGCTGAGAAGGCTGGGCACCACGGCGGAAGTCGCCGACATCATCTTCTTCCTGTGCTCGCAGCAGGCGTCCTACGTGACCGGCTCGGAAATACACATCAATGGCGGCCAGCACGTGTAGAAGGCTTTCCAGGCGAGCGAGCCGGCAGGATTTGTCAGCATCGCGGGCGGCGTGTTCAAGTCTGGCGGCGGTTGACGCCGCCGATGCCCGATCAGGTCGCCTGCAGCAGGCTCTCGATATCGGGTATGCTGTGGTTGGTCAGCGTCTTTGGAATTTCGGCCGTTATCTTGTCGGTGACCTCCTTGTGCAGCTTCCTGCGCATGTCGCCCAGCACCGGCGGCGGTGCGATCAGCACGATCTCCTTGAAGGTGCCGCGATGCGCCAGCTTGTAGAGCCTGTCGGCAATCTCTTCGGCAAAACGCTCCTTGCCGAGACGGTGCCAGTCGGTGTCCTCGACCGCACTGCGGTGGACGGAAGGGCCGTCGCTGTAGCGGCCGGGGCGGTCCGTGCCTTGTTCTCGGGTTGCCGGATTTTCCTGCTCCATCTCGTGCACGACCTGAAGGTCGGGATATTGGACGTCTCCACGGTTCTCGAGGAACAGCGCCTTTTCGCCATCTGCCACCACGATCCACAGTCCGCGTTTCAGTCTGACGTTGCTCATGGGGCGCTCCTTTTTTGATTTTTCGAGCCCATCGCCGGGCCTTTGCCGCAGGGGTGTGACCGGGCCTGGGTCCATAGGGCAAACGCGTGCCGAGGCGGGAATGTTCCGGTACTCGGACCCGGTATTCCGACAAGGGCCGGCGAGAGTGCGGGGCTGCCGTCGATCGCTCGGTCAGCATCCGGCGGCTTAATCTACTAAATTGATAGAATTTAGAAAAATCTGTTTTGTGATTAGCTCCTCCGGCCGCTAAAAAGGCAGCGGATCAAGGGCTGCAACAGCAGCTTCAATCTGCTCCGCATTTGAATGTGGAATATTTTTCTCTTGGCCTTCATGCTTGCAGAAAAGAGATTGCCTGCTACGAAGCGATGCGCGAGTGGGTGCCTTCTGGTTTTTCGCGCCCCCGCGTAGAACTGACAAACGGTTCCAGGATTCCGCTCGTCATGCCGCAAGCCACGCCCAAGCTCAATGCCTTTCCCGTCTTCATGCGGGTCGAGGGCGAAGCCGTAGCCATCGTCGGCGGCGGCGAGGAGGCGCTGGCCAAGGCGCGGCTGCTCGCGCAGTCGAGCGCTGTGCTGCGCGTCGTCAGCGATGAAACAAGCCCGGAGCTGCTGGCCTTTATCGCCGAGACGGGGGCCGCCCACATCGCCGACGCCTATGATGCAGCACATCTCAATGGTGCGGTGATGGTGTTTGCCGCCAGCGGCGACGAGGCGCTCGATCGCCGCGTTGCCGGGGATGCGCGCCGGCTGGGCATTCCGGTCAATGCCGTCGACCGGCCGGAGCTATGCGATTTCTTCACGCCGGCACTGGTCAACCGCGCGCCGGTCGCCATTGCCATCGGCACGGAAGGTGCCGGCCCGGTGCTGGCGCAGATGCTGCGCAGCCGCATCGACCGCATGCTGTCGCCCTCGCTCGGTCCGCTCGCAACTCTCGCCGCATCGTTTCGCGACACCGCCGAAAGACTGCTGCCGAAGGGCAATGCCCGCCGCCGCTTCTGGAGCGATTTCTTTGGCGGTGCACCGGCCCGCGCTGTCGAGGCCGGCGAGCTTTCGCAGGCGCATGATGCGGCCGTCGGCCTGCTGCTTTCGAAAGAACCGGCATCGGGCCATATCGCGCTTGTCGGCGCCGGTCCGGGCGCCGAGGACCTTTTGACGCTGCGCGCCCATCGCCTGCTGATGGAAGCCAACGTGATCGTCCATGACGCGCTGGTGCCGGAGGCGATCGTCGCCATGGGCCGTCGCGACGCCGAGCGCCTGCCGGTCGGCAAGCGCAAGGGCTGCCATTCCAAGAGCCAGGCCGAGATCAATGCGCTGCTGGTCGAGCTTGGCCGCGCCGGCAAGCGTGTCGTGCGGCTGAAGTCCGGCGACCCGCTGGTGTTCGGCCGGGCCGGCGAGGAGATGGCGGCACTTCGCGATGCCGGCGTCGCCTACGAAGTGGTTCCGGGCGTCACCGCGGCCTTCGCCGCCGCCGCCGATTTCGAACTGCCGCTGACGCTGCGCGGCGTGTCGTCGTCGATGGTGTTCACCACCGGCCATGACCTCAAGGGAAATTCGCTGCCAGATTGGGCAAAGCTCGCTATTTCCGGCGCGACGGTCGCCGTCTATATGGGCCGCTCGGTCGCTGCAGAGGTCGCCGGCCGGCTGATCGAAGCCGGCCTGTCGCCGGATACGGCCGTCGCCGTGGTCGAGAATGCCAGCCTTGCCAGCCGCCGCCGTTTCCACGGCACGCTCGCCGACCTGCCGTCGCTGGAGGCGCGCGCCGACCTCAGCGGCCCGGTGATGACCATCATCGGCGACGCGGTCGCCGGCGCCAATTTCGAACGGTCCGAGCCGCTGGCGGCACACAGGCAGGAAAGCGTGGCCCGTGCTGCCGCGCAAGGAGTGAACCAATGAAAGTCCTGACCGCGAACCGCCTCGCCGACGGCATAGCCGTCTGGTACGCCAATGGCGGCTGGGCCGAGACCATCGACCATGCCGACATCGCCCATGACAAAGCGGCCGAGGACCGGCTGGAGGCGATCGGCGCCAAGGCCTCCGCCAACAACGAAGTGGTCGACGTCAACCTGATAGACGTGACCGTGGCCAACGGCACGGTCGAAGCGGTCCGGCTGCGTGAAAAGATCCGTGCCGCCGGCCCGACCACCCGCAACGACCTGGGCAAGCAGGCCCGTCCGCAAGCCGCACGCGCGGCATAGATGACCCAAGCATGATCCCGATCATGCTCGAACGAAGAAAATAACGGGCGGACGCGCCCGGAAAGACCTGAATATGTACCGTTACGATGAGTTCGACCACGATTTCGTCAAGGCCCGCGTCGCCGAGTTCAGCGACCAGGTCGCGCGGCGCCTTGCCGGCGAGATCACCGAGGACCAGTTCCGGCCGCTGCGGCTGATGAACGGCGTCTATCTGCAACTGCATGCCTATATGCTGCGCATCGCGGTGCCCTACGGCACGCTGAACAGCAAGCAGCTGCGCATGCTTGGCCACATCGCCCGCAAATACGACAAGGGTTACGGCCATTTCACGACGCGCCAGAACATCCAGTTCAACTGGCCGGCGCTGTCGGACATCCCGGCGATCCTGGCGGATCTGGCAAGCGTCGAGATGCACGCGATCCAGACCAGCGGCAACTGCATTCGCAACGTCACTGCCGACCACTTCGCCGGCGCAGCCGCCGACGAGGTTGCCGATCCGCGCCCCTATGCCGAAATCCTGCGGCAATGGTCGTCGGTGCATCCGGAATTCTCGTTCCTGCCGCGAAAATTCAAGATCGCGGTGACCGGCGCCGAGCGCGACCGCGCCGCCATCCAGACGCACGACATCGGCCTGCACCTGAAGAAGAACGCCGCCGGCGAGCTTGGTTTCGCCGTCTATGTCGGCGGCGGCCAGGGCCGCACGCCAATGGTGGCCAAGAAGATCCGCGATTTCCTGCCCGAAGCGGATCTGTTGTCCTACTGCACGGCGATCCTGCGCGTTTACAACCTCTACGGCCGTCGCGACAACAAGTTCAAGGCGCGCATCAAGATCCTGGTCCATGAGACCGGCGTCGAGGAGATCACCCGCCAGGTCGAGGCCGAATGGCAGGAGTTGAAGGACGCCGAGCTGAGGCTGCCGGAAGAAGACATCCGCGCCATCGACGCCTATTTCGCGCCGCCGGCGCTTGTCGACCGGCCGGAAGGCGATGAGGCGGTCAAGCTTGCCCGCCTCGACTCAAAGAGCTTTTCCGAATGGCTGGACCAGAATGTGGTCACCCATCGCCATCCCGACTACGCGGCGGTGACCATCTCGCTCAAGGGCATCGGCGAGACGCCGGGCGATGCCTCCGACAGCCAGATGGAAGCGGTCGCCGACATTGCCGAAAAATATTCATTCGACGAGCTGCGCGTCAGTCACGAGCAGAACCTGATCCTGCCGCATGTCGCGCGGGCCGACCTCAAGGCGGTCTATGACGCGCTTGTCGATATCGGGCTGGCGACGGCCAATTCCAACCTGATCAGCGACATCATCTCCTGCCCCGGCCTCGACTATTGCGCGCTGGCAACGGCGCGTTCCATTCCCGTGGCGCAGGAAATCTCGCGGCGCTTTGCTTCGCTGGAGCGCCAGCGCGACATCGGCGAATTGAAGCTGAAGATTTCCGGCTGCATCAATGCCTGCGGCCATCACCATGTCGGCCATATCGGCATCCTCGGGGTCGAGAAGAAAGGCGCCGAGCTCTACCAGGTGACGCTCGGCGGCTCGGCCGACGAGAACACCTCGGTCGGCGAGATCATCGGCCGCGGCTTCAGTTCGGAAGAGATCACCGATGCCATCGAGCAGATCGTCGAGACCTATCTCGGGCTTCGGCTGGACAGAAACGAAAGATTCATCGACGCCTACCGCCGAGTCGGTCCCGCGCCGTTCAAGGAGGCGCTCTATGCTGGCGAAGCCAAGGCCGCTTGACCGGATCGTCGACGTCGAGGCCGGCATCGCCGCCCAAGCGGCGGGTCTCGACGCGCTCTACGGCCATCTAAAGCCGCTGGAGATCATCGAGCGGTCGGCCCGGGAGTTCTTTCACGGCGAAATCGCCGCCGTCTCGTCCTTCGGCGCGGATTCGGCGGTGTTGCTGCACATGATCGCCGAGATCGACCGGACGCTGCCGGTGATCTTTCTCGACACCGGCAAGCATTTCGAGGAAACGCTCGGCTATCGTGACGCGCTGGCCGCCGATTTCGGGCTGAGCGATATCCGGGTGATCAGGCCCGACGATGCGGCGCTGGCAAGGATCGACCCGACCGGCAATCTGAACGAGACCGACACCGACGCCTGCTGCGACGTGCGCAAGGTCGAGCCGCTGGCGCGCGGCGTCGAGCCGTTCCGCGCCTGGTTCACCGGCCGCAAGCGCTTCCAGGCGGCGACCCGGGCAGCGCTGCCGGTGTTCGAGGCGGTCGGCTCGCGCATCCGCATCAATCCGCTGGCGCACTGGACGACATCGGACCAGGCCGGCTACATGCGCGCGCATGCGCTGCGTGAAAACCCGCTGGTCGCCTATGGCTATCTGTCGATCGGCTGTTTCCCATGCACGCAGCCGGTGCAGCCGGGCGACGACGCGCGCAGCGGCCGCTGGGCCGGGCACGCCAAGACCGAATGCGGCATCCATTTGTCGGGGCTGGAAAGGTCGCTGACCGACGCCTCGCTTTAGGGTATGTTGATATTCAGCCGGCCTGCAAACGGCGGCTTCCTGCGCTTCCGGCGCTCACGTACCCAAAGTACGCTCCGCTCCGGTTCTCGGAAGCCACCATTTTCGGCTCGGCCTGACCTGAATCTCAACGCACCCTGAGGTGTTTTGCACTTTAGAATCTTTGGACTTGGGAATTTTCTTGATGAGCGACTTGATAGCCGAAAACGCCATGCGGCTGTGGACACCGGATGGGTTCCGCGAGGACGAGTGGGTGCATGCCGAAAGCGCCGAGGCGCTGGTCGGCAATGGCCGTTTCATCCTGCCGTTGCAGGCGTTTCTCGGCCTCGATCCGGAGGTGCGGCGGTCGGCGAAGGAGCGCATCGGTGTGCTGCTGCAGCCCGGCGATCAGCTCGAAAAGATCGCAGGCCTGCTCGATCAGCTGTCGCTGGTGGCGCTGGCGTTTCCGGCGTTCAATGACGGCCGCTCGTTCTCCAAGGGCGAATTGCTGCGCAGCCGTTATCATTTTGCAGGCGCTATGCGCGCCACCGGGCAGGTGCTGATTGATCAGCTGCCGCATATGCTGCGCCTCGGCTTCGATGAATTCGAGATATCGCACCCGGTGCTGCTGAAGCGGCTCGAGCAAGGTCGTACCGGCGGACTGCCGCTGTCCTACCAGCCGGCGGTGAAGCCGGAGGCCAAAGGCCCGAAATATTCCTGGCGGCGGGTGCGCGCCGGCTGATCCGCTCCGGAGGGCCAGAAGCCTTCTGGTCGGACCACATTCCCGATTCAGCCTTTTATTTTGCGCCTCTCCGCCTTAGGATAGGCCCATTATTTCGCGATCCGAATAAATGTGGCCACAAGGGAGGAACCGGGTATGGCTGGCAAGAAGATATTGATGCTCGTTGGCGAGTTCAGCGAGGAGTACGAGATTTTCGTCTTTGAACAGGCCATGCATGCGGTGGGCCACACCGTCCATGTCGTTTGCCCCGACAAGAAGGCCGGCGATATCCTGAAGACCTCGCTGCACGACTTCGAGGGCCACCAGACCTATACGGAAAAGCTCGGCCACGACTACATCCTCAACAATACGTTTTCCGAGGTCAATCCGGCCGACTACGATGCCGTCTACGCGGCGGGCGGGCGCGGGCCGGAATATATCCGCATCGACAAGCGCGTGCAGGCGCTGGTGCGGCATTTCCATGAGACGGGAAAACCGATCTTCACCATCTGCCACGGCGTGCAGATCCTGATCGCGGTCGACGGCGTGGTGCGCGGCCGCGAAGTCGCGGCGCTGCAATATTGCGAGCCGGAAGTCACGCTGGCCGGCGGCATCTATATCGATGTTGCGCCGACCGGCGCCCATGTCGACGGCAATCTGGTGTCGGCCAAGGGCTGGCCGGGCCTTGCCGCGTTCATGCGCGAATGCCTGAAAGTGCTGGGCACCGAGATCCGCCAGGGCGAGATCCTGATGCGCGACCAGCGCCAGGCGGCTTAAGCTCGGAATGTGGAGCCCGCCGCACCCCTAACGCATGTCGCGCAAAAGTGTTCAGCGGTTTTGCGATAACGGCATGCATAAACAAGAACCTAAAGCGCGTCGCATGAGGCCGGTCGAGCGCGACGCGCTTTAGGTGCGGCGGTGGGTCTACACGGCCATCCGCGCTTCGCGGAACGATACCAGCTTGCTGCGGCTCTCGTCCCACAGCGCCAGCTTGACGCAGCGCAGGCTGTCGAGGAGTGTGACGCGGCCGATCTCGCGCAACTCCGGATAGTCCCTCAGCACTTCCGGAAGCCGGTAGCATGGCACCTTGGCCGAGAGGTGGTGCACGTGGTGGACGCCGATATTGCCGGTGATCCAGTTCAGCACCGGCGGCAGGTCGTAATAGGACGAACCGTGCAGGGCAGCGTGCTGGAATTCCCACTCGGAGTCCTTTGTCCACTCCGTCTCTTCGAACTGATGCTGGACATAGAACAGCCAGATGCCGGCCGATCCGGCGAGGATGACGATCGGCAAATGCACGACCAGGAACGCGCCGGGGCCAACGAACCAGATGAGCAGCGCGGCGATGACCGCGATGGCTAGGTTGGTGGACATCGACGACACCCAGGGGGTGAGGCCGCCCCGCATCATGCCCAAGGGCAGTCTCTGCTCGAAAATGAAAATCCAGATCGGGCCAAGGCCGAACATCACCAGCGGATGGCGATAGAGGCGATAGGCGAGCCGGCCCCGCCACGACAGTTGCCGATATTCGGCGACGGTCAGTGTCTTGATGTCGCCGGTGCCGCGCTCGTCGAGATTGCCGGCGCTGGCGTGATGGGTTGCGTGGGCGCGGCGCCAGCAATCGTAGGGCGTCAGCGTCAGCACGCCAAGGACGCGGCCGATCCAGTCGTCGGCATAGCGATTGGCAAAGAAGGAGCCGTGGCCGCAATCGTGCTGGATCATGAAGATCCGCACCAGAAAGCCGGCGGCCGGAAGGATGAGGACCAGACCCCACCAATGGCCATAGGCATAAGCGGCCGAGGACAATCCCCACAGCGTGGCGAAAGGAATGAGGGTGATGGCGAGTTCGACGGCGCTGCGACGCCTGTCGGGCTTTTTATAGCGCGACAGGATTTTCAACCAGGCGCGCTTGCTGTTTGCCACAGCTTCGGGGGAAATCATGTTCATCATGAAACATAGGCGGAGCAGGGCGCTGCCGCAAGGCGGCGATCACGCAAAGTTACTGCGGGTAAATGTCGCGCGATGGCGAGGAATTGCGGCCGCAATCGCAGGTCGCGTTGCTGGCGACGGTGTCTACCGACGGCGCCCGCCTGCGACCACCTTGGCTTCGACGCCGTCCAGGCGGTCGAGCAATTCCTTCAGACGGTCGGGAATATCGGACTCCGTGCGGAAGGCCGGCAAGGTGCGCAGAAAGCGCTTAGTCGCCTCGGTGCCGAGCTGGCGCCGGATATCGGCGGCGAGCCCGACGCGTTTTTCGCCATTCCTGCGGGGCATCATCCAAAATCCTGTGTCGGCTTCGAAACTCTTCCAAGGGAGGAATGGTTCCCGCATTGTAGCATGCTGGCAAGCAAAGCCGTCGGGTACGGTAAAGTTTGAATTAAAATCGAGAGGTCTGCGCCGTCCGCCATCAAGCAGCGACAGCGGCTGCAGTATCGCTTGCCCCTTGATTTTTGGCCGCCAAACCTCGATATCGGGCGCAAATCACACCATTCGAAAATGACGGGAAACGGCGATGAGCGACCAGGCAAAAGACGAACGCGCGCCCGATGAAGCCGAGAAGACCGAGGCTGCCGCGGAGCCAAGGGAAGGTAGCGTCGACGGCGACTATGAAGCGCTTGTGCGGCTTCTGAAGGAAAACGAAGAGCTGAAGGATCGCGTGCTGCGCGTCGCGGCCGACATGGAGAACTTGCGTCGCCGCACCGCCCGCGACGTCCACGATGCGCGCGCCTATGCGGTTGCCAATTTTGCCCGCGACATGCTTTCGGTGTCAGACAATCTGCGCCGTGCGCTGGATGCCATCCCGGAGGAGGCCAAGGCTTCGGGCGATGCCGGCTTCAAGGCGCTGATCGACGGCGTCGAGATCACCGAGCGCGCCATGCTGTCGGCGCTGGAACGCCACGGCGTGAAGAAGCTCGAGCCCGAGGGCGAGAAATTCGATCCGAATTTCCACCAGGCGATGTTCGAGGTGCCCAATCCCGACGTACCGGCCAACACGGTCGTGCAGGTCGTGCAGCCCGGCTATTCGATCGGCGAGCGTGTTCTGCGGCCGGCCATGGTCGGCGTCGCCAAGGGCGGCCCCAAGCATGTCGCAAGCGAAGCGCCAGTGGAGCCGGGGCCAGTCAACGAGCAGGCCGAGAAGGATGCGTGAATGGTGAATAGTGAATGGTTAGTAGTGAGTAGCCAATTGCTGCTCCAGCAGTCAGTGCTATTCCCTTACTGCCCTACTCAGGCCGCAAACCGCTGCGCTTCTCCGCCATAATAATTGACGTAGCGGGCACCGATCTCCTTGACCGGCATCACCACGAACACGTCGACCGTCGAGAATTCACGGTCGATGACGCAACCGTCGCCGATGCGCGCGCCGACGCGCAGATAGCCCTTGACCAGCGGCGGCATCGCGGCGATCGCCGCCTTGGTATTGACGGCCTCGATCGGCATCAGATCCATGGAACAATAGCGCCCGGCGACGGCACGCACGTCCCATGATGAATTCGTCCGGCAGTGGTGGGCAAGATAGGTCAGCGCCTCCGCATGTGCCGCAGGCACGGTGCCGTGGAACGACGCGCAGCCGGTCATCACGCCGATGCCGTAATGGTTGATGTAGGCCCAGATGCCTTGCCACAGCGCCTCGATGGTGCGCTTCGAGCGGTATTCCGGCAGAACGCAGGAGCGGCCGAGCTCGAGGAAGCGCTGGCCGGGATGCCGCGCGATCAGCTTGGTCAGTTCGAATTCGCCTTCGGAATAGAAGCCGCCGGCGGCCGCGGCAATCTCCTGCCGCAGCAGGCGGTAGGTGCCGACGATGCGGCGATGCTCGGGGCCGGAAAGCGAAGTATCGAAGACCAGCAGATGATCGCAGAGGGGATCGAAGCGATCGGCATCGCGGCGGTCCTGCATCTGGAACAGGTCCTTCCTGGCACCAAGCTCGTCGTAGAACACCCGGTAGCGCACTTCCTGCGCGGCAGCGATCTCGGCCTCGTTGCGGGCGAGCCGCACTTCGAGATTGCCGATGCGGCCGAGCGATGCGCCTTTTATGACGGCATCGGCGTTCCGGCCGACGAGCAAAGGCCCGCTGGCGTTCGGCCGAGCATCACATTCCGGCATGACTGTATGCACGAGTGATTCTCCTTCGAGCCATCCCTCTTGGCACGGGGATACGGTGTAGGTGCAACAGGATTGTGACAGTACCGTGATACGCCTCTGCGGGCAATACTTCGTCGGCTGGGTAATCTATCAACCGTCTATGTTGTGCCTCAGGCGGCCGCTTGCCCTTCGACCGCATGAACCAGGGCATCGGGGTCGAGCGGCTTGGTGACGAAGCCGCTGGCACCGTGAGCGAGCACGGCGTGGCGGGTCTTTTCCTGGCTGTCGGCCGACAGCACCATGATCGGCACCGGCGGCACCGCGGTCTCCTCCTCATGGCGGCGGATGGCGGCGATGGCGTCCAGGCCGTCCATGACAGGCATATGCAAGTCCATCAGCACCACGTCGTAACGGTGCTTGTGGCCGGTGCTGATGACCGCCTCGACGGCGGCCTTGCCGTTGCCGACCACTTTCACGCGATGCCCGGCCTTCAGCAGCGTGGCGCGGGCCAGCATGGCGTTGATGTCGTTGTCCTCGGCGATCAGCACCGACAGGCCCTGCTGGCGGGCGCCAATGGCGTGCCCCGCCTGCGCGCCGCGCTTTTGCAGTTGCGGCTCGGCGATGACCGGCGCGTGGCTGGTCAAAAGCACGCGCAGCAATGTCTCGCCGCGCACCGGCCTCGCAAGGAAGGTGGCGTAACCATTGGCACGGAACTCGCCAAGCATGCCACGGTCGGTCGGTGCGATCAGCGTCACTGCCTCGCAATCGGCAAATCCGCTCTGGCGCAGGCGCCTGAGCAGCCTGCCGTCGCTTTGCTCCATGGCAGCATCAATCAGCAGCACGTCGCAGCTCTCGGCGAAAGGGGTGGCCTGGGCGGCGGCGGTGGCCAGATCGACCGTGCCGCCATTGGCGCGAATGGTGCGGGCGAGGGCTTCGGCCTCGACCAGGTTCTTCGATACGATCACCGCATGCCGGCCCGACAGCGCGTCCTGGCGGATCTGCGGCGCCTCGACGGCGGAAATAGCGGGAATCTCGAAGACGAATTCGGACCCCTGGCCAAGCCGGCTCGACACAGAGATAGTGCCGCCCATGGCGATCACCAGGCGTTTGGAAATGGCGAGACCGAGGCCGGCACCGCCATGCGCACGGGTCGAGGTGCCGTCAGCCTGTTCGAAGTCCTCGAATATGCGCTCCATGTCCTCCTCGCGCAGACCGGGGCCGGTGTCGGTGATGGTGAAGCGGATGCGGTCGGTGGTTTCGGTGCGGACGCGGGCGATGCTTGCCAGGACGCCGCCGCTGTCGGTGAACTTGACGGCGTTGCCGATGAGATTGAGCAGCACCTGCCTGACCCTGCCGGGGTCGGCGGTGATCAGCTGCGGCACGTTGGGTTCGACATGGCAGCCGAGGCCGATATCCTTGGCAAAAGCCCGCGCCGCCAAAAGCTCGATGACATTGTCGGCGATCTCGCGCACCGACATCGGCTGCGGTTCGGGATCGAAGCGGCCGGCCTCGATCTTGGAGTAGTCGAGCAGGTCCTCGATCAGCGCCAGCAGCGCGCTGGCCGAGGTCGAGATGGCGCCGACATAGGTCCGCTGCTCGGGCGAAAGGCTGGTGTCGGCGAGAAGCCGGGCCATGCCCATGATGCCGTTCATCGGCGTGCGGATCTCGTGGCTGACGGTGGCGAGGAAGCGCGATTTGGCCTGGCTCGCATATTCGGCCCGCTCGCGGGCGGTGATCAGCGAGGATTCGGCGCGCTTGCGAGCGGTGATGTCGCGGGCGATGGCGCGATGCGAAACGGCGCCGCTGTCCTTGTCGCGCACCGACAGCTCGATCCAAGAGAACCAGCGTGGGCCGTCCGGCGTGCGAATGGCGACGTCGGTGGAACTCAGGCATTCGTGGTCGGAAAACGCGGCGTCGGGGACGATGCCGACATCGATGCCTAGTTCGGCCAGGGTCTTGCCGGCAAGGTCGCGCTGGTCGGTTTCGACAAGGTCGGCGAAAACCTTGTTGGCGTAGACAATGTGGCCGTCGCGGTCACGATGGACGACGAGATCGCCGAGTGCATCGATCAGTCCGCGAAAGCGCTCCTCGCTCTCCTGCATCTCCCACATGCGGTCGGCCAGCGTCTCGATTTCGGCGCGGCTGCGGGCGGTCGTGGCATCGAGCAGGGCCACCGCGCGGCGCTCGGTGCGCCTGTTGCGCAGATGCATGGCGAGCCCGGCGATGGCTGTCGCCAAAAGGCCGATGGTGATGAAGATCGGCGCCCCGGTCAGATGCGAAAAGCCTGCCAGCACGACGATGGCGACGAGCGTCAGGAAGGGCAGGCCTTCGCGGTTGGAGGCCGGCAGTTCCGGCGCCAGCGGTGGCGCGGCGACAAGCTGCCGTCCTGGCGCCGCGGGGGCCGTCCCGTCGGCCCGTTCGGCTGGTTCCGCCTCTCTGATGCCGGGTTCCGCAATCATACGGAAATCCTGCCAGACAGAGCTTATCGAAGGTTGTGGTTGATCGCTCGAATTTTAGCGGTCGCGCTCTTTTTTATCCCTTGGGGGCTCACATATCCACCACCACGCGGCCGCGGATCTTACCCTCGACGATGTCATGCGCGGCGCCGATGATGCCGTCGAAGCCGATGCTCGTCGACAGGCTGGCAAGCTTTGCGTGGTCGAGATCGGCGCCGATGCGGCGCCAGGCCTCGAGGCGGACCGCCTTCGGCGCCATCACCGAATCGATGCCGAGCAGCGAGACGCCGCGCAGGATGAAGGGGGCGACGCTTGCCGGCAGGTCCATGCCGCCGGCGAGGCCGCAAGCGGCGACGGCGCCGCCATAGGAGGTCATCGACAGAACGTTGGCCAGCGTGTGACTGCCGACCGCATCGACGCCGCCGGCCCAGCGTTCCTTGGCGAGCGGTTTTGCCGGCTGGGTGAGCTCGTCGCGTGAAATCACTTCCGCGGCGCCGAGGTCGATCAGATAGGGGCTTTCGGCAGCGCGGCCGGTCGAGGCGATGACGTGATAGCCGAGGCTGGACAGGATCGAGACCGCGACCGAGCCGACGCCACCGGCAGCGCCGGTCACCACCACCGGGCCGCGATCGGGCACGATGCCGTGGCGCTCCAGCGCGATGACGCAAAGCATGGCGGTGTAGCCGGCGGTGCCGACCGCCATCGCATCATGCGGGCTCATGCCGTCCGGCAACGGCACCAGCCAGTCGCCCTTGACGCGGGCGCGCCCTGCAAAGGCGCCGAAATGCGTCTCACCGACGCCCCAGCCGTTCAATATGACCTTGTCACCTTCGCGCCAGTCGGGATTGGAAGACGAGATGACGGTGCCGGCGAAATCGATGCCCGGCACCAGCGGCCAGCGGCGGATTACCGGCGCCTTGCCGGTAATTGCAAGACCGTCCTTGTAGTTCACCGTCGTCGCCTCGACCGCGACGGTGACGTCGCCCTCCATCAGGTCTGCCTCGGTAAGCTCGGTCACCGCGACTGACTGGTTTTTCTCGGCGTCACGCGAAACGAGGATGGCTTTGAAGGTTTCGGGCATTTTTTCTCCTCGGGCTTGCAGATCAGAATGTGCGGCGCCAGGCGAGTGAGGTCAATCGCTCGACGCTCCGCGCCGCCAGCCAATGAGTTCGTCGAAGACGACCAGCACCGCACCAACCGAAATGAAAGCGTCGGCGAGGTTGAAGATCGCGAAGGACCAGACCGGCGTATGGAACAGGACATAGTCGATGACATGACCGTAGATTGCGCGATCGATCAGGTTGCCGAGCGCGCCGCCGACGATCAGCGCGAAGCCGATGCGGGCAAGCAGGTGGCCGGGCGGCGTGCGGGCCGCAAGATAGAGCACGAAAGCGACCACCAGAACCGCGACGACCACCAGGCCGGTGTCGCCGAAGGACGAAAACAGCGAGAACGCGATCCCGGTGTTGTAGGTGCGGTACAGCGCCAGGAACGGAAGCAGGTCGAGCCGTTCCTGAAAGGCAAGACCGGTTTCGACTAGGTATTTCACCCACTGGTCGAGCGCTATCGCGGCGACGACCAGAAGAGCATACGGCCTCCAGGACTTCATGGTTTGCAGTTTCACGGTTTGAGATGTCACGATCTGGCGTCCTCCGGGCCGAGCTTCAGCGCGCCGCGCCGGATCTCGAACAGCATGACGCCGGTGGCCACCGCAAGGTTGAGCGAATCGGCGCGGCCGGCCTGCGGTATCCGCAGCAGTTTGTCGCAGCTTGCGGCAAGCTCGTCAGGCAGGCCTTGCTGCTCGTTACCCATCATCAAAAGCACCGGGCCTTTTGAAAAATCGACCGAGCGGTAGTCGACCGCACCCTTCAGATGGGTGCCGGCGACGAGGCCGGGAAAGCTCTTTCGCCAGGCGAGAAAAGCTTCGGGCGACGCCTTGGCGACCTGCACGGCGAAAATCGAGCCCATGGTGGCGCGCACCGTTTCGACCGAAAAGGGATCGGTGGTCTCGCCGACCAAGATGACGCCCCTGGCCCCGACAGCGTCGACCGTGCGGATGACGGTGCCGAGATTGCCGGGGTCGCGGACGCGGTCGAGCGCCACCCAGACGTCGCCGTCACGGGCGCGGATGTCCTTCAACGGCAGGAATTTCTGCGAGAACACGCCGACGACCATTTGCGGATTGTCGCGGCGGGTGATGGCGACCAGCACTTTTTCCGAAACTTCAAGGACGGTGCCGCCAGCGGCGACCGTGCGCGCCGCGATCTTTTCAACCGCCGTATTGCCACGTCCGGCCTTGGCGAAGACCAATGTCCTGATCGACCAGCCGAGATCGAGCGCGTCGATGACCAGCTTCAGGCCTTCGGCCATGAAGGCATTCTGCTGGTCACGGAATTTCTTCAGCGCGAGCGCCTTGATGTCCTTGACCAGCGGGTTGGCGAGGCTGGTGACTTCCTTCACCTGCCCTGGCGCGCCCGCGTGCCGTTCGTACGCACTCATTCAGGCCACCCAGCGTGAGAACAGCGAGGTCGAAAGCGCCCGACCGGCAGATTTCTCGCGGATGATCAATTCACCCGACTCGACCGTGCCGCCCATGCCGGCGAAGGTGTCGCGCATCAGGGCATGGATGGCGAAAAAAGAGGCGCGGATCGAATAGGCGGTCAGTACCACGGCGAGCGGCTTCGGCGTCAGGATCGCGCGGCAGATATCGGTCAGCGCCGGCAGGTCCTCGAACAGCTGCCAGACCTCGCCTTTCGGTCCGCGGCCATAGGCGGGCGGGTCGAACAGGATGATGTCGTAGCGGCTGCCGCGGCGCTCCTCGCGTTCGGCGAATTTCACGGCATCGTCGACGATCCAGCGGATCGGCTTTTGCGACAAGCCCGCCATTTCTTGGTTTTCGCGCGCCCAGCCGATCGCCTTCTTGGAAGCATCGACGTGGGTGACCTCGGCGCCGGCACGCGCCGCCACCAAGGAGGCAAGGCCGGTGTAACCGAACAGGTTCAACACCTTCACCGGCCGTTTTGCCGCCGCGATCAGACCGGCCATGTGGTCCCAGTGCGAGGCCTGCTCGGGAAAGACGCCGACATGGCGAAACGAGGTGAAGCGGCCGAGATAATCTATGCCGTCATGCTTCATCGGCCAGGTCTCGCCGAGCGGCGTCTTGGGGAAGCGCCAGCGGCCGATGCCTTCCTCGTCGGTATCGCCGGTGAAAATGGCGTCGGCGCGCTCCCAGTCCCTGGCCGGCAAAGCCTTTTGCCAGATCGCCTGGCCCTCCGGCCGAACGATGCGGTAGGGGCCGTATTGCTCGAGTTTTTCTCCGGCGCCGCTGTCGAGCAGCGCGTAGTCCTGATTGGGGCCGACCTCGAGGATCAGCGGCAGATGTTCGGCAGGCAGCGCGCCATCGCGGCGGGATAGAGGGCGCGGCGCGGCTTTCGGCTCGGACCGGTCCTGCAGTTTAGGCTCCGAACCGGCGGTCAGGCCGGCGTCGCGCCGCCGCGGCTGCTCCGCCCCGCCCTTCGCGGGCGGGCGGCTGTCGCGGCGTTTGTCGCGAAAAGGTTTCAAGAAGGCGCATCTCCGGAAGGCGGCTCGCCGCTTCTGCCACAGCACATTGACCGGCGCAACAAAAGGGCTGCCGACGTTTGCAACCGGATCAGCCGCGCCTGATCGACAGCAGGCCGACTGCGAGCGCTATGAAACCAACGGCCTTGAAGCCGGTGACGACCATATGGCCGGTTTCCCAGCTGCTCCGGATACTTTCGAAATTGTCCGGGATCGGTCCAGGCACCCAGGTGGCCAGGACTTCGTTTGCCGGTTTGACCAGGGTAAACCACGCCACGAGGGCCATCAGATAAAGCACGGTGGCGGCCAAAATCCACCAGAATGCCGGGCGGTCGCTGCGCAGCATCCAGGCGAGAAGCCCCGGACAGGCGATCGCGGCCACGTCCAGCGGTGCGCCGACAATCGCGAAGAATTGGAACTGAGCGTTGAAGACAGTGGTTTCACGCCAGAGCGAAGGCGGCCATCTGGTCAGCCGCGGCACCGATTCCAGCACATGGGCGAAGGATGGTCCGAGGCTGAGCGCAGCGACGATGGCGGTCAAAACCGACCAGAACAACAGGACCCCGCGCATATCCATAATGGCCAGACAACGGCGTCAGGGCGCAGACGTTCCCGTCCGCCACCATGTCGCTTGCCGCCGAAAGTGCTGGGGCTCTATCGTGATTGAAACTAGGTCATGATTCATGTCCCGTGCTGAACGCCTGCTCGACCTGATCCAGATCCTGCGCCGGCATCGCCGGCCGGTCAGCGGCCGCAGCCTTGCGGGCGAAATGGGTGTGTCGATCCGTACGCTCTATCGCGATATCGCCACGCTGCAGGGGCAGGGCGCGCCGATCGAGGGCGAGGCGGGGTTGGGTTACGTGCTCAGGCCCGGTTTCATGCTGCCGCCCTTGATGTTCACCGATGAGGAGATCGAGGCGATCGTGCTCGGTTCGCGCTGGGTGGCCAAGCAGCCGGACTGGCGGCTTGCGAACGCCGCCACCGACGCGCTGGCCAAGATCGCCGCGGTGCTGCCGGACGATTTGCGCGAAGAGCTCGACGCCTCGACGCTGCTGGTCGGGTCGCGCACCGAGGTCACCGAAGGCATCGATCTCGGCGTGGTGCGGCAGGCCATCCGCGAGGAGCGCAAGCTGAGCTTTGTCTATCGCGACGCCGGCGGCGCTGCCTCCGAGCGCACCGTCTGGCCGTTCGCACTCGGCTTCTTCGACAAGGTGCGCGTCGTCGCGGCCTGGTGCGAGATGCGCCAGGATTTCAGGCACTTTCGCGCCGACCGGGTATCCGGCCTCAATGCCACCGAGATGCGCTATCCGCGCCGCCGTCAGGTGCTGCTCAAAGAATGGCGGGCGACGCTCGACACGCCAAGCTAAGGCTGCTGCTCAGTTAAGACTGCTGCCAGAATCTGGCAGTGGCATACGCTATGCTCCTCCAGTCGAAACCATCTGGAGAGCAATTCATGACACCGCCCAATTTCGTCATCCTCTATGTCGACAAGCCTGAGCAAAGCGGCGCCTTCTACAGCGCGCTGCTTGGGCGGCAGCCGGTCGAGACCTCGCCGACCTTCGTGCTGTTCGTGCTCGACAACGACTTCAAGCTCGGCCTCTGGTCGCGTCACACCGTGGAACCGGCCGCCGCGGCAGCAGGCGGTGGCGCCGAGATCGTCTTTGCGCTGGACACGCCGGGTGCCGTCGACGCCACCCATGCCGAGTGGGCCGGCCGCGGGCTGAAAATTCTGCAGACGCCGACCGACATGGATTTCGGCCGCACCTTCGTCGCGCTTGATCCCGACAGCCACCGGCTGCGGGTTTTTTGGCAAAGGGAGTAGGGCAGTAGGGCAGTAGGGCAGTAGGGGAGTACGTGACAGGAAATATAGCTGGCGCGACGCCGCACGATCAGTACAGTTTCCTACTGCCCTACTGCCCTACTGCCCTACTGCCCTACTGCCCTACTGCCCTACGCTTGCGCGACACACGGCAATGCCGGCGGCGAGGTCCTCGAGGGCTGCGCCGACCGACTTGAACAGCGTGATCTCGTCGTCGTTCTGCCGGCCTTTTTTCTGGCCGCGCGTGAGTTCATAAAGGTCGGCGACGATGGCTTCCGGCTTCAACACGCCGGAGGCCAGCGGCTGGACGATGTCACCGGCTTCCTTGGTGGCGCCGGCGCGGGTATCGACATAGACGCGGGCGCGTGCAATCGCGTCGTCGTCGCTTTCGCGCATCGCCGGCGTGAAGCCGCCGACCAGATCGACATGGGTTCCGGGCTTCAAGAGGGCGCCCCTGATCAGTGGCGTGGTGGTGATGGTCGCCGATGACACAATATCGGCCTGGCCGAGTTCGGCGTCGAGATCGCCTGCGGCTTCGGCCGCAAAACCCTCGGCACGCAATTTTGCCGCGACCTTTTCGGCATTCGCCGGCGTGCGGTTCCAGATGCGGATGTTCTTGATCGGACGCACCGCCGAATGCGCCTTTGCAAGGAATGGCGACAGCGCGCCGGCGCCGACCACCAGCAGCCGCGATGCGTCCTCGCGGGCCAGATAGGAGGCAGCCAGCGCCGAGGCACAGGCCGTGCGCCACTGTGTCAGCCTCTGGCCGTCGATCAAGGCCTGCGGCTCGCCTGTGGTGCCGTCGAGCAAGAGGTAAAGCCCCATCACCGCAGGCTTGCCGACGGCATTGTTGTCGGGCGACACGGTGACGATCTTGACGCCGATATGGCCACCGGCCGAGGTGCCGGCGGCGTTGAAGTCGGTCCAGGCCGGCATCAAAAGCAGCGTCGAGGCGGCGCCATCGGGCCGCTCGACCGTGTGATGATGCCTGACCGGCTGCACGGCGCCGTCGCGAAAAGCGGCGCGCAATGTCTCGACCAGCCCGGGAAAGGTCAGCGCGCGGTCGACCTCGGCGGCGGAAATGGTCAGCATGAAAGGCTCCGTGGAGAAATAGGCCAGCTGCGCTTCAGGCCCGAGTCGCGGCTCAGTTCGTCGGCTTCGGCAAGGCCGGGCCCTGCGACGCGGCGGGCGCGCGGCTGACCGCCTGGCGCAGGTTCTCGGCCTCGGCGCCGCGCTGGCGCGCCAGCTTGCGGTAGCGGCCCTGCTTGATCCAGGTCGCCAGGCTGCCGACGATCATGCCGATGGCCAGCGCCAGGAACAGGAAAATGAAGAGCGGCATGGTCAGCGTCAGCGCCGGATTGCCGGGATTGAACGGATCGAGCGTGAAGGCGACCGGTTCGCGATTGGCGACGGCCAGCGCAATCAGGATGACGGCCAGCGGCACGAAAACCACGATGAGAATGAAGCGATTGAACATGTTTTTCCGTTCGGAAGCAAAGGCACCAGCGGTGGCGGGCGCCGCGCCTATTTGCCTCCGTTCAGCCTTTCACGCAATTCCTTGCCGGTCTTGAAGAACGGTACCCATTTCTCCTCGACCTCTACGGATTCGCCGGTGCGCGGGTTGCGGCCGGTGCGGGCAGGGCGATTTTTCACCGAAAACGCGCCGAAGCCGCGCAACTCGACCCGGTTGCCCTCGGCAAGCGCGTCGGTGATTTCATCGAAGATGGCGCTGACAATGTTTTCGACGTCGCGCAGGAAAAGATGCGGATTACGCGTGGCGATGATCTGCACAAGTTCGGATTTGATCATGAAAAGGCTCCCCGTAAAAGCAGTGCCGCCGAAATTATCAGAATGATTTTATTTGGTTTTTCACTCGTCCCAAGCGGTTCCTCAAGGGTGCCAGACGGAAACGAGACCGTCAAGAAACAAGCGGTCCGCTCCAATTTCGTGAAGCACGTCGCCGCCATGGCCGGCCAGGCCAAGCGCAGCACCGACGGTCTGCGCCATCGCCTTGGAGAACAGGAAACCACCACGTTTTTCCGTGTCCTTCCATTCCACCACCTTGAGCTTGGCATCGACACCCTTGCCTGCAAGCCAGTCGATTGCTTCGGCCTCGCCGCCGACCGCGTCGATCAATCTGTTGGTGACCGCCTGCCGGCCGGTGAAGATCGACCCGTCTGCGAGCGCCAGCGCCTCCGGCTTGGTCATGTTGCGGCGCTCGGCGACGATGCCGACGAACCAGTCGTAGCTGTCGAGGATGAGCTTGCGGACCATGGCGCGCTCATCGTCATTGGTCGGCTTAAAGGGAGAAGGCGAGGCCTTCAAGGGCGAGGATTTCACCTCCTCCAGCTTGACGCCGAGCTTGTCCATGAGGCCGCTGACGTCCGGGTACTGGATCAGCACGCCGATCGAGCCGACGATCGAGGATTTGCGTGCGACAATATGGTCGGCCGCGGTGGCGATCATATAGCCCGCCGAAGCCGCGAGCGTGCCGACCTCGGCCACCACCGGCTTGTCGGCAGCCAGCTTGCGCACTGCCTCGTAGATCGATTCGCCACCGACGGTGGTGCCGCCGGGTGAATCGATCGACAGGATCACAGCCTTGACGCGCGGCGACTGACGGATGGCCTCCAGCCGCTTGATCAGTTCTTCGTCTTCGGTGATGGTACCTTCGATCTTGACCTTGGCGATGTGGTCGACAGCCGCGCCGGTGAAGTCGTCACCATAGATCCACGCCGAAAAGGCGATCAGCCCGGCTGCGGCGACGATAATCGCCGCGACACGCCAGAATGTCAGCTTGCGGCGCAAGCGGCGGCGGTCGATCAGGTCGTCGGCTCTCAATGCCATGGTCAGCCTCGTAGTCGGTGGGAGCAGATGCTTTTAAAGCAACCATTCGCGCCCGGCTACCGTTTCCTGACGGCCTTGCGCCAAAGGCCGTCTTAGGCATTCGCGGCAAGCCTCAACCTGTCACGTTCTACAGGCTCTAACACTGTGCGCCCATATCTGGTATGAGGTACAGGCTGCGCTGGGGCCATTTTCATTGTACAGGGGCGGCTGTCACATTTTTGCGGTTTTCCTCGGCTTGTGCTTGCTTGAGGGCGCCGGCACCCCACCTATAGGGCGGCCTGGCGGGCAGGGGTTTAGAAGAAGCAGTCATGTTAGCGGGACCAATCGAACCGACCAACACCGAGACGGAGTTGGCTCCCAAGGCCGCAGGCCGGGCGCGGGTCGACGCGTTTGACGTTGCGCAGCGTCATTCGCGCCGGGTCCGTATCCTCAAACTGGCCGTGCCGCTGGTCGCTGCCGTGATTGCGGTCGCGTTTCCGGTCTATTCCTATCTCATGGCTCCCGCTGCAATCGAGGTGCAGGCCGACGGCGGCGCCTTTGCCGATGGCAAGCTGGTGATGGCCAACCCCAAGCTAAACGGCTTCACCAAACAGAACCTGCCCTATTCGATGACAGCCCTGCGCGCCATACAGGATGTCAGCAAACAAGGCATCATCGATCTGGAAGGCATCAAGGCCAAGCTGCCGATTGCGGCCGACAACACGGCCGCCATCGATGCCACGCACGGCACCTATGATCGCGACGGCAACACGCTCAGCCTGACCAGCGATGTGACCGTGTCGACCACGGATGGTGTGGTGGCAAAATTCAAATCAGTCTATCTCGACATGGGCGAAGGCACTATGAAGACAAGCGAGCCCGTCGATGTCAGCCGCGGCGGGTCGCGGATCAGGGCGGATTCGATGTCGGTCCAGGACAATGGCAAGGTCCTGGTTTTCGAGAACAAGGTGCGCGTCGACATCGATCCCGCCAGTTTGAAGGCGGCAGAGGCAAAGAGCGGAGAGACCAATGCGGTTCAGTAGTTCGGCACGGCGCCTCGCCGCGATTTCGGCGTTGCTAACCTTGGGGCTGACCTTGGGGACGGCGCCGTCGCTGGCGCAGTCCAAGGCCACCAGCCAAATGTCCGGCCTCAGGCTGTCGGGCGACAAGCCTATCCAGATCGAAAGCGACAAGCTCGAGGTGCGCCAGGCGGAAAGCGTCGCCGTCTTCACCGGCAACGTCAACGTCGTCCAGGGCCCAACCGTGCTCAAGGCCGGCAAAATGACGGTCTATTACGTCAGGGATGCAGGCGCCGCCAAAAGCGCCCAGCCGGCGGGTGCTGCGGCAATGACCGGATCCGCCAACATCGACCATCTCGAGGTCGACGATAAGGTCTACATCAAATCGGACAATCAGGTTGCCACCGGCGACCGCGGCACCTTCGACATGAAGACCGAAGTGCTGGTGCTTTCGGGCAGCAAGGTCGTGCTCTCGCAAGGCGACAACGTGCTTGTCGGCTGCAAGCTCACCGTGCAGATGAAGAGCGGCCTTGCCCAGGTCGACGCCTGCGGCGGCCGCGTCATGATGTCGATCACGCCGCCGGCGAAGTCTGGAGCAGCGAAACCCTGATGACCGGTATATCGTCGCTGCTGGCGCGTCTTCCAGGGCGCGCCGCCAGCAAACTTGCGGCACCGGCCAGGGTCACCGTCGAAGCGGCAAAGTTCAAGGGAACCTTGATCGCCAAGGGGCTGACCAAAAGCTACAAGGGCCGCAAAGTCGTCAGCGGCGTGACGCTGGGCGTGCGCGCCGGCGAGGCGGTTGGGCTGCTCGGCCCCAACGGCGCCGGCAAGACGACCTGTTTCTACATGGTGACCGGCCTGGTGCCGGTCGATGAAGGCACGATCGAAATCGACGGTTTCGACGTCACGTCGATGCCGATGTATCGCCGCGCCCGTCTCGGCATCGGCTATCTGCCGCAGGAAGCCTCGATTTTTCGCGGCCTGAATGTCGAGCAAAACATCCGGGCCGTGCTCGAAGTGGTAGAAAAGAGCCGCAAGGAGCGTGAGCGCCTGCTCGACGAATTGCTCGAGGAATTCCACATCAGCCATCTGCGCAAGGCTCCGTCGCTGTCGCTCTCCGGCGGTGAGCGGCGTCGTCTCGAAATTGCCCGCGCCTTGGCAACCCGCCCCGCCTACATGTTGCTCGACGAACCTTTCGCCGGCATCGATCCGATCGCCGTCGCCGACATCCAGCAGCTCGTGCGCCACTTGACGGCACGTGGCATCGGCGTTCTGATCACCGACCACAATGTCCGCGAGACACTTGGCCTGATCGACCGCGCCTACATCATCCATGCCGGCCAGGTGCTGACCCATGGTCGAGCCGACGAAGTGGTCGCAAATGCCGATGTGCGGCGGCTTTATCTCGGCGAGGGATTTACGCTCTAAGTGCGAAATTCCGGCTCGAGCGGGATTTCCGGCGTAGTCCAGCAGCTTTTTCTTCAATTTTCTGCCTGAAAACGCGCCGCCAGGCGAGTTTTACCGCTCCTCGCCTTGACAAGCAAAAGCCGGGCCAGTTTCTATGCTGGCCTGGAAAATTCCTTCCAGCAGTGCGGGTGCGTAGACGGAGCGTTTGAAACCGAACCATGGCGTTGGCGGCAAAACTACAGCTACGACAGTCGCAGTCGCTGGTGATGACGCCGCAGCTGATGCAGTCGATCCGCCTGCTGCAGTTCACCCATCTCGAGCTGGAACGCTTCATCGACGACGAGATCGAACGCAATCCCCTGTTGGAACGCGCCGAACCGCAGGAGGACGCCGCCAGCGACCAGGCGCAGAAGGGCGACGCCGCATCGGAACCGGCTGCCGACGGCGACTGGTTCGAGGCGGAAACGGCGTGGAGCGCCGAGGCGATCTCGGAAAAGCTCGATACGTCGCTGGAAAACCTGTTTCCTGACGATCCTGGTACGAGCGAGCGGCTCGGGCCCGACCTGACGGCACAATGGAAATCGGCGTCCGGCAACGGTTCCACCTCTTCCTCCGACGGCTTCGACGTCGCGGATATGGCGGCGGCGGCCATCACGCTGCGCGACCATGTCGGCGAGCAGGTGGCGCTCGCCTTTGCCGATCCGGCGGCGCGCCTGATCGCCGGCGAGCTTGCCGACGGCCTCGACGAGGCCGGCTACATGCGTGCCGACATGGCCGAGATCGCCGCCCGCCTCGGCACGGACGCTACGGCGGTGGCAACGGTCCTGGCGGTCTGCCAGACATTTGAGCCCGCCGGCATATTCGCCCGCGACCTCGCCGAATGCCTGTTGCTGCAGCTGGCCGTGCGCGACCGGCTCGATCCGGCGATGAAGGTGCTGATCGCCAATCTCGAACTCCTGGCACGGCGCGATTTCCAGACGCTGAAGCGGATTTGCGGCGTCGACGAGGAGGATCTGCTCGACATGCTGGCCGAGATCCGGGCGCTCGACCCGCGGCCTGGAATGGCGTTTTCGCGCGGTGCCAGCGATGCGATCGTGGCCGACGTCGAGGTGCGTGCAGCCAATGACGGCAGCTGGACGGTCGAGCTCAATGCCGAGACGCTGCCGCGCGTGCTGGTCGATCACATCTATTTCGCCCAGGTCACGCCACATGCGAAAAACCAGGCGGAAAAGGATTTCCTCGCCGAATGCCTGCAGAACGCCAACTGGCTCACGCGCAGCCTCGACCAGCGGGCGAAGACCATTCTCAAGGTGGCCTCTGAGATCGTGCGCCAGCAGGACGCTTTTCTCGTCCACGGCGTGCGGCACCTGAAGCCGCTCAACCTGCGCACGGTGGCGGACGCCATCGGCATGCACGAATCAACGGTCAGCCGGGTCACGGCAAACAAATACATGCTGACGCCGCGCGGTGTGTTCGAGCTGCGCTATTTCTTCACCGCCTCGATCGCTTCGTCAGGTGGCGGCGATGCGCATTCGTCGGAAGCGGTGCGCGACCGCATAAGGCAGCTGATCGACGAGGAGAAAGCCATCGATGTGCTTTCCGACGATGCCATCGTGGACATGCTGCGGGAAAGCGGCGTCGACATCGCCAGGCGCACGGTGGCCAAATACCGGGAAGGCATGAACATACCCTCTTCGGTGCAGCGGCGGCGCGAAAAACGCGCTTTGGCCAGCGCCGGCCGTTGATCTCCGGCGGAATTTCCACAGCTTTCGCCCTTCATTGACAAGCGGCGACGAAGTGGCTAGAAGCCCGCCCGCATGAGACGGGCTGGCGAGTGGATTTGAGTTCGCCGATGCCCGCACGAGAGATGGTCCGTCACGACGTAGGCCACGGGACGGCCAAGAAGGCGGCTTGTGATCAACCGGAAAGTTCGGATCTAAAATCGGCGCAAGTGACGCCGCAAAAGCTTGTGCGCGCGGACCACGAGTATAAACTCGGGACAGTTTGAAGCCTGAGCAAGGAAGGTCAGTTTTCAGATGACACTGCGCATATCGGGAAAACACATGGATATCGGCGATGCGTTCCGTACGCGCATCAACGACCGTGTCGGGGAAGTGATCGGGAAATATTTCGATCGGGGCTTTTCAGGGCAAATCGTAGTCGTCAAATCGGGGTCGCGCTACACGGCCGATTGCATGATCCGGCTGGACTCCGGTGCTTCGCTGCAGGCGACCGGCGATGCCCAGGATCCAACGCTTGCCTTCGATACTGCGGCAGACCGTCTGGAAACGCGCCTCAGGCGCTACAAGCGCCGGCTGAAGTCGCACAATTCAGGCAATAGCAACGGCGAGCTCACCGACGTCGCCTATACGGTGATGGCGCCGCTTGCCGACGACGAGGAGGACATACCGGAGAATTTCGCGCCGGCCATCGTCGCCGAATCGACTATGACGCTGCGGACCATGTCAGTGGCGTCAGCGGTGATCGAACTCGACACCAAGGACAGCCCGGTCCTGGTCTTCCGCAATGCCGGAAATGACCATCTCAACATCGTCTATCGCCGGCCGGACGGGAATATCGGCTGGATCGACCCGTCCACGGCCAAGGTCGCGCAGGGGTAAAGACCAGCCGCACGCGAGCGTGGGGACTGGCGACGGCAGGCGAACAAGGGATTTCAAGCATGGATCTGAGCGATCTCGTCAGCGTTCCGGCAATCATGCCGGCGTTGAAGGCGAACTCCAAAAAGCAGCTGCTGCAATTGCTGTCCGAAAGGGCGGCGGCAATTTCCGGCATTCCGGAGCGAGAGGTGTTCGACACCATCCTGCAACGCGAGCGGCTCGGCTCCACCGGCGTCGGCAACGGCATCGCCATTCCGCACGGCAAGCTGGCTGGGGTGAAGCGGATCGCCGGCGTTTTTGCCCGGCTGGAGACACCGGTGGACTTCGAGGCCCTCGATGATCAGCCGGTCGACCTGGTGTTTCTGCTTTTGGCTCCCGAAGGTGCCGGCGCCGACCACCTCAAGGCGCTGTCGCGCATCGCGCGGGTGCTGCGCGACGCCGACACGGTTGCCAAGATCAGGGGCACGCGCGACGCCGTGGCCATCCATGCGCTGCTGTCGGACACGCAGGCCTCGCACGCCGCTTGAGGTTTTGATTAAATCCTTTGAAGGGCCGCCGTGAGCGGCCCTGTCCGTTTCCAGCCAGATCGCTGCGCCATATTTGTCAGTTGATGGCGCCAATGTTGGTGGATAGCGACGTTAGTGGATAGCGACCGGGGTCAGATCGTTTTCCAGCGCGCCAGCCAGTGCCCGGTCGCGAGCGTCCGAAAGCAGGATCGGCTGGCCATTAGCGGCAAACAGGGCCCACAGTTCCAGACCCGGCGCGATTTCGCCGAGGCCCGGGAAACGGCCGCGCAGATCGTCGCTCGACACTTTCCTGAGATAGGCGACCGAACCTTCGCCGAGATGGGCGAATTCGCCGCTGGTCATGATGATATTCTCGTTAGTTCTGGTCATTTCAAGCCTCCTTGCCGCGAGACGCCGCTCAAGGCCATCCCGCATGAGAGCTATCGGCAAAAATCAGTCTTTCACCGATATGTTTATTTTTCGTACCAGCCGTTCGGATTCCGGCCGATCGAGATCGATCGACAGAAGGCCGTTCTTCAATTCGGCCGCAATCACCCGCATGCCGTCGGCCAGCACGAAACAGCGCTGGAACTGGCGCGCGGCGATGCCGCGGTGGAGAAATTCGCGCTCGGTGTCGTCGTTCTGACGGCCGCGCACGACCAACTGGTTCTCCTCCGTTGTGACATCGAGATCGCTTTCCGCGAAACCGGCGACGGCGAGCGTGATACGCAGCCTTTCGGTTTTGCCGTCGGCACCGCTGAGGCGCTCGATGTTGTAGGGAGGATAGCTGTCACCGGACTTTGCCAAGCGCTCCAGCGTCTTTTCCATGGAATCGAAACCGAGGAGAAGCGGGCTGGAAAAAGGCGTCATTCGGCTCATGTTACAGTGTCCTCTCAAGAGCGACATAAAGTGGAAAAACCCGGATGGCATTTTTCCCGATGGTCTTGATATGGTCCGCCGCCCGGCAGACTTCAAGCCGTCACACGTCCCGCCCAAAAAGACTTGCCAAAACAAGGAATTGAAATGCCCCAATCCCGCAGGATCATCATCGACACTGACCCCGGCCAGGACGATGCCGTCGCCATATTGCTGGCGCTCGGCAGCGCCGAGCTGGAGATCGTCGGCATCACCGCGGTGGCCGGCAACGTGCCGCTGAAACTTACCGAAAAAAACGCCCGCAAGATCTGCGAGCTGGCCGGCCGGCCGGACGTCAAGGTCTATGCAGGCGCCATCCGGCCGCTGGCGCGCGAACTGGTCACCGCCGAGGAAGTGCATGGCAAGACCGGCCTCAACGGGCCGCAACTGCCCGAACCAAAGATGAAACTGCAGGAAGAGTATGCGGTCGATTTCATAGTCGAGACGCTGATGAGGGAGGAGAGCGGCACGATCACGCTTTGCGCGCTCGGGCCGCTCACCAACATTGCGTTGGCGCTGATCCGCGAGCCGAAAATCGCGCCGCGCATCAAGGAAATCGTGCTGATGGGCGGCGGCTTCTTCGAGGGCGGCAACGTCACGCCGACCGCCGAGTTCAACATCTATGTCGATCCGCATGCCGCCGATGTCGTGTTCAAATCCGGCATTCCGATCGTGATGATGCCGCTGGACGTCACCCACAAGGCGCTGACCACCGCCAAGCGCACGAAGGCCTTCCGCAAGCTCGGCACCAGGGTCGGCACGGCCACCGCGGACATGCTGGAATTCTTCGAACGTTTCGACGAGGAGAAATACGGTACCGACGGCGGCCCGCTGCACGATCCTTGCGTGATCGCGTATCTGCTGAAGCCGAAGCTGTTCAAGGGTCGCAATTGCAATGTCAGCGTGGAAACCGCCTCGGAGCTCACCATGGGTATGACGGTGATCGACTGGTGGGGGGTGACCAAGCGGCCGAAGAACGCCATGGTGATGCGCGACATCGACCATGATGCGTTTTTCGCGCTGTTGCTGGAAAGGCTGGGGCGGCTTTAGGGCTGCTCAGTAGTTGAGCAGGCGGTAGGTGGTGGTACCGTCCTGGCGTTGCTGTTCTTCGATCGATACTTCCGATCCGATCATGTGGGGTGTTTCCACCTCACCATCGACAAATATCCGAGCGTTGCCGTCATGGAGGCGGACTTCATATCTATAATAAAGTCCATGTCCGACGGAACCTTTCGGATTTAGAGGCATCGTCGCAACATCTTCGACGGTGCCTCCTACGAGTTGTGTGCCAGTGATCGGACTGTTCTGCCTAGTTACAATCGGCACAGCGATCGCGAGAGCGAGCGCGCACAAGATTGTGATGCCAACAACTCTGTCGCGAAACTCTTCCCGAAGCAAAAGAATGCGGGTTCTAAGAGAAATATTTGTCGGCCCCATACCTTAGAGTTGAGTAGCATAGGGGCTTTGTTCAAGAGCGATTCCCCGAAAAAGCCATATCACTCGCTTCACCTTTGAAAACAGCTTATCGATCGATCGTCGTTCAATTTGCAAACCGGTAAAAGACGAAGCCATTGTCGCGCGTGACGCGCTCGATGCCGACGCGCGAGCCGATCAGATGCGGGAGGTCGTCGTAAACGAGGACCGTCGAACCGTTCTCAAGGACCAGCAGATATTGGATATTGCGCCCTTTACCCTGTCCACTTTTGATCGTTGCATCGACCGGGTCGACCGACCGGATCGGACTTGCGTCATTCGCCCATTTGTTCAGAGCCGACGGAACCATCGCCGCGAACAAAGCGATGGACAGGATCACGCCAAACGCGTTCCTTTTCAAATCCGCGTAAGTCCACGGCATAGACATGAATCCCCAACTGTTGATCCATGTGGTGGCCTGAAGGCCGACTTTCAATCGGCCTTCCTATTCCAGGATGTTGCTGTTGGCGTCGCCGGGCTCGCGGCCGTTACTTCGCCTTGGAAAACGCCAGCCACAGGCCGCCGCCGACCAGGAAGCTGCCGCTGATCCTCGACAAGAGCTTGACGCGGCCGGCCGACAGCAGACGCCCTGCGCGGCCGGCGGCCAGCGCGTAGGTCGAATCCGAGACTGCGGCGAAGATCATCGCGGTGAGACCCATGACGCCGATCTGTAGTGCGTAATTGCCTTCAGGCGCGATGAACTGCGGAAAGAAGGCGCCGAAGAACACCAGCGTCTTTGGATTGCTGATCGCCACCAGCAGCCCCTGCAAAAAGAAGCCGCCACGCGGCTTTTTTGCCGATCCGTCGGCGTTAAGCTTGCCTTTCGAGCGGAACATCTGCACGCCCATCCAGATCAGGTAAGCGGCGCCGATCAGCCGGACCCATTCGAACCAGTGGCCCATGCCGGCGATCAGCGAGGTCAATCCGATGCCGACAATGGCGATCATGATGGCTAGCCCGGCCTGGGTGCCGGCGACATTGGCGAGACCGGCGCGCGAGCCGTGGCGGATGCTGTTGGCAATGATCAGCGTCACCGTCGGCCCCGGCACCAGGATGATGACGATGCAGGCGACGACATAGGTGGCGTAGAGTTCCAGCGACATTTTTTCCCTCCACAGATGCCGCTCGTGCGGCGCGCTGTCGCGATCAATGCATGGCGATGAGATGAGTGCAAGTCGGCGAGGCGCCGACAATACGGAGCTGATTTCAGCAGGCGCCGGCCTGCCATGGCAGCGTTGCCTCATAGGCGGCAGCCGCCCTCAGCACGGAGAGGTCACCGCGCGGCCGCCCGATCAATTGCATGCCCATTGGCCGGCCCCTGGCGTCGAAGCCCGCCGGTACGTTGACCGCCGGGCAGCCGCCCAGCGTGGCGAGCGCTGCGACCTGCATCCAGCGGTGATAGCTGTCCATGGCACGCCCGGCCACTTCCCTTGGCCAGTGGGTGACGACATCGAAGGGAAAGACCTGTGCGGCTGGCAGCGCAATCAGGTCGAAACGCTCGAAGAGCGACAGCAGCATTCGATGCCAGGACGAGCGCCTCACCGTGGCGGCGTGGATCTGCGGCGCGGTGAGGCGCAGTGCATGTTCCACCTCCCAAACGGCCTCCGGCTTCAGCAGACTTCGTTTCAGGAGATCGTCGTAATGCGCCTTGAGTGCACAACCGCTGCTCGCCTGGCGAAGCGTTACAAAGGCTTGCCACAGCGCTTCGAAGTCGAATTCCGGCATCAGCGGCTCGGCCTCGAAGGACACATCCGCGAACCGGCCGAGTGCTGCCTCGCAAAGCTGTAGAATGCCTGCTTCAACCGGCAGATGGCCTTCGAGATCGCCGAGCCAGGCGATGCGCCCGCCGGCCGCCGGTGCTTCCAGCCCTTCGAGGAACGAGCCTGGCTTATCATGCGACAGCGGCGCGCGAGGATGATAGCCGGCCTGAACGTCGAGCAGCAACGCCATGTCACGCACGTTACGCCCCATCGGCCCTTCGACGCCCATTTGCGCAAGAAACACATCAAGGTCAGGGCCGGCCGGCACCAATCCCTGCGATGGACGGAAGCCATAGACATTGTTGTAGGCAGCGGGATTGCGCAGGGAACCGCCAAAATCGCTGCCATCGGCAACGGGAACCATGTCGAGCGCCAGCGCGACCGCCGCACCGCCGCTCGAGCCGCCGGCGGTCAGCGCCGGGTCAAATGCGTTGAGCGTCTGTCCGAACACGGTGTTGTAGGTGTTGGAGCCGAGCCCGAATTCGGGAACGTTGGTCTTGCCGATGATGATCGCGCCGGCTTTGCGGACGCGCTCGACGAAGAAGTCGTCTTCCTCAGGCACAAAATCGGCGAAGATCGGCGAGCCGAAGGCGGTTCTCAGGCCTTTTGTCAGCGCAAGATCCTTGATCGCGATAGGCAGGCCGAACAGCGATCCGGTATCTGCTCCTCGCGCCAGATGAGCGTCAGCGCCGTCGGCCTCGCGCAGGATGTCGGCACGCTCACGCAATGAAACGATAGCGTTGACCAGCGGGTTCACCGCCTCGATCCTGTCGAGGAATGCCGCGACCACTTCGCGCACCGAAAGCTGCCGGCGCCTGATCTTCCCGGCAAGCGCCACGGCAGACTGGCGGCAGATGTCGCCGGCGGGCGGCACCGCGTGCTTCGTCGTCGGGCGCATGGCTGTCATCCCGCTTTAGCCTGCAGATTTCTGCAGGGCGGCATCGACGTCCCTGGCCAGCGGGATGGCCGGCTGTGCACCGGCCTTCAGGCAGGCCAGCGAACCGGCTGCGGCAGCGCGGGCAAGCGCCTGGTCGAGCGGCAGGCCGGCTGCCAGCCCGGCGGCAAAATAGCCGCAGAACGTGTCGCCGGCGCCGACCGTATCGAGCGGACTGATCTTCAGCGCCGGAACCATCAGGAGATCGTCCGGCGTTACCGCCAGAACGCCGTCCGAGCCAAGCGTGACGACGATGGTGCGGCCGGTTCTCGCGGCATAGTCGCGCATCCGTGCCGGGCGGTCGCGGCCATTCAACGAAAGCGCCTCGCCATAGAGGTCGAACTCGGTTTCGTTGGCGACGAGATAGTCGGCCTTGCCGAGGAAGCCGGCCGCGTCGCCATGGAAAGGTGCGGTGTTGAGCACTGTGATCGCGCCGGCCGTGCTTGCCGCGTCGAGTGCTGTCTCGACGGTCTGCAGCGGGATCTCCAGTTGCAGCAGCACGACGTCGCCGTTTTTTACGAAAGCCTTGGAAAGGTCACCCGGCACGACCGAATCATTGGCGCCCGGCACAACGGCGATCACGTTCTCGCCGTCGGCGCCGACCATGATCAACGCGGTACCGGTCGAGGCAAAGGTCTCGCCGACGCCGGACAGGTCGATCTTGCCGTCGCGCAGCAGCGCCAGAGCCTCGCCGGCGAAGCTGTCCTTGCCGACCGCGCCGACCATGCGCACCTTGGCGCCGGCACGGGCGGCGGCCAGCGCCTGGTTGGCGCCCTTGCCGCCGGGGGCAGTAGCGAAACCGGAGCCGCGCACCGTCTCGCCGGGACCGGGCAAGCGGTCGACACTGGCGATGAGGTCGAGATTGATGGAGCCGATGACGACGATCAAGAAGTGCCTCCCGCTAGCGCATGTCACTCTAATTGCGCGGGAAGCTACTCCGTAAGATCGCTGCTTGTCACCCTAGCGGTCCTTGCATCGCTCCTATCGTTCCATTCTTTGGCTATTCACGAAGAGACCTGTCCCGCCTCCCAGCCGAGGATGGCGCGTTTGCGGGTCAGGCCCCAATGGTAGCCGGTGAGCGCACCGGACTTGCCGAGAGCCCGGTGGCACGGCACGACGAAGGACATCGGATTGGCACCGACCGCGGCACCGACAGCCCGGCTGGCGCTCGGTGCGCCGATGCGCGCGGCGATCGAGGAATAGGTGCAGGCCTGGCCCATCGGAATACGCAGCAAGGCTTCCCAGACGCGGACCTGGAAGTCGGTGCCGATCATGACGACGCGCAGCGGCTGGTCGGCGCGCCACAGCGACGGATCGAAGATGCGCGCGGCATAGGGTGCCGTCGCCGCCATGTCCTCGACATAGGTCGCATTCGGCCAGCGGCTGGACATGTCGGCAAAGGCCGCACGCTCGCCGCCGGGGTCGTTGAAGGCGAGGCCGGCGAGGCCGCGGTCAGTCACCATGATCAGCGCGATGCCGAAAGGCGAGATATGATAGCCGTAGCGGATGGTGAGCCCTGCGCCGCGGGTTTTGTAATCGCCCGGCGACATCGCTTCGTGGGTGACGAACAGATCATGCAGCCGGCCTGGGCCGGACATGCCGAGTTCGAATGAGGTTTCAAGCAGCGGCATGCCGGCATCGAGCAGCTTGCGCGCATGATCGAGGGTGACGGCCTGCAGAAAAGCCTTGGGCGATAGGCCGGCCCAGCGGGTGAACAGCTTCTGCAGCCCGGTCGGCGTCTCGCCGACCTCCTCGGCCAGCACTTCCAACGAAGGCTGGTCGCGATAGTCGAGGCTGATCTTTTCGATGGCACGACGGACGATTTCGTAGTCTCCACCTTCAGGCGTGATGTCTTTCTGAAGGATTGCTGTCGTTTTGAGAGGCATTTGGGCGTTCATGGCAGTATCTCCTTGAGTGCGAATATCGTCCTTCGCGGCGGCGATCACCACCCGAAACTTGCTTTCCCGCGGCATGTACCCAGATAGAGCTGGGCTTTGAATGGGGAGGACGGTCGTGGCTGGTGAAAAAGTAAACCTGACCGGGGCAAAGGAGACTTTGCTTTTGACACTTTACGGCAAGGCGCTGGAGAGCCGGCTGCCCAATTCGCTGCTCAGGGACTACTTTGCCGACGAGGCGGTGCGCAACATCGACTATGATTTCTCACGGCTCAAGGTCGACAACAATCTCGGCGTCGGTCTAGCAATCAGGGCAAAGACGCTGGACGTCTGCGTTCAGGACTTTCTCGCCCGAAATCCTGACGCCATCGTACTGCATCTCGGGTGTGGGCTCGATACGCGCATATTCCGTATCGACCCGCCAGCCGGCGTGGACTGGTTCGACGTCGACTATCCCGAAGTCATCGACCTCAGGCGCAAGCTCTATCCAGTGCGGGATCACTACCACCTGATCGCTTCGTCGGTCACCGAACCGGGATGGCTGAACGAAGTACCTCGGGATCGCCCGGCCATAGTCGTGGCGGAAGGCCTGACTCCCTACCTGGGCGCCGAAGAGGGGCAGCAACTGTTTTCTCGTTTGGTGGGACATCTTTCGAGCGGCGAACTGGTTTTCGATGCCTATAGTCGTCTGGGACTGAAGATCATTCGCCTCAATTCCTCCTTCCGCGCCACCGGCGCCGAGGTCCACTGGAGCATCGAGAACCCGCATGAATTGGATCGAGCCGTTCCGAAGCTGCGGTTCGTCGAGGACATCCCTGCCTATAAGCCGGAACATGCCGCTCGCATGCGCTGGTTCGCGAAACTGTTTGTTCGCCTTTGGAAATACATTCCAGCATTGCGCAAGATCGGCAGGCTGTTGCGCTATCGGTTCTGAAACGCTGGCTCAGCGCGCCTTGGCGGCTGCCAGAGCGCGCGAAAATGCGGTGGCAAAACTCTCGCGGTCGGCGGGGTTGAGAAAGCCGCCGATCGAGACGGTTTTTCCTTGCGCCTCGACCGCCATTCTGGTGATGCCGATCTCGGCGTGTCGGGCGATCGAAAAGCGCGCCCAGAACGGATTGAAGCGGTGTGCTTCCGATTTGCCTGACGGGGCAGTCTTGCGGATGTCGAGGCTGGTGCGCGACACCGATACCTCCTCGCGAGCCCGGGCGGCACGATAATTGGCGCGGAAGGCTATGTAGACGGCGATCACGTCGAGGCCGAAGAAGCCGAACACCGGCCAGGCGCCGCGCGACAGAAAAAAAGCTCCGGTCGCCAGCCAGCCGAACAGCAGGGCGCCCATCAGTATGGCAAAGCCGGTCTTGCCCAGCGACCGGTGCGGTATCAGCAGCGCCTGGAAAAATGGCTCGTCGGCCTGAAATGAGGTGTTTGTGTCGCTCATTGGGGAATATTATAGGAAGGCAATGACAAGCCCCAAGCCCAAAAACTCTTCTGCGCTAAAAAAAGACCTGTTGCCCGGCCGCCGCAACGGCTCGAACGTCAAGCCGCGTCCGCGGCCGGCGAGATCGCGGGCGCTTTACAGCCCGGCCGAAGTGCATGAGATTTTCCGGCGCTTTTCCGTTCAGCGGCCGGAACCGAGAGGCGAACTCGAACATATCAACGCCTTCACGCTGCTGGTGGCGGTGGTGCTTTCGGCGCAGGCGACGGACGCCGGCGTCAACAAGGCGACGCGGGCGCTGTTCAAAATTGCCGACACGCCGCAGAAAATGCTGGCGCTGGGCGAGGCCAAGCTCGGCGACCATATCCGCACCATCGGGCTATGGCGCAACAAGGCCAAGAACGTCATCGCGCTGTCGGAGGCGCTGATCCGCGACCATGGCGGCGAAGTGCCTGAGGATCGCGATCAACTGGTCGAGCTGCCGGGTGTCGGCCGCAAGACCGCCAACGTCGTGCTCAACGTGGCATTCGGCCAGCATACGATGGCGGTCGACACGCACATCTTCCGCATCGGTAACAGGCTCGGCCTGGCGCCGGGCAAGACGCCGGAACAGGTCGAGCAAGGTTTCCTGAAGATCATTCCGGATGAATATATGCGGCACGCGCATCATTGGCTGATCCTGCACGGCCGCTATGTCTGCAAGGCGCGCAAGCCGGATTGCCCGGCCTGCGTCATCGCCGATATCTGCAAGGCCAAGGAAAAGACGACCAGCGTGCCTGCACCGCTGGTCGAGATCGCGCCGCTCGGGCCAGTAGAAGCGGCTACTGAGTCAGTGCCCGGCAAGTGACTCTGAAGTTCCTCGTATGTGGCGCCGTCCACATTCAGGAACTCTCCTCGACGAACACCTCCTCGCGCTTCTTCCTGACCGCGGGGAGAAACACGATGACGAGCACGGCAAGCGCGATGAGGAGCAGGCTGGCGCTGATCGGCCGCGTCACGAAGGTGCTCGGATCGCCGCGCGAGAGGATCATGGCGCGGCGTAGGTTTTCCTCGAGCAGCGGGCCGAGCACGAAGCCGAGCAGCAGCGGCGCAGGTTCGCAGCGCAGCTTGGTCAGGAGGTAGCCAAGCAAGCCGAAGAAGGCGACGGCATAGAGGTCGTAGACGTTGGTGTTGACGCTGTAAACGCCGATCGAGCAGAACGCCATGATGATCGGGAAGAGCACATAGTAGGGGATGGTAAGAAGTTTCACCCAAAGCCCGATCAGCGGCAGGTTCAAGATGATCAGCATCAGATTGCCGATCCACATCGAGGTGATGATACCCCAAAACAGTGCAGGCTGTTCGATGGCGACATTGGGGCCGGGCACGATGCCCTGGATGATCATCGCGCCGATCATCAGCGCCATTACCGGGTTGGCCGGAATGCCGAGCGTCAGCATCGGGATGAAGGAGGTTTGGGCGCCGGCATTGTTGGCCGATTCCGGTCCGGCGACGCCTTCGATGGCGCCCTTGCCGAATTCCCCGGGATTTTTCGAGACACGTTTTTCGACGGTGTAGGAGGCAAAGGCGGCAAGGATCGCGCCGCCTCCCGGCAGGATGCCGAGCGCCGAACCGATGATCGTTCCGCGCACGATGGGAGCCGCCATGCGCCGAAAATCTTCGCGGGTCGGCATAAGGCCGGAGATCTTTCGGATCAGCACGGAACGCTCATGCTCGTTTTCGAGGTTGCGCAGTATCTCGGCGACGCCGAA
Organism: Mesorhizobium sp. M0040; assembly: GCF_040323505.1. Taxonomy (NCBI): domain Bacteria; kingdom Pseudomonadati; phylum Pseudomonadota; class Alphaproteobacteria; order Hyphomicrobiales; family Phyllobacteriaceae; genus Mesorhizobium; species Mesorhizobium sp. M0040. The sequence continues at coordinate 45,688 of NZ_JAMYVA010000001.1, forward strand.
GACACCGACCGCCACTGCGACGAAATTCAGCCCGTCGGCATATTCGCGGATGCCGAGCGTGAAGCGGGGCGTACCAGTGTAAATATCGGTGCCGACAAGTCCCAGCAGCAGGCCGAGCACGACCATGGCCAGTGCCTTGACGATCGAGCCGTGGGCGAGCGCGACGGACGAGACCAGGCCGACGATCATCAGCGAAAAATACTCGGGCGCGCCGAATCTCAGCGCTATCGCAGTCAGCGGTGGGGCGAAGATGGCGACGAGGAAGGTCGACACCGTGCCGGCAAAGAACGAGCCTATCGCCGCGGTCGCCAGGGCTGCTCCGGCGCGGCCGTTCCTGGCCATCTGATAGCCATCGATTGCGGTGACGGCCGACGAGGATTCGCCGGGCATGTTGATGAGAATGGCGGTGGTCGAGCCGCCATACTGCGCGCCGTAATAGATACCGGCGAGCATGATGAGAGAGGAAACCGGGTCGCCGATCTGGAAGGTGATCGGCAACAGCATGGCGATGGTTGCGGTGGCACCGATGCCGGGCAGGACGCCAATCAGCGTGCCGAGAAGGACGCCGATCAGGCAGAAACCGAGGTTTGCCAAAGATGTGGCTGTCGAAAAGCCGAGTGCGAGGTTGTTGAGGAGTTCCATTTCATCTCCTCACAACGACAGTGGCAACCACGGGCCGAAACGCCGAAACGGCAGGCCGAGTGCGTAGCTGAAGACGACGAATGCGAACAGCGTCAGGCCGGCTGACAGCACGAGTGCAGTCAGCGGCTTCATACGGCCGCTACCGAAAGATGCGATCAGCGCCGTCAGGAAGATCGACGGGATGAAGCCGAGGCCGCGCACCGTCAGGCCGAAGAAGATCGGAGCAGGCAGGATGAACAGCATGCCGCGCCACGCAATGTAACCGATCGGCTCGCTCTCGAAACGCACCGCTTGGACGAGGATGGCGGCGCCAAGCAAGATCAGCACAATTGCCAGCACCAGCGGGAAATAGCCCGGCCCCATGCGAAAGGCGGTGCCGATTTCGAGGCCCAGCGACTGCAGCGCGAAAAAGGCGCCAATAAAGATCAACAGCGCGGCGCATATGCCGTTGGTTCTGTCGATTGCGAAAGGTTTCATGGCGTCCTCCCGGCCCGCCTCACGGGCGTGCCGATGCCGGTGTAAAAACGGGGCGCTGGCGGCGCCCCGTTAAAAACCTTTAGTCGGCGTACTGGCCGGCCGCTTCGATGATCGGCTTCCAGCGCGCAATCTCACTTTCCAGCTTGGCCTTGAGCGCGGCCGGCGTGGCATCGGCCTCGGGCGACGGCTTGGTGCCGAGTTCGGCAAATCGGGCGACGACGTTCTGGTCCTTCAGCGCCACCTGCAGAGATTTCGACAGGCGTTCGGTGATCTCGGCCGGCGTGCCCTTGGGTGCATAGATGCCGTGCCAGATGCCGACCTGCACCTGGGGAAGACCGGCCTCTATCGTCGTCGGCACGTCCGGCAGCACGTCTAGCCGTTGCGGCGAGGTTACGGCATAAGCCTTGATCGTGCCGCCCTGGATCTGCTTGGTGGTATTGGTCGTCTGGTCGCACATGATGTCGACCTGGCCGCCGAGAAGATCGGTCATGGCCGGGCCGGTGCCTTTATAGGGTACGGTGACCAGCGGCGTGCCGATGGCGCTCATAAACAGCATGCCGCACAGATGCGAGGCGGCACCGATCCCGGCATTGGCAACGGTGATGCTGTCCTTGTTGGCCTTGGCGTAGTCGACCAGCCCCTTCAGATCGGTCGGCTCGAGGTCCTTGCGGCCGACGATGGTCATCGGCACCTCGGTGACGAGGCCGACATATTCGAATGCGTTCAGCGTGTCGTAGGCGAGCTTTCTGTAGAGCGTAGCACTTGTCGCCATGCCGATGTGATGGAGGAGCAGCGTGTAGCCGTCAGGCTCGGCATTTGCGACGCGGCCCGCGCCCAGTGTGCCGCCGGCGCCGCCGACATTCTCGACGATGACCTGCTGGCCGAGGTCCTTCGACATGGCTTCCGCGACAAGACGCGTGACGGTGTCAGTAGGGCCGCCGGCCGAAAACGGCACGACAATGGTGATGGTGCGTTCGGGGTAGGTCTGCGCGCCAGCGGCCGGTGGGTAAAGCATGGCGGCCGCAGCGACAGCCAGCGCGGCGACGAATTTTCTCATCGTGATTCCTCCCATGATACGAATTACCAACCGCTGCGTGGAGTTCCTCTCAAAACTGACTGTAGATGGAGCAATAACTAGCGCAACCCGACAAATGACAATCGGGCTCAAACGGCAAACTGCACGTCTATCCGCGCAAATGAGTGGGAAGGCTGGGCCGTGCGATGCCCTTCCTCCAACCTATGCTAGTAGCCATAGCCGCGCGCCATCGCCGCCGCGAACACCGGGATCAAGAGGAAGATGAAGGCCGCGGTGCGGACATAGGTGCGAACGGACGCTAGCTCCGCCGCAGGCACCTGGAAGCCGGAACTGGCGCTCGCCTGCCTGTTCCAGGACAGGAATCGGACGGTCGGGATAATCGACAACAGGCCGACAATTGCGAAAGCGGCCATCTTTGCCCAGAACATCCAGTTGTAGACGTAGAATTCCCAGCCCTTGAGACCATAGATGACGCGGCCGATGCCGGCGACGATGATCAGCATGGCGATGATGCCGTAGTGGCGATCGATGCCGACAAGCCGCTTCAGCGTCGCGGCGGACAAGTCGCTGCGGATCAGGACGAACTCGGCGCCGATGATGCCCGCCAGCGAAAACACCAGCAGATGATGGAAGATGGCAAGCACAAGGTCGGTGGTGTCCATGCTGTTCCCCTCTGTCGGACGGCAGCGCCGAAACCGAACGCACGTGAACCAATACTGGCGAAAAATAACACTGCTTGGCAGGATTCACATCAGCCTGGAAGATAATCTACACAGCCTTGGCTCTTGTTTTACGCAACGGATTTTGATTCCCCGTCTCGTGCGTGTCGCTGTCCCCACGTTTGGAAGACCTGCATTAGGCACCGGCAACACAACCGAGACATGACCATGGCCAGTCCGCATACAATTGTCGCCCCAGTGATTGAGACCTCGCGCACGGTCCTGCGGCCGCACCGGCTTGACGATTTCGACGCCTATGTCGCTATGTGGGCCGATCCCGTCGTCACCCGCTTTATCGGCGGCAAGCCGCGCACGCGGGAGGAAAGCTGGATGCGCTTCCTACGCCACGCCGGCCTGTGGTCGCTTCTGGGCTACGGCTTCTGGGCGATCGAGGAAAAGGCGACCGGCCGCTTCATCGGCGAGGCCGGCTTTCACGATCTGAAACGCGACATGACGCCGTCGATCGAGGGCATTCCGGAAACCGGCTGGGCTCTGGTTTCGGGCGCGCATGGCCACGGGTTGGCCAGCGAAGTCGTCGCACGGGTGCTTGCCTTGGGCGACGAGACGTTCGGCGCCGCGAAGACCGTCTGCATCATCGATCCGGAAAACACCGGATCGCTGAACGTCGCGGCAAAATGTGGTTATGGCGAAGTGCTGCGAACCGTCTACCAAGGCAAGCCGACCATCCTGCTGGAGCGGCAGCCCTGACGGACGCTGTCTGGCCTCTGCCTGCCACGTCGTCCGGCGTCGAGTTCGCCTGCCTGAAGATCGCACAGGCCGATTGTGCCGCATGCGGCGTGTTCTGTCTTTGACAGGAAGACGCAAACTCTGCATGAATTTTATCGAGCGGGTCTGAAGTCAGGCCACGTTTCTGGCAGGCACCGGAGGAGGTGTCGCGATTTGGAGGAATCCCATGCTGAACAGACGCCGATTCTTGATGAGCACCGCTGCAGCAGGTGCTGCCGGACTGGCGGCATCGCATTTTATCCCCGCCTTCGCGCAGGACGCACCGCAGCTGCAGATTTTCGTGCCGGCGGCGCCGGGCGGCGGCTGGGACCAGACGGCGCGCGCCATGGACCAGGTGCTGCGCAGTGAAAAACTGATCTCCGGCTCGCAGATCACCAATGTCGGCGGCGCCGGCGGTACTGTCGGCCTGCCGCAATTCGTCAACCAGTGGAAGGGCAAGGGCAATGCGCTGATGGTGGCTGGCATGGTCATGGTCGGCGCGATCATCGCCAACAAGGCGGCTAACAACCTTACCGAGGTCACGCCAATCGCCCGCCTTACTGGCGAGTTCGAGGCGCTTGTGGTGCCGGCCGCCTCGCCGTTCAAGACGGCCGCGGACTTTGTCGCTGCTCTCAAGGCTGACCCGACGCAGGTTCCGGTTGCTGGCGGTTCGGCCGGCGGCTCGGACCATATATTGTTCGGCCTCATCGCCAAGACCGTTGGTGTTCCGGCCACCAATCTTTCCTATGTGCCGTTCGCCGGCGGCGGCGAGGCGCTTTCGGCGCTGCTCGGCAACCAGGTCGCGGCCGGCATCTCCGGCTATGGCGAGTTCGCCGAACAGGTCAAGGCGGGTGCGCTGCGGCTGCTGGCCATCTCCGCGGACAAACGCCAGGAGGGGATCGATGCGCCGACGATGAAGGAAGCCGGCATAGATGTCGAGCTGTTCAACTGGCGTGGCGTCTTCGCACCGCCCGGCGTCTCGGACGCCGACAAGGCAGCAATGATCAAGCTGATCGAGACCATGGCCAAGAGCGACGCCTGGGCCACCGAATGCAAGAACCGCAACTGGACGCAGATCCTGCTCACCGGTGACGATTATGCGAAATTCGTCGCAGAAGACACGGCCCGCATCGGGACGATCCTCAAGGACCTCGGCCTAGCGTGATGCTCTCGGCAAGGGGCGGCAGCCTGCGCCAACCCTTGCCGACTTTCGCCAGCCGCATGGACATACGCGGCGCCGGAGGTGAAACTACGCCGAGATCGGCCGAGTGAGACCGGTCCAAGGAGAACCGGCCCGAAGGGACCGACATTGGGAGGACGATGATGAGCACCAGCGACCAGCCGGCGCCGCCGCGCCTTGCAGTGCCCGAACTGCTGATCGGCGTCGGGCTCCTCGCCTGTGCCGGTGCGGTTGCCTGGCAGACGCTGGCAATCCCGGTGTCGCCGCTCTATTCCAAGGTCGGTCCGACCGTCTTTCCCTACATCACCATGACCGGGATGATGATCCTGTCGCTGCTGCTCATCATTGCCGCCTTGCGGGGCGGATGGCAGCCGGAGGACGAAAAGGAGACGCCGACCGACTGGAAGGCGATGGGCATCGTCGCCCTCGGACTGATCGCCAATCTGGTGCTGATCCAGCCGCTCGGCTTTACCGCTGCATCTGTCATCATGTTCGTTCTCATCTGCCACGGTTTCGGCAGCCGGCGTCCGCTGCGTGACGTGCTGCTCGGGCTGATCCTGGCGCTGGCCGCCTATTTCGGCTTTGCCAGGGCGCTTGGCGTCAATATCGGCGCCGGCTTCATCGAAAACCAGCTGAACGCGATCGTCGATTCGGTCGTTGCCATGCTGAGGGGCTGACGCCATGGAAACGCTCGGCCATCTCGCGCACGGATTTTCGGTCGCCTTCTCGCCGATCAATCTCATATGGTGCCTGGTCGGCACCACGCTGGGGACTGCGATCGGCGTGCTGCCCGGCCTCGGGCCGGCACTGACCATCGCGCTGCTGTTGCCGATCACCTATCAGGTGGCGCCGGAGGCGTCCTTCATCCTGTTTGCCGGCATCTACTACGGCGCCATGTATGGCGGCTCGACGACATCGATCCTGCTCAACACGCCTGGCGAAAGCGCCACCATCGTCACCGCGCTGGAAGGCAACCGGATGGCCCGCTCCGGCCGCGGCGGTGCGGCCCTGGCGACCTCGGCGATCGGCTCCTTCGTCGCCGGCACGCTGGGCACCATCGGCGTTGCCTTCCTGGCGCCGATCGTCGTCAAATTCGCGCTGGCCTTCGGCCCGGCCGAATATTTCTCGCTGATGGTGCTGGCCTTCATCACGGTTTCGGCAGTGCTCGGCTCGTCGTCGGTGCGCGGCCTGACCAGTCTGTTCGTCGGCTTCGTCGTCGGCATGATCGGCGTCGACCTGCAGACGGGGCAGCCGCGCTTCACCTTCGGCACGAGCGAATTGCTCGACGGCGTCGACGTCATCGTCGTCGCCGTTGGCCTGTTCGCCGTTGGCGAGACGCTTTACATGGCCTCGCGCCGCTATGCCGGCAAGGACGATATCGTGCCGTTGAAGGGCTCGCTCTACATGACCGCGGCCGAATGGGCGCGCTCGTGGAAGCCATGGCTGCGCGGTGCCCTGATCGGCTTCCCGATCGGTGCCATGCCGGCCGGCGGCGCCGAAATCCCGACCTTCCTCTCCTATGCGATCGAGAAGAAACTCTCCAGACACAAGGAGGAGTTCGGCACCGTCGGCGCCATCGAGGGCGTTGCCGGGCCGGAGGCCGCCAACAATGCATCCGCGGCCGGCGTGCTGGTGCCGATGCTGACGCTCGGCCTGCCGACCTCGGCGACGGCCGCGATCATGCTGTCGGCATTCCAGAGCTACGGCATCAATCCCGGGCCGCTGCTGCTGACGACACAGGCCGACCTGGTGTGGGGGCTGATCGCCAGCCTGTTCATCGCCAATGTCATCCTCGTCGTCCTCAACCTGCCGCTGATCGGGCTCTGGGTGCGATTGCTGAAGATCCCGGCCCCGCAACTCTATGCCGGCATCCTGGTGTTCGCCACGGTTGGCACTTACGGCATCTCGCAATCGCCGATCGACCTCGTCATCCTCTATCTGCTCGGTGCCGCCGGCTTTCTGATGCGGCGTTTCGATTTCCCGACCGCGCCCGTCATCATCGGCATGATTCTCGGGCCGCTTGCCGAAACGCAGTTCCGCCGCGCGATGACCATCTCGAATGGCGACTGGACGGTGTTCTACAAGCATCCGCTGTCGCTGACGCTGCTGACGCTGGCCTTCATCGGGCTGGTTGGACCGCATATCTGGGCCTACATCGAGCACAGACGCATGCGTGGACCGGAGCACGTGCCGGGCGATGCCTGAGCTGTTCGTGACGTCATGACAGACCTGCTTTCCGGCATCCGCATCCTTGACCTGACCAATGTGCTGGCCGGCCCCTATTGCGCCTACCAGCTGGCGTTGCTCGGGGCCGACGTCATCAAGGTCGAGACGCCGCAAGACGGCGATCTGGCGCGCCAACTCGGCGCCTCTCCGGAGCTCAACCGGGCGGGCATGGGCGCTTCGTTCCTGGCGCAGAATGCCGGCAAACGCTCGGTGGCGCTCGATCTCAAGCAGGAGGCCGGCCGCGAACGCTTCCTCGATCTGGTCGCTTCGGCCGACGCGCTGGTCGAGAATTTCCGCCCCGGCGTAATGGACCGGCTGGGGCTTGGCCATGCCAGGCTGAAGGAGGTCCGGCCAAGCCTTGTCTACTGTGCGATATCGGGCTTCGGCCAGACCGGGCCGATGCGCGACAATCCAGCCTACGACCAGATCATCCAGGGTCTTTCCGGCATCATGAGCATCACCGGTACACCGGAAACGGCGCCGCTGCGTGTCGGCTATCCCGTCGCCGATACGCTTGGCGGGCTGGTCGGGGCGTTCGCCATTACCGCCGCACTGGTCAAGCAGAAGACGACAGGCGAGGGCGCGTTCCTGGACGTGTCGATGCTCGAATGCACGCTTTCTGCGCTCGGCTGGCCGGTGTCGAACTATCTGACGGCGGACGTCGAGCCGCAGCCGATGGGCAATGAAAACATGACGGCCGCACCGTCTGGCGCGTTTCGCACCGGCGACGGCTTGCTCAACATCGCAGCCAACAAACAGGAGCAGTTCGTCGCGCTCTGCCGATTGATCGGCCGGCCGGAGCTGGCCTCGGATGTCCGCTTTGCCGAGCGAGAAACGCGCAAGCAGAACCGCATTGCATTGAAAGCGCTGATCGAGGATGCCTTGGCGAGCGGCTCGGCCGCCGCCTGGGAGGAGACGTTCAATCGCGCCGGCGTGCCGGCAGGCAGGGTGCTGACAATCCCGCAGATACTGCAGGAGCGACAGGTGATCGAGCGCGGCATGACGGCGCGCTTCCCGGCTGTGTCCGGGATGGACCAGCCGCTGACCGTGGTGCGCGGCGGCTTCATGGTCGATGGCGAGGCGCCTTTGCCGAGCAGGCCGCCGCCGGGGCTCGGCGAGCATATGGACGAGGTTTTTGCCGGCCTGCCGCCGCGTGCCAGGAAAAGAGCGAAGGCATGAGCGGAACGCAAAACAAGACTGGTCGCGCACGCGGCGAGGAATGGTGGCAGACCGGCATCATCGAGATGCGCCCCGGCGTCATCCGGCTGCGCGGCTATGAAATCCAGGATCTGATCGGCCGCGTCAGCTTTCCGGCAATGATCTGGCTGATGCTGCGCGGCGAACTGCCAAGCGAGGAGCAGGCAGCGCTGCTTGGCATCGCGCTGGGTGCTGCCGTCGACCATGGGCCGCAGGCGCCGTCGATCGCCATCGCCCGTATGGCGATCACCTGCGGCGTCGGCATCAACAGCGCCATGGCATCAGCCGTCAACGTGCTTGGCGATGTGCATGGCGGCGCCGGCGAACAGGCGCTTTCCTTCTACGGAGACATCGCTGCCGAACTGGACGCCGGCATGCCGCTTGCGGACGCCGTGTCGGCGCGGCTCGATCGTTTCCTTGCCGGGGAAAACGGCTATGTGCCCGGGCTCGGCCATCGTTTCCATCCGGTCGACCCGCGGGCGCCCCGCCTCATCGAGCTAACCCGCGACTTTGCCGCGCGCGGCATCGTCAGCGGGCGCTTCGCCGACATCGCGGAGGCGATCGAGGCCGAGGTGGCGCGGCGCAAGGGCAAAAAAATCCCCCTCAATATCGACGGCGCCACGGCCGTCATCTACGGCGAGCTCGGCTTTCCGCCGCCGCTGACGCGCGGCCTTTTCGTGCTGTCGCGCTCGGTCGGCATCCTCGCACATGCGTGGGAACAGTCGCAGGAAAGCGACCGCAACAAAGGGCCACTGCCGCGCGAATGGCTGTGGGCCTATACCGGCACGCCGGCGCGGCCTCTGCCCGAGGAAGACGATGGCAGTCAGTGAGGCATCGGTTCAAGAGACGGCGGCGGCGGGCGCTGGAACCAATTCCATCCCGACACAGTCGGGGCAGGCCTCCATCTTCTATTGAGCGGGATCTTTTCCGAACGCCGGACCCTGCTTTTTGGGATTATGCTCCAGCTCGGCAATCCTGATGTTTCTCACCAGCGTCGAAAGATCCGGCTCGTCGATGAGCAACGCCGCGTCGGCTGGTGCCAGCCACGCACGCTGACGCCTCTTGGATTCCTGCCAGTCGGCAAGTTCCTCGGTTACCTCCAGCAAATAGACGACGACGTCGACACGGACGAAGCGGTTTGCCAGCCGCTTCCAGTAGGAATAGGTGCCGGCCGGTTGTTTCAGTGTCTTGCCGAGAACGCCGGCTTCTTCCTGTGCTTCGATAGTGGCCGCCTTGCGGCCGCTCTTGCCCTTCATCGGCCAGCCCTTCGGCACGATGAAGCGCCTCGTCGTTCGCGATGTGACGAGCATCACCTCGACTCCGCCATGCCCATTCAGCCGAAAGGGGATCGCAGCGACCTGGCGAATCCGGTCGCCCTTCCTTGCCTTGCGTACGACCTTCTTCTTACTGGCTGCCATTCGATAATCCAGTCGAAGCGGTGCCCAAAGCAGGAAGGGCAGCGTTGCTAAATCCAAACCGCCTTCGATGTTATCTCAGGTGCGGCGGCATCCAAGCATAATAAGTCGGCTAAATAAATGGAAACGTTAACGGGCTAAATAAATGGAAACGTTAACGGCAAGTGCTGACAAAGCCGCTCCCCGACGGCAGCAACTGGCAAGTTGGCCTCATCTGCGGCACCTCCTGCCGTTGCGGTGTTGGGATTTGGCGATCCTGGGCACGGTACTGCTGTTGCTGCTGCTGGTATTGCTGCCGCCGCAGCCTGTTCTCCAACATCTGCAACTGGTCCTGCTGGATCAACACGTTGCGGTCGGCGGGACTGACGACCTGTGCCGATGCAGCAGGATTTACGCCCGACAGCATCGCCGCGGTCAGCATTGCCGACCCTAAAAACGTCAATAGACGAAGCCGTGACATCCGTTCATTCCCGCACAAAACCAACCTTCCCTTAATATAGGGCTTTTGTCCGGCGACGCCATGGCCGCCGCTGATTTGAAGCGGATTGGAAGAGGCATTTCGGCTTCGGATGCTCGTCGCGTCAATCGATTTCGCGCAGCCGGTATCCAACGCCGGTCTCGGTGGTGATATAGCGGGGCTGGTCGGGCGTTTTTTCGATCTTTTGCCTGATCTGCCGGACGTAGACTCTGAGATATTGAACGTCGGTGGAATCGCCCCAGACCTGCTTCAGCAGGAACTGGTGGGTGAGAACCTTGCCGGCGTGCTGCACCAAGGTGCGAAGAATGTCGTATTCCTTCGGCGAGAGCTTTATCTCCTTGTCCTCGACCTTGACGACGCGCTTCACCAGATCGACGGAGAGGTCGCCGGTTTGGAACACCGGTCTCTCACCCTGCTGCTGGAACTTGTGGCGAAGCGCTACGCGGATGCGTGCGACAAGCTCGTTCATACCGAACGGCTTGGTGACATAGTCGTCGGCGCCGAGTTCGAGGGCGGACACGATGCCGGCCTCATCAGTGCGGCTGGAAAGAATAACCACGGGAATGTCCAGGCCATCATCCCGCCATTTGCGCAGCAAATCATGGCCGCTCATGCCGGGGAGGCCGAGATCGAGCAGCACAAGGTCCGGCTTTTCCGTCTCGATGAGTTCAATCGCCGCCCTGGCGTTCGGCGCCTCGCTGATCGCATAGCCTTGGCTGCCAAGCCCGACGCGAAGCAGTTTCCGGATCGGCGGTTCGTCGTCGACCACCAATATCCTGACGTCCAGGCTCGTCATGCCAGATCGTCCATATTTTGATGGCCCGTCTCGGGTTCGCCGAGATTGGGCAGTTCCGCCGGCACCAGTTGCATCTTGATCGTGAAAACCGCCCCCGAGCGGTCGGACCTGTTTGCCGCCAAGAGCGTCCCGCCCATCGCTTCGATGAAGCCGCGGCAAATCGACAGGCCGAGCCCCGTGCCGGCACGCACCTGGTCACCCTTGCGCACACGGTAGAAAGTGTCGAAAACGCGCTCTAGATCCGCTGGCGGAATGCCTGGTCCCTCATCCATGATCTGCAGGATGACGAAGCCGTTGTCGGCCCAGGCTTGCAGGCGGATCGTCGAACCTGGCGGCGCGTATTTTGCAGCATTGTCGAGGAGGTTGAACAGCACCTGTTCGAACAGAACGGGGTCGACCCGCAACATCGGCAGATCCGATGGAATGTCGATCTCGGTCTTATGCTCGCCGACGATTTTGCGGGCCCGATACAGAGCTGAACCGACAATGTCGCCGAGATAGTGAAACGCATAGTTCGGCTCCATCGTGCCGGATTCGATCTTGGTCATATCGAGCAGATTGGCAATGAAGCGGTTAAGCCTCTCCGCTTCATCGAGCACGGTCGACAGCAGTTCCGTCCGGTCCTGCTCGGGAAGTGCGGCCTCGAAGTCCCTGAGTGTTCCGGCCGCGCCCATGATGGCGGCAAGTGGCGTCTTCAAATCGTGGGAAATGGAGGTGAGCAAGGCCGAGCGCAGACGGTCTGCCTCGGCCGCGAGCTTGGCCCGGTCAACATCGGCGACGAGCTGGATGCGCTCGATGGCGACCGCCGCCTGGTCGGCGAGCGCATCGAGCAGACGCTGCTGCTCGGGTGTCAGCAGCGGACCTTGCTTGTCGTTGTCGAGGCCGACAACGCCCACCGCCGTGCGTCCGGTCCGCAAGGGCAGATAGAGGCGCTTTGCTCCGGGCAGCGTGTCGGCGCCGCGCCCGGCGGCGCGGTTATGCTCCCAGGCCCAGCGGGCTGCTGCGATGTCGGCCTCGGCCAGCGTGTCGTCGGGTGGGTAGCCGGCTTTGACCGCAATTGTGCCGTTCTCCGGCAGAAGCAGCACCACGCGCAGCTTCAGCATCGAGGCGATCTGGAAGGCAGTCGCCCAGAGAACGTCATCAAGCGTCCCAGCGCCGGCGAGCTTCTTTGAGAAGAGATAAATATCTTCTGTGGCGCGTGCCCGCGAGCGCGCAGCGACCGCCTGACGCTGCACGCGCGCTGTTAGATTGCTGGCAATGACCGCAACAACCAGGAAGACAGCCAGCGCAACGATGCTCTCCGGATCCTCGATCGTCAGCGTGTAGCGTGGTTCCAGGAAGAAATAGTTGAAGGCAATGGCGCTGATGAGGCAGGCATACAAAGCCGGCCAGAGACCGCCGGTCACCGCCGACGTCAGGACCCCAATGAGAAAGATGATCGCCAGATTGCGGACGTCGAGAAACTGGTCGAGAAGAACGGCGAAGGCGAGCGAGCCAACAACATAGGCCGTGGCCCTGAGATAGGGCCAGATCTCGAACTGCCACTGCTCGTCCGCCGCCTTGACGGTCCTCGACGTCGCCTCGGCGTTGCGTTCGTTTCCCGAAATGACATGGACGCTGATGTCGCCGGCATTGCGGATGAGATCGTAAGTGAGCGAGCCTTCGATCAATTCCCGCCAGCGCGATCGGGTCGGCCTGCCGATCACGATATGGGTGAAGTTGTTCGCCGTCGCATGCCGAACGATGTCTTGCGCGACGTTCTGACCCGGAATGGTCGTCACCTCGGCACCGAGCTGCTCGGCAAGGCGCAGCTGCGTCGCCAGCCGATCCTTGTCCTCCTCGGGCATGGCCGCTGAATGAGGGGTATCGACATGAAGCGCCGTCCAAGGGGCGCGGAGCCGGTCGGCCAACCTCCGCGCATAGCGTACACGGGCCGCCCCGCCCGGACGCGCATCGACGCAGACGAGAACCCTTTCCCCCGCCGCCCAAGGCCCGGGTATCGCGTGGGCCTGCATGTGGGTCAGCAACTGCTCGTCGACCCGCTGGGCAGTGCGGCGGAGCGCCAATTCCCGGAGCGCCGTCAGATTGCCCGGCGAGAAATAGTTCTCGATGGCGCGCTGGGCGGTGCTGGGGATGTAGACCTTGCCTTCCTCAAGCCGTTTGATCAGATCGTCGGGGGTGAGGTCGATGATCTCGATATCGTCGGCCTGGTCGATTATGGAGTCGGGGACAGTTTCCCGCACCCTGACGCGGGTGATCTGCGCCACGACATCGTTCAGGCTCTCGACGTGCTGGATATTCAGCGTCGTGTAGACATCGATGCCGTGCGTCAGGATTTCCTGGACGTCGAGATAGCGCTTGGGGTGACGGCTGCCGGCGACGTTGGTGTGGGCGAGTTCGTCGACCAGAACTAGCGCCGGGTGCCGGGCGAGGATGGCGTCGAGATTCATCTCCTCAAGGATCCGCCCCTTATAATCGATCTCAAGGCGAGGAATGACCTCGTAGCCTTCGACCAGCGTCTGGGTTTCCTTGCGGCCGTGCGTCTCGACGATGCCGATCACCACGTCGACCCCGTCGGCCAGCCTGGCGCGGCCCGACATCAGCATCTCGTAGGTCTTGCCGACACCGGGGGCGGCGCCGAGAAATATCCTCAGGCGACCGCGCTCCTCCCGCTCGGCATGCTCGAGCAGCGCGTCGGGAGAGGGCCTGGTTTCGGCGGTGCGGCTGTCGTCTGGCATAAGGGTCAATCATGAACGGCGCCGGCTTCGGTGTCGATCCCGGCGCCGGTCCTTCACTGTTTCATCGCATCGTCCAGCGCAAGGTTGAGGGCCAGCACATTGACCACCGCCTCGCCGATGAATCCCAATTCGCGATCTTCGACATGGCTGTCGACAAGCGATTTGATCCTGGATTCATCGACGCCCCTGGCCTTGGCCACCCTGGCAACCTGAAAATAGGCCGCATCGGGGCTGATATGCGGATCGAGGCCGCTGCCGGACGTGGTGACCAGATTCATCGGTACCGGCTGGCTCGGGTTTTCGGCTCTCAGCTTTTCGGCGTCGCTCTTGATCCTGTCGATGAGCTTCGGGTTGGTAGGGCCGAGATTCGAGCCGCCCGAGGCGGCGGCATTGTAGCCGTCGCCGGCAGCCGACGGGCGGCCATGGAAGTAGCGGTCGCTTTCGAAAGCCTGGCCGATCAGCTCGGAACCGACGAGCTTGCCGTCCTTCTCGATCAGGCTGCCATTGGCCTGGCGCGAAAACAGCGCCTGGGCAATGCCGGTCATGCCGATCGGATAGACCAAACCCGTCAGAATGGTGAAGAAGACGATCATGACGATCGCGGGCCTGATTTGATTGAGCATCGACGTGGTTCCTTAGGCGAGACCGAGAGCGGTGATGGCCATGTCGATCATCTTGATGCCGACGAAGGGCACTACGACGCCGCCAAGGCCATAGACAATGAGATTGCGGCTGAGCAGCGCACCGGCGCCGACCGCGCGGTATTTGACGCCCCTCAGCGACAGCGGGATCAGCGCAATGATGATCAGCGCGTTGAAGATGATGGCCGAGAGGATAGCGCTCTGCGGCGTCGCCAGATGCATGACATTGAGCGCTTGCAGCGGCCCGGCGGTCTGGCCCGGGGCGATGTAGAAGACGGCGAATATTGCCGGGATGATGGCAAAATACTTGGCCACGTCGTTGGCGATGGAGAAGGTGGTCAGCGAGCCACGCGTCATCAGCAGCGCCTTGCCGATTTCGACGACCTCGATCAGCTTGGTCGGATCGCTGTCGAGATCGACCATGTTGCCGGCCTCGCGCGCCGCGACCGTGCCGGTGTTCATGGCAACGCCGACATCGGCCTGCGCAAGGGCCGGCGCATCGTTGGTGCCATCGCCGCACATCGCGACCAGTTTGCCTTTGGCCTGCTCGTCGCGGATCAGCTTCAACTTGTCCTCGGGCGTCGCCTGGGCAAGGAAGTCGTCGACGCCGGCTTCCGCCGCGATCGCCGCCGCGGTCATCGGATTATCGCCGGTGATCATCACCGTGCGGATGCCCATGCGGCGCAATTCGGCAAAGCGTTCTGCGATGCCGCCCTTGACGATGTCCTTCAGATGGACGACGCCGAGCAGGCGCCCGTCGCGCTCGACCGCGAGTGGAGTGCCACCCGATTTGGCGATCTCGTCGGCGATCGCCTGAAGGTCGCGGACGGTGTCGCTGCCGGGGCGCGTACTGCCTGTGGCAACGGTCGAGAGGTTGACGTGGGCAAGTACCGCATCGACTGCGCCCTTGCGGACTGAGGAGCCTTCCAGATCGACACCGCTCATGCGGGTTTGCGCGGTGAAGGGCACGAAAGTCGCGTGCAGGCTTGCCATGTCGCGGGCGCGGATGGCGTATTTTTCCTTCGCCAGGACGACGATCGAGCGGCCTTCCGGCGTTTCGTCGGCAAGCGAGGCAAGCTGAGCCGCGTCGGCCAGTTCCTGTTCGGTGACGCCCTTGACCGGACGAAATGCCGTCGCCTGACGGTTGCCCAGCGTGATGGTTCCGGTCTTGTCGAGCAGCAGCGTGTCGACATCGCCGGCCGCCTCGACGGCGCGGCCCGACATGGCGAGCACGTTGAAGCGCACCAGGCGGTCCATGCCGGCAATGCCGATAGCCGACAGCAGGGCGCCAATTGTGGTCGGGATCAGGGTAACGAACAGGGCGACCAGCACGGTCACCGAGATATAGCCGCCCGAATACGAGGCGAAGCTCGGGATCGTCGCCGTCGCCAGCACGAAGATCAGCGTCATGCCGACGAGCAGGATGTTGAGCGCGATCTCGTTGGGTGTCTTCTGGCGCTCGGCGCCCTCGACCAGCGAGATCATGCGGTCGAGGAACGTATGACCGGCAGCCGCAGTGATGCGCACGCGGATCCAGTCGGACAAGACCTGCGTGCCGCCGGTCACCGCCGAACGATCGCCTCCGGATTCGCGGATGACCGGTGCGGATTCGCCGGTGATGGCCGCCTCGTTGACCGACGCCACGCCTTCGACCACCTCGCCGTCCGAGGGGATGATGTCGCCGGCTTCGACAAGCACG
The DNA here is from genome assembly GCF_040323505.1 of Mesorhizobium sp. M0040. Lineage (NCBI taxonomy): Bacteria > Pseudomonadati > Pseudomonadota > Alphaproteobacteria > Hyphomicrobiales > Phyllobacteriaceae > Mesorhizobium > Mesorhizobium sp. M0040. Next base: position 61,658 of record NZ_JAMYVA010000001.1, read on the forward strand.
ATGTCGCCGACCTTCAGGCTGGTGCCGGGCACCAGTTTGAACTTGCTGCGGTCGCCACCGTTCAACAGCTTGGCCTGCGTCTCGGTTCGCGCCCGACGCAGCGAGTCAGCTTGCGCCTTGCCGCGGCCTTCGGCCACCGCTTCGGCGAAATTGGCGAAGAGCACGGTGAACCACAGCCAGATGATGATCTGCAGCGTGAAGCCAAGATCGCCGCCGCTGGTAACGAGATCCTTGACGAACAGCACGGTGGTGAGCGCCGAGACGACGGCGACGACAAACATCACCGGGTTTCGCATCAAGGTGCGCGGGTTCAGTTTTCTGAAGGAACCGCCGATAGCGGGCCACAGAATGCGGGTATCCATGATGCTCACGGATTTCGACGGGCTCATTTGGTAGCTCCAGTGTCGATGTTGTTGACCGGTCGATCGTGTGCCGAACGAAGGTGCGGCGGCCCCGTAAGCCAGCAGCCAGATCATGATCAAGGCTGCCGCAATAGCGAGGAATGTGGACAGCGTCGGGAAAGGAGGGGGCGTTTTCTCCCCCTCCGGCTCGGGGCGATGCCGGACCTTTCGAGGTATGATGTTGAACCAGGGCATCGCCGTTTCAGAATGTCTGACCGTGAATCATCGCCAGGTGCTCGACGATCGGTCCGACCGCCAGGGCCGGGAAGAAGGTCAGGCCGCCGACGATCAGGATGACACCGGCCAGCAGCCCGACGAACAGCGGACCGTCGGTCGGGAAGGTGCCGGCGGAGGCAGGGACGGTCTTCTTCGCAACCAGCGAGCCAGCAATCGCCAACGCCGGAATAATGACCAGGAACCGGCCCATCAGCATGCCGATGCCGAGCGTTACGTTGTACCAGGGCGTGTTGCCGCTGAGGCCGCCAAAGGCGGAGCCATTGTTCGCCGCGGCCGAGGTGTAGGCATAGAGAACCTCGGAGAAGCCGTGCGGGCCGGCATTGGCGATGGAAGCAACGCCGGTCGGCAGCACCACCGCGACAGCGGTGAAGATCAGCATTGCAAGCGGCAGGCAGAGCACGGCCAGCATAGCCATCTTGACCTCCTTGGCCTCGATCTTCTTGCCGAGATATTCGGGCGTGCGTCCGACCATCAGCCCGGCGACGAAAACGGCAATGACGATGAACATCAGGATACCGTAGAAGCCGGCGCCGACGCCGCCGACAATGACCTCGCCGAGCTGCATGTTGATGATGGGGATCATGCCGCCGAGTGCGGTGAAGCTGTCATGCATGGCGTTGACCGCGCCGCAGGATGCGGCCGTGGTGATGACGGCAAACAGTGCCGACAGGGCGATGCCGAAGCGGCTCTCCTTGCCCTCCATGTTGCCGCCGTCGACGCCCAGCGCATGGACGAGCGGATTGCCGGCGGCTTCCGCCCAGTAGCAGACGGCAACGCCGGCGATGAACAGCACGCCCATAGCCGACAGAATTGCCCAGCCCTGGCGCTGGTTGCCTACCATGCGGCCGAAGACATTGGTCAACGCCGCGCCGAGGGCGAAGATCGTCACCATCTGGATCAGGTTGGAGATTGCATCGGGATTTTCGAAGGGATGCGCTGCATTGGCGTTGAAGAAACCGCCGCCATTGGTGCCGAGCATCTTGATGGCAACCTGGGAAGCGACCGGCCCGATCGCGATAGTCTGCTGCGCGCCTTCGAGCGTCGTCGCGTTGACGTAGGCAGCGAGCGTCTGCGGCATGCCGAGATAGACATAGACCAGAGTCAATGCGACGCAAAAGGGCAAAAGCAGGTAGAGCGTGCCGCGGGTCATATCGACCCAGAAATTGCCGATCGATTTGCCTGAGGCTCTAGCAAAGCCGCGGATCAATGCGACCGCAATGGCGACGCCAGTCGCCGCCGACAGAAAATTCTGCACGGTCAAGCCGGCCATCTGCACGAGATAGGACATCGTGCTTTCGCCGCCGTAGTTCTGCCAGTTGGTGTTGGTCATGAAGCTGGCGGCGGTGTTGAAGGCCAGCCCAGGTTCGACGGCGGTCATGCCGGCCGGATTGTAGGGCAGGCCGCCTTGCAGCCGTTGCAGCAAATAGAGCACCAGGAAGCCGGCCAGGTTAAAGAACAGCAGGGCCGCCGCATAGGAGGTCCAGTGCTGCTCCTCGCGCTCGCTGGTCCCTGATATGCGGTAGAGCCCGCGCTCGAGCGGGGCCAGAATTGACGACAGGAATGTGCGCTCGCCGCTGAAAACGCGATGCATGTAGCCGCCGAGCGGCTTGGCCAGCAGAACGACGATCCCGCAATAGACGAGGATCTGTAGCCATCCGTTGATTGTCATGGGGTTGGCTCCTTGCCAGCGGAGATCAGAAGCGTTCCGGGCGAACGAGGGCGTATGTCAGGTAGGCGAGAAGAAACAAGGTCACGGCGCCGCCGAGGATATAGTCGAAAAGCATGTTACGATCCCCTAAACTTACAGCTTGTCGCAAGCTTTGATGTAGCCGAAGCATAGAGCAAAGAACGCGATTCCAATCGCGACAACAACTATGTCCACCGCGCGTTTTCCTTATGTTGTATTTGTTTGTTTACTTTAACAAACTATCCAAACCCGTCGCCGCATCATATCGGCGGCTGGATACACCGCTCCTGTGAATATGGATCAAAGTGCCATAAAGGTTCGAGACGGGACGCGGAGCAAAGAAATCAAAATCCCATAAGGATTTCGCCGCCTCGGCGCTGGCCGAAGCTTCAGGGGGGGAAGTGCGCACCGGCGCGCGAAGCTGCCGGGGCTCAGTCCGCGCGGGTGTAGATCACCGCGTAATCGTCCGCATAGGCCCGCTTCCAGCCCAGTTCGTCGAAGAACGGAATGCGGCTGTCGTCGGCGGTCAACAATGCCCAGCCTATCGTATATTTGTCGAGTTGGGCTTTCAGGATCGGCTTGCCCCGGCTGTGCCCAGTCTGCTCATCCGTTTCCGTAAAGCCATTCAGGAAGAGCTGATCCGCGCGGCCGTCGATAAACGTCCTGATGCCGTGGAAAATCAGCGTGCCGCCGAAATCGTAGGAGTTCAGCAGATTGCCCGACAGATTATGGGTTTGGGCAAAGGCCAGTGCGTCCCTCGCCGAGGTCTTCTGGCTCGGCGCGACCGGATAGGTCGTGAAGGCGGCAGCCGCCAAAACCAGCAAAACGGCAAGTCCAGCACAAATCCTGGAAAATTGCCGTGCGAAAAATTGTTCAAGTCCGTCACGCTTTTCCGCCGCCCATTTCTCGGCTGAAAGCACTGGATAATGTTGCGCGACCTCGACGGCAAGGACCACCGGCACGAGAAGAAAGAACAGATACATGAACCGTATGTGGGTGAGATAGACGTGCAACGTGAAGACAAGGAACAGCGCCTTGGCCCAGCCAATGCGCAATCTCGACACGAGCAGCCCGAAAAACGCCACCAGCAGGGCCACCTCCTGGAGGGTGTGCCGCGAGGCGTCGTAGGGTTGCCACTCCGCAATGTAAGGCACCGCCTCATTGCCATAGGCCACGGTGAATGTGGCGAGTATGGCCTTGACGCCATAGGGATTGAGCAGGCTGACCAGCGGGCAAAGCAGCCCGAAAACGATCCACTTGGCCAGCAGCCGGGGGTTCGACAAGCGTGTGCGCATGACGAGATCGAGGCCGGCGAAGGCGGCGATGACGAAACCGAAGGTGAAGGTGGCATGGAGATTGGCCCACAGGCAAAGCAGCGCCAGCAGCCATAAGGGCGGTGCTTTCTCGTTGCGTGCGGCCTGGAAAAGACCGGCGGTCCAGACGACGATGATGGGCAAGGTAAAGATGTGCGGCCGGGCGACATAGATTGGCCCGATCAAGAGCGCGAGAACCAGCGTCAGTCCTATCGCCAGCGTCGGCTTCAACCACGCGCTGAGATACCACGAGGTCAAGAAGGCCGTCAGCGCGATTACTGCAGTCGCCAGCAGCACCACGCCGTTCCAGCCGCCGGCTTGAAAGGCAATTGCAAGGAGAACCTGGCTAAGCCATTCCTTGGCGATCCATGGCTGGCCGGCAAAAGTGTAGGAATAGATGTCGACGGTGGGGAATGTGCGGCTTGCCAGCATATCCATGCCGACCTTGATGTGCCACCAGCTATCGGGATCCTGCAGGAGGGAGGTGGCAAAGGCGAGGAGCGCCGCCGCCATCACGACCGCCGCCAGCAGGCAAAACATCAGCCTCACATGCCGTATGTCATATATCGACGGCCTCGCCTCACCAGATATCCCGCGCATATGGCATCCCTGAGCCGCGATAGCGGAAGGGATAGGCCGAATTTGTTAGAAAACCGATAAGCTGCAGGATTGCGGCCACAACCCTGTGCCGCGCGTCCAACCGGCTCGGCGGCTCAGCCCTCGGCCTTGAAGTTCTTGGCTTCCTTCTCGACCTTCGGGCTGTCCTTCCCGTGCTTGCGCATCAGATCCTTCGCCTGCTTCGGCGAAACGTCGGTGGTTTCGGCAAGGTGCAGAGCCTTCTTTTCGTCCGAATCGCGCGTCTTGCGGTCGGCCATTGCGGTTGTCTTGTCAGCCATTACGACGCTCTTATGCTCTCGGCGATTTCGTTCAGCACCTTGCGGTCGGTGCCGTGGCGCTTGATCAGCGTGCGTGCCTGATCCGGGGTAATGCCCGCTTCCTCGGCGAAATGACGTACCTCATAGTCTTCGCCGCCCGCCACTCGTGAGCGGTCGCGACTGTCGGTCCTGGTTTTGTCGTCGGCCATGGCAGCTCTCCTCATCTCGACGAGAGCATAACGGGCAAGATTTCAGCGAGTTCCTTCGAGCGTGTCGCCCAATTACCGCCTTCGGGCATGACCCGGCATGAGCAGCGGTTTTGCTCAAAGCAAGGGCTTGGTGCCAGGCCGACCTTCACGCACAAACAGGCTGGCCTCTTTGGCGGCGCTGCCAACCGCCCGCCACTGCTCCTGGGCGCAGCCTGATGTTCGTTCCAGATTGCTTTAATGGGAGCGATGGTCGAACACGACGCCCATGGTCCGACCAACCGCCGTCATGACGATAAGCTCGACCAGATCGTCGTCACTGTTGCCGCAGGCCGGAGCCGTCCTGCGAACGATGTCCAGCATCGCCCTCGTCGATATGGTGTCGCCGGCACCGAACCGTGAAAGCGCAGATGAAACAAGCTCTTGGGCCGTCAAGTCGGCGACGGTCACCCTCTGCACCACGTTCATTGGCTTCCTCCCACCATGAACCCTCTCCCGGGAGAATGATACGCCGAACGTCGCGTTTCGCCAGCGAAATGGTGGTCCTACCAGCGCGTGGGCAGCGACCGAAATCGTCGGTTTTGCGGGAGGCAATCCGGGCGCGAGGCGGCAGCGCTTTTGTGCCATGCGACTTCGCCATAGACCCAATCCCGGTGGCCGGGATCGGTCTCAATTTTATTTACTGGCAGTCTGATGCTTGGCAGTGTGGTCTGCTCGGTTGCGGCCGAAGCCAGCGCAGCAAGAACCACGGTGCGGGCAGGACCGGGACGGTTCGTCGTTTCACGGAAACGCCGAACCGGTCTGTCTTTTTGTTTGACGCAATTCCGGACGGAAAACCGTTCACACGTTTTCCTGGAATTGCTTGTCTTGTGACTCTAGGCGGCCAGGTCGCTCGGAAGCTTGCCGCCATTCTCGGCCAGCTTTTTCATCAATGCGTCGTGCAGCCACAGATTCATCGTTACAGTGTCGTTCATATCGCCGGTGTATTTCAGCTCGTGGGCAAGCTCCTTGCGGGCGCCGAGGCTGCTGTCGATATTCAGAGCCTTCATCAGGTCGACGATCGAATTCTTCCAGTTGAGTTTCTGCCCCTTCGCGGCCACCGCCTTGTCGAGAATGGCAGCGATGTCCGGGGCAGAGGACGGCGCGGCCGGCGCGGCCGGAGCCGGGGTTGCAGCCGGGGCGGATCGGGTAGGCGCCGTCGGCTGGGTGGCCGTGCTCGAAGCAGGCGCGGGAGACGGTTGCGCCGGCGGCGCTTCGGCCGCAACCGCGTTTCCGAAAATCGCACCTTTGATACTGTCGAAAATGCCCATTGCTATCTCCTGTGTTGGCTCGACGGTGTGTTGCCTTGACGGTCGGTGGGGCGACCGTTGCCGAATGCCGCATTGAGCGCCCTGGTTGTACCGGACCACGAACGCAACGCAGGGGCAACTTAAAACTGGCTAAAAGGTAAAGGCTTGGTTGCATTGGGGAATCGGCTCAGTGATCCGACCCGAGAGTAGAATAGGTCGGATCGCGGCCCGACAAATCGTCACGCGCTATGGGCGAGGGAATGGTCAGCAGCCAGTTTTGCTGACGCAGACCAGAAAAATCATCTAGATTCGTGTTCGCAATTCGCTGAGAGGAACGAAGCCATGACAGCAGTCGTCGCATCCGACAGGCTCGAACGTTCGCTGGTTTGGGCAGAGGACGATCCGTCGGTCAAATGGGCCGGCGCTTTCGCGGTTTACGGCGGGCACGGCACCACCCAGTCCTCGGTCATTGTCTACGAGATCGAGCCCGGCAAGCGGCTCGGCTGGCACAGCGACGCCACCGAAGAGACGCAATACATCATCGCCGGCACCGGCGAGCTGCACATCGAGGGCGGCAGCACCCACCCGGTCGGGCCCGGCAGCGTCCTGGTACTTCCGACGCCGGTCCGGCACGACCTCGTCAACACCGGCACCGAAACCCTGCGCGCTGTCGCTTTCTTTGCGGCGGCGATGTTCACGCAGACATTCGACGACGTCATGCTGCCGCCGAAATCCCATGTCCTCGGCACGCCCAATCGTGCGGGCTGAATGCGTGCCGGCGAGAATCACCAGGCCTGCGGATTGCGGACTCGGAGCTGAGATGAGCGCGCGCGCGGCCGGCAACCGGTTCGGCGTCGTTACGCGCCTGCGTCACGGGCGGACCGGCTGATGGCGCCCGTCAAGGTCGACCCCGCCAAGGTGCGCGAGTTCAGGGATGCCGAAAGCTTCCATGCCTGGCTTGGCGAGCATCACGACAGCGAGGACGAAGTCTGGATCAAGATCCATAAGCTCGATTCGGGACTGCCGTCGATCACTCCGAAGCAAGCCATCGACGTGGCGTTGTGCTGGGGCTGGATCGATGCGGTGCGCAAGGCCTTGGACGGCAAAAGCTACCTGCAGCGCTACACCCCGCGCGGCAAGAAGAGCACCTGGAGCCAGATCAATGTCGACAATGTCGCCCGGCTGATCGAGGAGGGCCGGATGACCGAGCACGGGCTGAGGCAGGTCGATGCGGCCAAGGCCGATAGCCGCTGGGCGCGCGCCTACAAGAGCGGCAAGGAGATGAAGATCCCCGACGACCTCCAGGCGGCAATAGACGCCGAGCCCAGGGCAAAAGAGATGCTGGCAAAGCTCAGCGGGCAAAACCGCTTCGCACTCGCCTTCCGCATCCACAACATGAAAACCGAAGCCGGACGCAAGAAGAAGATCGCGGCGTTCGTGGAGATGCTGAAGCGCGGCGAGACCATCTATCCGCAGGGCAGAAAGTGACATCTAACGAGGCGTGCCGGCGCTGCGTCTTGTGCTTGTCCCGGTCGGCGAGCCTCGAATGCGGCCGGATCACTGCTCAGGCCCACCTTCGATCCAGGCGATGTCGCCGACGATTTGTTTTCGACGAGCGTCGCCCGGCACTTCGACACCAGCTCTAATTCGTTTAGTTGATGCAGGAAAAAGTCTCGTCCTCACAGTCGGCATAGTATATTAGCAGGCGCTGTTATGAGGTTTTTGCCCGTTCAGGAGCCGACTGGCACGTGGGCCGTGTTTGATGCGACCGTGGACGTGCCTGCGGATTTCGCTGGCAGTTGCCTTATCGGCTTGCCGCGGGAGCGGGCGGAGTGGCTCGCAGCAAGAGCCAATCGAGATGCTGCTGCAAAAGGCACTTCGATTTGCCGGTTGTCAGCTGCCGGACCGGCACAAGCCACGGTTCTTAGACTTAGACCGATAGGAGAGATTTCGATGATGCAAGAAAGGGTAATGGCGGCTGCGTTGGCAGCCAGGAATCAGGAAGCGGATATTCGTGGTGTCTTCGACATCACCAACAAAACCGATGCGCCAATTGGCCCCCGCCGATTGGGCGAGGCTATCCACTTTGTCGCCAATGCACCTATCGTTGGCTATGATGTTCACGCCGCCGTCATCAGATATGGCCCACTCGGAACCCCCAGCCTCAGAGCAACAGATTGCGCACAGCTGTGGGAGAAGTTCGGCGAGGCCTTGCTGCAACACTGACGGGCAGACCTTTGGCGCGTATGGTACCACCATCGTGCAGGACACTTTCCTGGCGAGAACGACATGAAGCCTGCCCGGTAATGTTGCAATTAAATTAGCGTGAGTGCATATTTTTTGCTGGCTGGACTCGCAACCGGCCAGGCCCGGCGGCCGGCCGCCAACGGGCTGTCAGGCCGGCGACAAATGGCTCCGCAGGCCCGACGGTCCCTTGGCAAGATCGCCGGAACCACAGCATGATGCGGCGGCAAAACGGGTTTGGGAGAATGACATGCCTAAGGTTTCGGAACTCTTTTTCAAGACAGCCATCATTTTTCTTATTCTGGGAATTGCAGCTGGCCTGCAGATGGCAATTTCAGGCGATCACGGCGCGTTTCCGGCTCACGCGCACATCAACCTGCTGGGGTGGGTCACCAGTGCAATATTCGGCGGCTATTATGCGCTGAACCCGGCGAAGGCTGCCCGCAGGAGCGCGATGATCCACTATGGCGTCTACAATCTCGGCCTGGTCGTGATGCTGCCAGCGCTTTACCTGATGCTGCAGGGAAATCCGGCGCTCGAGCCGATCGTCGCCACCGGCTCAATGATCGTCGCTGTCGCCGTGCTGATCTTTGCCTTCGTGGTTTTCTCCGCTGAAACAGAGCGCTCGGTCTCGGGGATACAAGCGGTCCCGCGCTAGACGGGGCGGCGATGGTGCCGAGTCGACCAAGCCCGTGCTTCTGGTGAAGCGCGGGCCGATTGGTTGTAGGCTGATCTGAGGTAAGGGTGCGGCGAAGATGAAAGCCGCTCAGTAGCCTTCGCGCGCCCCTTTGCCTGCCCCAAGATACCTGCACCGCAGCGGCAGTAGCCGTCCAGTGTCCCTTTAGGCTGGCGAACCGGTGAGATTTAACTGGCGGAGAGAGCGGGATTCGAACCCGCGTTACGGTCTCCCGTAAACACACTTTCCAGGCGTGCGCCTTCAACCACTCGGCCACCTCTCCGTCTTTTTAGCATTTTCGACGCGGCCGGTTTCGCCGCGCGGGTTGGGGAGATGCATCTCCTTTGGGATTCCGGCCGGAATTCCGGCCGTGGGCGCCGTCAACCAGCGGATACCCTTTCCCCGCACCCGAGCCGTCAAAGCAACAGGCGCGGGGCTCATCTAGTCGATCCGGTGCCGAATGCCAAGACATAACGGCAGTCTATTCGCTTTGCCGGATAGGGATGCTCAGCCCATGTTATCGGAGCACCCGTTGGGAGCCTATCGAAACGATCGGCGGAGGTGTGCTTGCCGTCCGGCGCGCCACCGGTTCCGGCGAACCGGCGGTCGCGGGTTCAACTTCACGTGTCGCGATTGTGCAATAAGCGGGTAGATCCTATTTAACAGTCCGACACGACATTCTGATAAACTCCTGGGGAGGAAGGGTCCGGATGTTCCGCTTCGTCTTTCGTCTCGCTGCAATGGTCGCGCTTTCGGTTTCGGTCATCATGGCCGTGCTCGATGCGACCCGCTCGGTGGCGGCTTCGGCGCTGGTGATGACCCCGCTCAACACCAGCTGGCTCGCTGTCTCGCCGGATACGCGCAGCGCCTTCGAAAGCTTCGTCCGCGATAAGATCAACCCGCTGCTGTGGGACGGTGCCATCGCCTGGGTGCTCAGCCAGCCTGGCTTTGCCGTGTTCGCGGTGCTGGCGTTCATTCTTTATGCCATCGGTTACAGGCGGCAGCGCCCCAGCGGGCGGTTCGCCGCAACCTGACATTTCCAGCCTGACCCGGTGTTCCCGTACCGGGGACGCTCAACCAAGAAGAAAAGGAACCCACACATGTTTCTCAGCGACATGCTGAACAAGAAGCTCAACCTGCCGAAACCCTCCGAGGCGTTGCCCGGCCGCGACCGGCCGATCCCGACCGCATCGAAGCACTTTGTCTCGAACAGGCCGCTCAAGGGTCCTTATCCCGAAGGGATGGAAACGGCGATGTTCGGGCTGGGCTGCTTCTGGGGCGCCGAGCGCCTGTTCTGGCAAGTCGAGGGCGTCTGGGTCACGGCGGCCGGCTATGCCGGCGGCGTCACGCCCAACCCGACCTATCAGGAAACCTGCACGGGGCTCACCGGCCATGCCGAAGTCGTGCTCGTCGTCTACGACCCCAAGATCGTGTCTTATGCCGAGCTCTTGAAGCTGTTCTGGGAAAGCCACGACCCGACCCAAGGCATGCGCCAGGGCAATGATGTCGGCACCACTTACCGCTCGGCGATCTATACGTTCAACGACGCTCAACACCAGGCTGCGATCGCCTCGCGCGACGCCTACGAGGGTTCGCTGCGCGGCGCCGGACGCGGCAAGATCACCACCGAGATCGCGCCGGCGCCGGAATTCTACTTCGCCGAGGAAGACCACCAGCAATATCTGGCAAAGAATCCCTACGGCTATTGCGGCCTGCAGGGAACCGGCGTCTCCTGCGCCATTCCGGCCGCCGTCTCCGCCTGATTTTACGACCCTGGCGCAAGGAATATGCTGTGGCGCCGCGATGCGGCGCCATGCTTTTCCAAAGGGTCAAAATTCCACGTGAATTTTGTTTCGGGCCGTGCCAGATTGACCCGAAGCGGGAGGAAGACACTCCTGCCCGACACCGTATGCCTGCCGGAGAACCGGGCCGGCATGCGGTGCATAATGGACAAATAACCGACAGGGGTGTGGATCACATGAAACGTATCGTTCTCGGCCTTATGGCCGCAGCTGCAATGGTTCTTCCGGCCTTCGCCGCGGACATTCAACCCGCGATCCTCTATGATCTCGGCGGCAAGTTCGACAAATCGTTCAACGAGGCGTCGTTCAACGGCGCTGAAAAGTTCAAGACCGAGACCGGCATCCCCTATGTGGAATTCGAGGTCAGCAACGCCACCCAGCGCGAGCAGGCGCTGCGCCGCTTCGCCGAGGACGGCCGCAACCCGATCGTCATGGCGGGCTTCTCCTGGGCAGATGCGCTGGACAAGATCGCCACCGAGTTCCCCGACACCAAATTCGCCATCATCGACATGGTCGTCGACAAGCCTAATGTCCGCTCCCTGGTCTACAAGGAGCAGGAAGGCTCGTACCTCGTCGGCGTGATGGCGGCGATGGCTTCCAAGACCAAGAAGGTAGGCTTCGTCGGCGGCATGGACATTCCGCTGATCCGCAGGTTCGGCTGCGGCTATGTCGGCGGCGCCAAGGCGGCCGGCGCCACCGACGTCATCCAGAACATGACCGGCGATACGCCCGCAGCCTGGAACGATCCGGCCAAGGGCGGCGAGATCGCCAAGACGCAGATCGACCAGGGCGCCGACGTGGTCTACGCGGCGGCAGGCGGCACCGGTGTCGGCGTGCTGCAGGCAGCGGCCGACGCCGGCAAGCTCGGCATCGGCGTCGATTCCAACCAGAACGGCCTGCAGCCCGGCAAGGTGCTGACCTCCATGGTCAAGCGCGTCGACGTTGCCGTCTACAACACCTTCATGGATGCCAAGGACGGCAAGTTCACGGCCGGCGTCAACGATCTCGGCCTCAAGGAAGGCGGCGTCGACTACGCCATGGACGACAACAACAAGGCGCTTGTCGACGATGCGATGAAGGCGGCGGTCGAAAAAGCCAAGGCCGACATCATAGCCGGCACCATCAAGGTGCACGACTACATGTCGGACAATGCCTGCCCGTATTGATCGATTGCCGTTATTGATCGACTGGCACTGCTGAACTGACGAGCCGCCGGGTGAAAGCCCGGCGGTTTTGTCTTGTCGGCCCGCTCACCAGTGCGGCGGCTTTGTCACCGGCACATCGGGCGCGGCCTGTTCTTCCAGCGCCAGGAAGCGCTCGGCCAACGCGTCGAGCTTGCGCTGCATGCGCTCGATCACCTTCCACTGCTCGGCGATCTGGCCGGACAGTTCCTCGATGGTCTTCTCCTGCTCGGCGGCGCGGATTTCCAACGTCGTCAGCCGGTCGTCGGGCATGGTCATTTGAAATCCTCGATCAGGCGATTGTGCAGGGTGCGGCCACGTTGGAAATTGACAAGCATGGCGGGATTTGTCGAGAGTGAACCCTGCTCCGGCCAATTGGCACAGACCCAATTGGCACAGACTGGGCGTCATGCTAGGCGTTTGACCAAGCGGTAAAAAATAACAGTGGGAACAGGCTGCATGGCGCAAGCCGCAATCGAGCTGATCGGCATCGACAAGAGCTTTGGCGCCGTGCGCGCCAACCGCGACATCAATCTGGAGATTATGCGCGGCACTATCCATGGCATCGTCGGCGAAAACGGCGCCGGCAAGTCGACGCTGATGTCGATCCTCTATGGTTTCTACCAGGCCGATTCCGGCGAAATCCGTGTCGGTGGGCAGCCGGCATCGATCAAGACACCGAATGATGCGATCGCGCTCGGCATCGGCATGGTGCATCAGCATTTCATGCTGGTCGACAATTTCTCGGTGCTGGAAAACGTCATTCTCGGCGCCGAAAGCGATGCGCTGCTGAAGAAGAGCATCGCCAAGGCGCGTTCCGAGCTGGAGCGGCTCGAGCGCGAATACGGGCTCGAGGTTGATCCGGACGCCATCATCGAGGAGTTGCCGGTCGGCCTGCAGCAACGCGTCGAAATCCTCAAGGCGCTCTATCGCGGCGCCGAGATCCTGATCCTCGACGAGCCGACAGGCGTGCTGACGCCGGCCGAGGCCGACCACCTGTTCCGCATCCTCAGGCAGCTGAAGGAGCAGGGCAAGACGATCGTGCTGATCACCCACAAGCTGCGCGAGATCATGGCGATCACCGACACCGTCTCGGTGATGCGCCAGGGCACGATGGTGGCGACCAGGGAGACCAAGAAGACCACGGTCGAGGAACTGGCCGAGCTGATGGTCGGCCGGCGCGTGCTGCTGCGCGTCGAGAAGGGCGAGGCGAAGGCCGGCGGCGTCAAGCTCGCGATCAAGAACCTGACGGTGAAGGATTCCCGCGGCGTCACCATGGTCGACGACGTCTCTTTCGATGTCCATGCCGGCGAGATCGTCGGCATTGCCGGCGTCGCCGGCAACGGGCAGTCCGAATTGCTCGAGGCGATTTCCGGCATCAGGCATGCCGTTTCGGGCTCGGTGATGCTCGACGGCAAGCCGATCGACCTCACCGGCGCCGCCGACCCTGGCGAGCTGCGCGAGCGCGGCCTTGCCCATGTGCCGGAGGACCGCCATCATGTCGGGCTGGTGCTGGCCTTCGAGGAGAACGAGAATTCGATCCTCGGCTACCAGGACGACGAGCGCTATCTGAAGGGGCCGTTCCTTGACATTGACGCCATCCGTAACGATGCCCGGGACAAGATCGTCAAATATGATATCCGCCCGACGGACTGCCGCCTCAAGACCGCCAATTTCTCCGGCGGCAACCAGCAGAAGATCGTGCTTGCGCGGGAAATGGAACAAGATCCCGGCGTGTTGATCGTCGGCCAGCCGACGCGCGGCGTCGATGTCGGAGCCATCGAATTCATCCACAAGCGCCTCATCGCCATGCGCGACCAGGGCAAGGCGGTGCTGGTGGTTTCGGTCGAGCTCGACGAGATCCGCTCGCTGTCCGACCGCATCCTGGTGATGTTTGCCGGCCGCATCGTCGGCGAACGCGGCCCCGACGCGACCGAGGGCGAGCTCGGCCTGCTGATGGCCGGCGTCGAGCAGCGCGAGGCGGCGGAATGAGCACTCCCTATGCCAAGCTGCCGGCCTGGGCCGACTACGTCCTGATCCCGCTGATCAACCTGTTCGTCGCCTTCGTCGTTGCCGGCTTCGTCGTCATATTGGTTGGCGAGAACCCACTGCGCGCAGCCGTCGTCCTGGTCGAGGGTGCCTTCGGCCGCGGCCAAGGCATCGCGTTCACGCTTTTCTATGCCACCACCTTCATCTTCAGCGGGCTTTCGGTGGCGGTTGCGGCGCATTGCGGCCTGTTCAACATCGGTGGCGAGGGCCAGGGCTATATCGCCGGTCTCGGCATTGGCATTGTTTGCCTGGCCTTCGACAGCGTGCTGCCTTGGTGGCTGACCTTCCCGATCGCCATTATCGCCGCCGCGGCGATGGGCGCGCTGTGGGCGCTGATCCCGGCCTATCTGCAGGCCAAGCGCGGCTCGCACATCGTCATCACCACCATCATGTTCAATTTCATCGCCGCCAGCGTCATGGTCCGTGCGCTGGTCGGGTACTTGAAGCCCCCCGCCTCGATGGCACCGCAGACGCGCACCTTCCTCGAAGGCGCGCAACTGCCGAAGCTCAACTGGGTCATCGAATTGTTCGGCGCCAAAATCCGTTCGGCGCCATTCAACGTCAGTTCCCTGCTGGCGCTAGCCATGGCCTTCCTGGTGTGGGTGCTGATCTGGCGCACCAAGCTCGGCTACGAGATGCGCACCTATGGCCACAGCCCGAAAGCGGCGCGCTATGCCGGCATTTCGGAGATCCGCATCATCATCATCGCGATGATGATCTCGGGCGCGCTAGCCGGCATGATGGCGCTCAACCCGACGATGGGCGACCAGCACAATGTCGCACTCGAATTCGTTTCGGGCGCCGGTTTCGTCGGCATCGCGGTGGCGCTGATGGGCCGCCTGCATCCGGTCGGCATCGTCATGGCGGCAATATTGTTCGGCATGCTCTACCAGGGCGGCGCCGAACTCGCCTTCGAGATGCCGGCGATCAGCCGCGACATGATCGTTATCATCCAGGGCCTCGTCATCCTGTTCGCCGGCGCGCTCGAGCATATGTTCCGGCCCTACGTCCAAGCGTTGTTCGCCTCGCTCAGCCCGAAATCGGTCGGCATGGAAGCGGTCAAGGGGAAGGGCGCCTGAGATGGATTTCTTCAACGCCATCGTACAGGTCCTGGACTCGACCATCCGCCTGTCGGTGCCCTTGCTGCTCGCCTGTCTCGCCGGCCTCTATTCGGAGCGGGCCGGCGTCTTCGACATCGGGCTCGAGGGCAAGATGCTTGCCGGCGCCTTCGCCGGTGCGGCCGCCGCCTCGGTCTTCCACTCGGCCTATCTCGGCCTCGGCATGGCCATCCTCATCTCGGTTGCCTTCGCGCTAATCCACGGCTTTGCCTCGATCACCCATCGCGGCAACCAGATCGTTTCCGGCGTCGCGATCAATTTCATTGCCGCCGGATCGACGATCATGCTCGGCCAGGCCTGGTTCCAGCAAGGCGGGCGCACGCCGGCGCTGGCCGCCGGCGAGCGCTTCGAGGCAATCACCTGGCTAGGCGCGGAGGCGTTCAGGAGCGTGCCGATCCTCGGGCCGATCTATTCGGAACTTATCTCCGGCCATTCCGTGCTGGTCTATCTCGCCTTCCTGGCCGTGCCGTTCACCTGGTGGGTGCTGTTCCGCACCCGCTTCGGCTTGCGCCTGCGCGCCGTCGGCGAGAACCCGGCGGCGGTCGATACCGCCGGCATATCGGTCGCCTGGCTGCGCTACCGCGCCCTGATCTGCACCGGCGTCCTCACCGGCATTGCCGGCGCCTATCTGTCGATGGTGCAGAATGGCGGCTTCGTGAAGGACATGACCGCCGGCAAGGGCTATATCGCGCTGGCCGCGCTGATCTTCGCCAAATGGAAACCGGTCAATGCCATGTTTGCCTGCCTGCTGTTTGGCTTCCTCGACGCGGCGTCGATCCGCCTGCAAGGCACGCCGCTGCCGCTGATCGGCAAGGTGCCGGTGCAATTCATGCAGGCGCTGCCCTATGTGCTGACCGTCATCCTGCTTGCAGGCTTCATCGGCAAGGCAATCCCGCCGCGCGCCGGCGGCGTGCCGTATGTCAAGGAACGCTGATCTATCATGGCTCATGATCTGTTCGAAGCGGCGAAAGCCGCCATGGCCAAGGCCTATGCGCCCTATTCGAAATTTCCGGTCGGCGCGGCGTTGCGCACCGAGGACGGCCGTGTCTTCACCGGCGCCAATGTCGAGATCGCGTCCTATCCGGAGGGCTGGTGCGCCGAAACCACCGCGCTCGGCCACTACATCATGGGCGGCGGCGGCAAGATCACGGAAATCGCCGTGATCGCCGAACGCGTGGCAAAATGCTCGCCCTGCGGCGGCTGCCGGCAGCGGCTGGCGGAATTCTGCCGGCCGGAGACGAAGTTCTATCTCTGCGATGATAGCGGCGTGGTTGAGACCGTGACCATGGGCGAGTTGCTGCCATACGGGTTTGAAGGCGATGTGCTGAAATGAAGGAAGCGCTCGATCACCTCGTCGAAAGGCTGGACGGGCTGGCGCCGACCACCGCCTTGGTGCTGGGGTCAGGGCTTGGCGGGCTTGTCGACCAGGTCGAGGATGCGGTGCGCATCTCCTACGCCGACTTGCCGGGGTTTCCCCGAAGCGGCGTCAGCGGCCATGCCGGCGAGGTGGTGGCGGGGCTCTTTGCCGGCACGCCGGTGCTGATGCTGTCCGGCCGGGCGCATTATTACGAGCACGGCAACGCGGCGGCGATGCGGCCGGCACTCGAGGTGCTCGCCGGCCTCGGCATCTCCAGGCTGATCCTCACCAACGCCGCCGGTTCGGTCGATCCCGGGATGGGCCCGGGCTCGGTGATGCTGATCACCGACCACATCAATTTCTCGGGCTCCAACCCGCTGATCGGCGAACCGAGCGACCGCCGTTTCGTCGGCCTGACCGAAGCCTACGACGCCGGTCTCCGCTCCGCCATCGAGCAGGCGGCGAAGGCCACCGGGACCACGCTGCACAAGGGCGTCTATATGTGGTTCTCCGGCCCATGCTTCGAGACGCCCGCCGAGATCCGCATGGCGCGCGTCATGGGCGCCAACGCAGTCGGCATGTCGACGGTGCCGGAGGTCATTCTCGCCCGCTTCCTTGGGCTGCGCGTCGCCGCGTGTTCGGTCGTGACCAACCTTGCCGCCGGCATGACCGGAGCCGAGCTGTCGCACCAGGAGACCAAGGACATGGCGCCGGTCGGCGGCGCGCGGCTGGCGACCATTCTGCAGCGTGTTTTTCAGGACGGGCTTCCGGAGCACAGGGTCGACGCCTGATGCTTCCCCAGGAAATCATCCGCCGCAAGCGCGACGGCCAGAAGCTCTCGGCTGAGGAGACAGCGTTCTTCATCGAGGGTCTGACCGCCGGCACAGTCACCGACGCGCAGGTCGGCGCCTTTGCCATGGCGGTGTTCTTCAACGGCATGAGCCGCGACGAGGCGGTGGCGCTGACTATGGCGATGCGCGATTCCGGCGATGTGCTCGACTGGTCGGATCTGCCCGGCCCTGTCACCGACAAGCATTCGACGGGCGGCGTCGGCGACAATGTCTCCTTGATGCTGGCGCCGATCGTCGCTGCCTGCGGCGCCTATGTGCCGATGATTTCCGGCAGGGGTCTGGGCCATACCGGGGGCACACTGGACAAGATGGATGCGATCCCCGGCTATATCAGCCAGCCGGATGTTGCGCGGTTCCGCAAGACCGTGCTCGAAACCGGCTGTGCCGTCATCGGCCAGACCGCCGATCTGGCACCCGCCGACGCCAGGCTCTACGCGATCCGCGATGTGACAGGAACGGTGGAATCGGTGCCGCTGATCACCGCCTCGATCCTGTCGAAGAAGCTGGCGGCCGGCCTCAATTCGCTGGTGCTCGACGTCAAGGTCGGCAACGGCGCCTTCATGGAGAAATCGCGCGACGCAACCGCACTGGCCAACAGCCTGGTCGACGTCGCCAATGGCGCCGGCCTTAAGGCCTCGGCGCTGGTCACCGGCATGAACGAGCCGCTGGCGTCCGCCGCCGGCAATGCGGTCGAGGTGCGCAACGCCGTCGATTTTCTCACCGGCCGCTTTCGCGACCGGCGGCTGGAGGACGTGACGCTGGCGCTGGCCGCCGAGATGCTGCAATCGGCAGGCCTGGTGTCGTCCAACCAGGACGGCCTGCGCCGCGCCGCCGAAACGCTGGCCGGCGGCCGCGCCGCTGCCGTCTTCGCGCGCATGGTGGCGGCACTGGGTGGTCCGGTCGACTTTGTCGACAATCCGGAAAAATATTTGCCGAAAGCGGCAACGGAATTCGCTGTCAAGGCGAGCGCGAACGGCTTTGTCACCGGCATCGCGACCCGCGAGATCGGGCTTGCCGTGGTCGGGCTTGGCGGCGGGCGGACGCGGCCCGACGACAGGATCGATCACGCCGTCGGCATCACCAGGCTGTTGCCGGTCGGTGCTGAAGTGCGGGCCGGCGAAGCGCTGGCGCTGGTCCATGCCCGTAATACCGGGGATGCCGAAGCGGCCGCGGCCGCCGTGCTTTCGGCCTATATGATCGGCACTTCCAAACCGGCCACGGAAAAAACCGTCATCCGGCGGATCCTGCCGCGCGGGTAATCACTGAACCAGCAGCAGCTTGCCGCCTTCGACCTGGTATTTTTCGAGCCGCTGCAGAAAGCTCATGCCGATCAGGTTGGTGTGCAGCGCCCTGTCGTCGAGCACGACGGCCTCGACGCCCTCGACGGTGATCTTGCCGATCTGCAGGCGATCAATCGTCACCACGGCGGCCTTGATCGCACCATTGGCGGTGTTGACCTGATGGCTGAAGTCCGTCGAATTGAGCGAGATGCCGATCCTGCGCGCAGTCGAGGTGTTGATGGCGACGAGCGTGGCACCGGTATCGATCATGCCGTCGATCTGGCGGCCGTTCAACTTGAAGACCGACATGAAATGCCCGCGCGAGTCCGCGGTGACGACGACCTTGCGGCCGAGCGGCTGCGGCGTTGTGGGCCTGTCCGGGACGGCGGCGAGATTCAGGTCGGTTTGTGTGTCGGCCGGCCTGGCTCCGATGGCGGATTTCAACAGCCGCTCGATTACCTGTGAATTGGACTGATACACGATCGGCAGCGATGCCGACGTTCCGGCAAACACGCCAAGGATGAGGAGCTTGCGCAGCATGGACCGGCCTTTGTTGTTGCCGATCCTTAGTCCGACATGGTGATTGCCGCTTTAACGAGTGCGGAAACCAGCCGTTTGCGTAAACAATCGGTAAACGGATCTATTTGGTGCCGTACATGCGGTCGCCGGCATCGCCGAGACCCGGCATGATGTAGCCCTTTTCGTTGAGCTGGCGGTCGATGGAAGCGGTGAAGACCGGAACATCGGGATGCGCCTGGGTAAACCGCTCGAGGCCCTCTGGTGCCGCCAACAGGCAGAGGAAGCGGATGTTGGTGGCACCGCGGCCTTTCAGCTTGTCGATCGCCGCGATCGCCGAATTGGCGGTCGCCAGCATCGGATCGACGACGATCACCAGCCGGTCGGCGAGGTCGCCCGGCGCCTTGAAGAAATACTCGACCGCTTCCAGCGTCTCATGGTCGCGATAGAGGCCGATATGGGCGACACGCGCCGCCGGCACCAGATCGAGCAGGCCTTCGAGCAAGCCGTTGCCGGCGCGCAGCACCGAGGCGAAGACCAGTTTTTTGCCCTCCAGCGTCGGCGCCTCCATCGTCTCGATCGGCGTCTCGATCGTAGTCGTCGTCAGTTCCAGGTTGCGGGTGACCTCGTAGCCGAGCAGCAGCGAGATCTCGCGCAGCAGCCGCCGGAAGCCGGCCGTCGAAGTTTCCTTCTTGCGCATGATGGTCAGCTTGTGCTGGACAAGCGGATGATCGACGACGGTAACGCCCTTCATGGTGTTCTCCAACTGCGCAGGTGAATAGTGGATGGTGAATGGTGAATAGTGAATAGTGAATAGTGAATAGTGAACTGGTTTGCGAGTCCTTGGTTGCGCGGAAAACTCGCGGTTGACGAACCGAAGCGCCGGGTGAACCATTCACCATTCACCATTCACCTGCCCTTGGCGCCGAGCCTGCCCAGCAGCACCGCCCTGGTCTTCCTGTCGACGAAGGCTGCCTCGATGGCCGTCCTGGTGACGGCGGTGAGCGCCTTGTCGTCCATCGCAAAATGCTCGGCAGCGATGTCGTATTCGCGTTTCAGCGAGGTCCAGAAATAGGGCGGGTCATCGGAGTTGAGCGTCACCTTGCAGCCCGCTGCCCGCAAGGCGGGGAAGGGATGGTCGGCGAAGCTGTCGAAGATTTTCAGGGCGATGTTGGAGCCAGGGCAGCATTCGAGCACGACGCCTTCGTCGGCGATGCGCCGCACAAGCTCGGGGTTCTCGATGGCGCGCACGCCATGGCCGATGCGAGACGGGCGGATGTGATCGAGTGCCGCCTCGACGCTCTCCCAGCCCATCAATTCGCCGGCATGGACGGTGATGCCGAGGCCGGCCTCGCGGGCGATCTCGAAGGCCCTGACATAATCTTCCAGGTCGCCTATCCGCTCGTCGCCGGCGACGCCGAAACCGGTGACCAGCGGATGCCCGCAGCGCGCGGCGAAACGCGCCGCTCGCTCGATCGATTCGACACCGAAATTGCGCACGCCGGTGACGATCATGCGGCCTTCGATGCCGGTCTTCGCCTTGGCGCGGGCCATGCCTTCGCCGAGCGCGTCGGTATAGGCCTTCGGCGACAGCCCGGCCTTGCTGGCATGGTCGGGCGAGGTGAAAACCTCGGAATAGATGGCGCCGTCGCGGGCGAGGCTGGTCAGGTAATGATCGGCCAGCCGCGCATAGTCTTCTTCGGTGCGGAACAGGTCCGACGAGAAGTCGTAGGCGGCGAGGAAAGAGGTGAAGTCGTGCCAGACGAAGGAGCCGTCCTGGATGTAGGGCGAGGCATCCTTGCCGTATTTCTCAGCCTGGCGGAGGACGAGTTCAGGCGCCGCTGCCCCTTCGATGTGGCAGTGCAGTTCTGCTTTCAAAGGCATTCAATTATCCCGTCAGGCTTTTTCTTATGACGCAAGTTCCTGTCGGAAAACCGTGTGACACTTTTCCGGAACCTGCTTCGAAGCGCGGCCGAACACCGCGCCTTAAACAATAGCGCCCGCACCATCGATCGGCTATGGTCCCGCCGATTTTATGGCGGATCAAAACGATGTCGGTTGAAAGAACCACTGCTGCGGGCGGCATGGAAACCTCCTATGGTTTCAAGCGGGTAGGGCCAGGCGACAAGCAGTCCCTGGTCAATGATGTTTTCCACAATGTGGCGAACCGCTACGACCTGATGAACGACCTGATGTCGGCCGGCTTGCATCGGTTGTGGAAGGACGCCATGGTCGCCTGGCTCAATCCACCGAAGCGGCCGGGCTGGAGCGTTCTCGACGTTGCCGGCGGCACCGGCGATGTCGCCTTCCGCATCGTCGAGGCGAGCGGCAGGCACGCTCATGCAACGGTTCTCGATATCAACGGCTCGATGCTCGCCGTCGGCCGCGACCGGGCCGAGAAAAAAGGCCTGTCGGCAAATACCGATTTCGTCGAAGCCAATGCCGAGGAACTGCCTTTTGCCGACGCCACTTTCGACGCCTACACCATCGCTTTCGGCATCCGCAACGTGCCGCGCATCGATGTGGCGCTTGCCGAAGCCTATCGCGTGCTGAAGCCTGGCGGGCGCTTTCTCTGCCTTGAATTTTCCGAGGTCGAGATGCCGCTGCTCGACAAGGTCTATGAAGCATGGTCGTTCAACGCCATCCCGCGGATCGGCAAGGTGGTGACCGGCGATGACGAGCCCTATTCCTATCTGGTCGAATCGATCCGCAAGTTTCCCAATCAGCAGAATTTCGCGGCGATGATTTCCCGCGCCGGCTTCGACCGCGCCTCGTTCCGCAACTACTCCGGCGGCATCGCCGCGCTCCACTCGGGCTGGAAGCTTTGAGGCTGGCCCGTATCTTTCGTACTCAATGTGCTCTTCGCCGGTCTAGGAAATCGGCGAGGCAAAGCCAGCCATGAGCAGCATCGGCGCTGGTTTCAGGCTCGTGCGGGCCGGCTGGGTGCTGGTCCGCGAGGGCGTCATCGCGGCTTTGCCCGGCGACGAGCTCTTCGGCTTGCCGAAATTCGGCTGGCGCATGGCCCGGCTATTCACCCGCCGTCGCGCGCTTGCCTATGAGCGCGGCGACAGGCTGGCCAAGGCGGTCGTGCGGCTCGGCCCGTCCTACGTCAAGCTCGGCCAGTTCCTGGCGACACGGCCGGACGTCGTCGGAAACGATATCGCGTTTGATCTCGCCATGCTGCAGGACAAGATGCAGACGTTTCCGAAGGCCGAGGCTGTTGCCGCGATAGAGGCCTCGCTCGGACGCAAGGTTGACGAGCTCTATGTCAGTTTTGGCGAGGCCGTCGCCGCCGCCTCGATCGCCCAGGTCCATACCGCCGAAACGCTGCAGGACGGCGTCGTTACCCAGGTGGCGGTGAAGGTCATCCGGCCGGGCGTGCGCCGCCGCTTCTTTCGCGATCTCGAGAGCTATTTCCTCGCCGCCCGGCTGCAGGAAAAATACATCCCGTCGTCGCGCCGGCTGCGGCCGGTCGAGGTGACGGAGACGCTGGCCCAGACCACCAAGATCGAAATGGATTTGAGGCTGGAGGCGGCGGCTTTTTCGGAGCTCGGCGAGAATACCAAGGACGATCCCGGCTTCCGTGTGCCGTCGGTCGACTGGGAGCGCACCGGTCGTGACGTGCTGACCATGGAATGGGTCGACGGCATCAAGATGAACGATATTGCCGGCCTCGCCGCCGCCGGCCACGACCTGAAGGCGATTGCCGCCAACCTCGTTCAGTCGTTTCTGCGCCATACGCTGCGTGACGGTTTCTTCCACGCCGACATGCACCCGGGCAACCTGTTTATCGAAGCCGACGGCACCATCGTCGCCGTCGATCTCGGCATTGCCGGCCGGCTCGGCAAAAAGGAGCGCCGCTTCCTCGCCGAAATCCTCTACGGGTTCATCACGCGCGATTACCAGCGCGTCGCCGAGGTGCATTTCGAGGCCGGCTACGTGCCGCGCCAGCACAATGTCGCGGCCTTCGCCCAGGCGATCCGGGCGATCGGCGAACCGATCCACGGCCAGCCGGCCGAGACCATCTCGATGGCCAAGCTGCTGACGCTGCTGTTCGAAGTGACCGACCTCTTCGACATGGCGACGCGGTCCGAGCTGGTGCTGCTGCAGAAGACCATGGTCGTTGTCGAAGGCGTCGCCCGCACCCTCGACCCGGCCTTCAACATGTGGAAGACGTCAGAGCCGGTGGTCAGCGGCTGGATTGCCCGCAATCTCGGCCCGCGCGCGCTGCTGGCCGATGCGCGCGACGGTGCCAGCGCGCTGCTGGCGCTGGCCCGCCAGGCACCGGACCTCGCAGCCCGTACCGAGCGGCTGTCGCGTGAGATCGACCTGATGGCCGAAAACGGCCTGCGCTTCGACGAGGGGACGGCGGACGCGATCGGCAAAGCCGAGGCGCGCCACACCCGCTCCGGCCGGCTGGCGCTGTGGGTGATCGCGCTGACGCTGGTGTATATCGCCTGGCGTATATTCTAGCGCTTGTTGCAAAGTGATTGCATTGCTATCATTGCACTCAGCAATTCCGGGCAAGGTGCAATCAGATGGCCAGCATCACGATCCGCAACCTTGATGACGAGGTCAAGGACCTGCTGCGCCGACTGGCGGCGGAGAATGGCCGGTCGATGGAAGACCAGGCGCGGGTGATGATCCGCGCAGCGGTCGAAGGTCAGTTCGGTTCGGCCGGTCGCATCGACCAGATCGAGAAAACACTGCGCGAACTGACGAGTTCGCAGAGTCCAGCAACGCCGGTGGTCGCCGTCTCCAGCCCGCGAGGCATCCTCTCCGGCAAGCGCATCCTGCTGATCATCGGCGGCGGCATCGCCGCCTACAAGGCGCTCGACCTGATCCGCCGGCTGCGCGAGCGCGGTGCGGCAGTGCGGGTGGTGATGACCGCGGCGGCGCAGGAGTTCGTCACTACGCTGTCGGCCGGGGTGCTGTCCGCCGACCATGTTTTCACCGAACTGTTCGATCGGCAGGACGAGCACGACATCGGCCATATCAGGCTGTCGCGCGAGGCCGACCTTTTGGTCGTGGCGCCGGCCACCGCCGACCTGATGGCAAAGCTCGCCAATGGCCACGCCAACGACCTTGCCTCGACCGTGCTCATCGCCACCGACAAGCGAGTTTTGATGGCGCCGGCGATGAACCCGAAAATGTGGGCGCATCCGGCGGTCCGCCGCAACCGCTCGATGCTGGGCAAGGACGGCGTCGCATTCGTCGGCCCGGCGAAAGGCGAGATGGCCGAAAGCAACGAGGTGGGCGAGGGCCGCATGGCCGAGCCGCTGGAGATCGTCGCCGCGATCGAGGCGCTGCTCGACAGCCGGCCAAAGCCGCTGGCGGGCAGGAAGATCATTGTCACCTCCGGGCCGACGCATGAAGCGATCGACCCGGTCCGCTACATCGCCAACCGGTCGTCGGGCAAGCAGGGCCACGCCATTGCGGCGGCGCTGGCCAGGCTCGGCGCCGACGTGCGTCTCGTCTCCGGCCCGGTCGGCATTGCCGATCCGGCCGGCGTCGCCACGCTGCACGTCGAAACGGCCGTCGAGATGAAGGACGCCGTCGAGCAACTGCTGCCGGCCGACGCGGCAGTGTTCGTCGCGGCTGTTGCCGACTGGCGCGCTCAAAGTTCGGCCGGGGAAAAGATCAAGAAGATGGCGGGCGAGGGGCCGCCGGCGCTGCAGATGGTGGAAAATCCCGATATTCTTGCCGGTGTCGGGCACCACAAAAAGCGGCCGATGCTGGTGGTCGGTTTCGCTGCGGAGACGCAGGACCTGGTCAGGAACGCCCAGGCCAAGCTTGCAAAAAAGGGTGCCGATCTTATCGTCGCCAATGATGTCTCGCATGAAGATGGTTCCCCGGGCGTGATGGGCGGCGACCGCAACAAGGTGCGGATCGTCTCGAAGGCCGGCGTCGAGGAATGGCCGGAGATGAGCAAGGACGAGGTGGCGACGCGGCTCGCGGCACTGATCGCCGACCGGCTGAAGACGGTCGTTGTCTAGTCAATCTCCCCCACGGAGATTGACAGCTTCGCCGGCTTCGTGTCGGTCGCCCCCGAAATCCGCAAGGCGGCGAGGCATCCCAGGATGCCGAGCGGTATGAAGGCGAGGAACAGCCAGGCGGCGACGTTCGCCGCGGCCTCGCGGTTCAGGCCTTCGGAAAAGCCGCTGGCGTTGGCGACGATGCCGGTCAGTGCCGCACCCACGGCATAGCCGATGCGCTGCATGGTCGGCACGGCGGCCGAGGCGATCGTCTGCTCGCCTTCCTTGGCCGATGCCACGATGACACGCGTGACGAACGGCCAGGCTATGCCGAAGCCGCCGCCTTGCAACAAAGCACAAAACAGGATCAGCGGGATCGAGCCGGCCGGCACCGTATAGGCGAAACCGGCGACGCCCGTGGCGATCATCAGCGCCCCGCCGACGATGATCAGCCGCTCGCGCTCCGGTGGCGCATTGGCGACGAGGATCGACAGGATCGACCAGGCGATCGATTCGGCGGCGATGATGTAGCCGGTGGTCAGGATCGGAATGCCGTGCAGGCTGGTCAGAAGCAGTGGTCCGTAGACCGCGAACGAGCAGGTCGCCACCGAAAACGCCGCGACCATGGTCATGCCCGCGCCGACCGGCGAGCGCCATGAGAACAGCCGCGACGGGAACAGGCGCGAGCGCGGCTTCAGTGCGTCGATATAGATAAACAGCGCCAGGCCGATCAGGCCGAGGGTGAGCAGCAGCGACGAGCGCAGCAGGGCGATGTCGACGCCGGCAGTGGCAATCAGCACGACGCTGCCGGCGAGGCAGCCAAGTGCCGCAAAGGGGAAGGGCGGCGCCGAGCCGCCCGTCGCCTGCGGCCTCGTTGCTTCAGGCGTATCGAGCACGAGGAAGCTTGCCAGCGCCATGGCCGTGCCTCCCAGGGTGAAGACGCCGAAGGCCCAGCGCCAGGACGAGAATTCGGTCATGACCGCGCCGAGCACCGGCCCGCTGAAGGCGGCGACACCCCAGATCGCCGACATGACGCCGAAAAGCTGCGGCCAGATCGCGCGGGCAAACAGCCGCTCGACCGAGACGAAGGCCAGCGACACCAGCGCGCCGCCACCGAGCCCTTCGATCAGGCGGCCGCAGAGGAACAGCGGCATCGAAGGCGCGGTGGCGCAGACCAGCGCGCCGGCGGCATAGAGCATTGCGGCGACCATCATGTTGGTACGCAGCGCGACATAGCTCACCAGCCGTCCGGCGGCCGCACCGGCAACGATGGCGCCGAGCTCGTAGATCGCCAGCGACCAGCCGACCAGTTGCACGCCGGCAAGTTCGCCGACCATGGCCGGCATGACCGTTGCTACCATGGTTTCGTTGGTGGCGTGCAGCAGAATGCCGAGGCTGATGAAGCAGAAGCGCGCCAGATCGCCGCTCGCCCACAGCGCGCGCCAATCGACCCCGTTTGTGCTTGTTTTGGTCATCCAGTCCCCCGAGCTTCCCTAGACGCTGGTCTAAAATATTGGAGCGCTCTTCGTCTCCAAATGGGCACGCGGCGCTTCGGGGACGGCTTGTAAAACCTCAACCGCAGTTGAGTTCAAGCGGTTTTTCCGGTGTGCTGAGATGATGATGTAGGCGGAAAGCCAGGGTGATCGTGCATCTCGGCACCACGATCAACCCGCTCTGCGGCGCAACTCATACTGGTTGACGCCGATTGCGATGTTCACGCCGTTCTACCAATCGATTTAGCAGCACCTCAACCGACGTATATCCCAGATACTGGTTGCCAGCTTCCGCAAATATGGTTAATATATTAGCAAGAAGAAATATTCCCGCTTACAGTCGTACTGGAGCACGACAATGGGCGCTGCCGATTTGCGCAGGCCAAGTATTGCGGCGATTCTGTGCGCCGCAGAGGGCCCTTCATCCGAAAGAGTCTTGTCACCCGAAAGAGTCTTGGGAGGCCCGGCGGCTTAAAGCCGTTGCTGGCGGCCTCATAACTTCCGCATCCCCCACAGCATAATCGATCGAGCCGAATCGAGGGCTTTGTTGCGCCCTCATGCTGCCGACCAGTGCCAGAGATGGCCTGCGCAGCACACTCTAGCTCTGGCAAAATCGGAGGAGAACATGATTATCAGACATAGTGGTTTAAAGGTGGCCGCGGTTGTCGCCTTCTGGGGTGGAACACTGTTGCTCGGAACAGGCGGAGCGCTAGCGCAGAACGCCTGTCCTGGCGTGTCGGCGACGCAGTGCACGGACTTCTGCGGCACCGCTGGCGTGGCCTCCTGTACAAAGACGGGGTCGGTTCCGGACTGCGTGTGCAATGAGACCAAGAAGGATGTGAATGGCAATGCGTTCGGCACGGCAACGCAGGATACGGCTGAAGGCCAAGGCAACATTGGCAACAAGACCGAGACGGCCTGCGAGGGTAATCCCGGCCACTGCAAGTAGTAATATCCGAAATTGTCGAATAAACATCTATGTATTTGGCTGTTGACGGGTTTATTCTATAGGTTTGTAGAATTCCTCTGCGGCACTGCCAAGTGCAGATTAAAGAGCTGGAAGGGATTACCTTTCCCTTCCGGCTCAGAGGTGGTCAGAACATGATGCGCAGCGTTTTGTTCGTTACGGTAATCCTCGGCGCGGCGGTAACGCCCGGGAGTTCCATGGGACCGACACCATCGGCGACTTCCGGCCAGGTTTTGTCGGCCTTCAATCAGCTCTCAGCTCTCCTCGAGCCTTCCTCCATCCGGCCCGATACCCCCGCCTATCGCACGCAAGCCGTGGAGCGCGGCGATATCGTCACAACGGTGCAGGCGGCTGGCACGCTGAACGCGCTAGTTATGGTGGAAGTCGGTTCTCAGCTCTCGGGTCGGGTGAAGGACCTCTATGTCGACTTCAACTCCAAGGTCACCAAAGGCCAGGTGATAGCCCGGGTTGAGCCGGAGATTTACGAAGCGAGAGTAGCGCAAGCCCTTGCCGAACGGGAGATGGCGCAAACGCAGGTTTCGGTACATCGGGCGCAGATCGAGCGGGCCAGGGCAGAGATGGAGACCGCCGAGGCCAGATATGATTCTGCAGCCGCACAGACTACACGCGCCGAAATCGCGCTCGATGGTGCGGCGCAGGAAGTGAACCGCAAACGTTCCCTGGCTAAGCAGAAGATCATCGCGGTGGGAGAATGGGAGCGGGAGAATACCGCGCACAATTCTGCCAAGGCGCAGGCGACTGCCGCCCAGGCCGAGGAACTGTCGCAATCGGCAGTCGTTCGAGCCGCCAAGGCGACACTCAACATGGCAGAAGCGGAACTCGCCAACACGCTTGCCCAGGTGAAGCAGAAGGAAGCGGTGCTTCAGCAGGCCCAAATTGATCTTGACCGCACCTATGTACGCGCGCCGGTCACCGGCACGGTGGTCAATCGCGCCGTCAGTGGCGGTCAGACCCTGGCGGCTAGCCTGCAGACCCCGATACTGTTCACCATAGCTCAAGACCTGACTGAGATGCAGGTGGAAGCTTCCGTGGTGGAAGCCGACATTAGCCGTTTTGCGCTTGGGCAGCCGGTTACTTTCACCGCCGATGCCTATCCCGACCGAATTTTCACCGGCACGGTAAAACAGATACGCAAGGCACCGCAGGTCGTTCAAAACGTCGTCACATACATAGTGGTGGTCGGTACGCAAAATTCCGATGAGCTGCTGTTGCCCGGCATGACCGCCAATCTGAGCGTGGTAATGGCCAAGCGACAGGGAGTCTTGAAAGTGCCCAATGCGGCCCTGCGTTTTCGGCCGCCGAGCGATACCGGGGACGAGGCGCGATCAACCGCGCCGGCCATTGCCGAAACGGGCGTAGAGGCGGGAAGCCCGGGCGAGGTATTTGTATTTGGGCCAGACCGCGAGCCGAAGCTTGTCTCGCTCCGGCTTGGAATCACCGACGGTCGTGCAACAGAGGTGCTGGCAGGCGACCTGACTGAGGGGCAGCAGGTCATTATGGGGCTTGCCACTGCTCCGCGTCGGGACGATGACGCGTCTTCCGTCCTGGTCAAGTTCCGGTTGTGGTGAGGTATTCATGGCTCTGATTGACGTCGACCGGCTGCGCCATTGCTACCGTGTTGGCGGAGAGCCGGTGTGGGCGCTCGAAGGGGTGAGCATGACGATTCAACGAGGCGAATTCGTCGCGGTGATCGGATCTTCAGGATCGGGCAAGTCTACCTTCATGAACATACTGGGCTGCCTCGACAGTCCGAGTGAAGGCCGTTATCGGCTGAACGGGGTAGACGTCGGTGGACTCCATCACGATGAACTCGCTGCGATCCGCAATAGGAACATCGGTTTCGTGTTTCAGTCGTTCAATCTGCTGCCGCGGGCCAGCGCACTAGAAAACGTGGAACTGCCGCTTGTCTATCGCCGCATGTGGGCTGGTGAGCGGCGGCGCGCAGCGCTGGCGATGCTGGCCAAGGTAGGGCTCGCCGATCGGGCCAGACATACTCCTGCCGAACTCTCGGGCGGACAACAGCAGCGCGTTGCCATTGCCCGCGCCCTGGTGACGGAGCCTTTACTTCTACTGGCCGATGAACCCACTGGTGCGCTCGACAGCCAGACAGGGCTGGAGATCATGGCAATTTTCCGCCGACTCAATGGAGAGGGCCTGACCATTGTGCTGGTCACCCATGAGGCTGAGATAGCTGCCCATACGGATCGCATTGTAGCCTTTCGAGACGGCCGCGTTCTGTCAGACACCCCTGTCATACAGCAGGTCCGACCTTTGGATGACACTCGCCGTCTAGCGCTGGCGTACAACAATGTCCGGTAGCACAAGAACCGCCCTGCGATCATTACGCTCCCATCATATGCGCAGCGCGCTCACCATGTTGGGCATCATCATCGGTGTGGCCGCTGTCGTGGTGATGATCGCGATCGGGGTTGGTGCGCGCGAACGGATCACCGCGCAGATCCGCAGCCTCGGCGCCAACCTCATCAGCGTCAGTCCGGGCAGTGCGAAGATGGGCAGCGTGCGGCTTGGGGCCGGTGGCGCGCCGCGGCTGAGTGAAGAGGACGCGGCGGCGATCGGAATGGAGATCCCCGGCGTCGTGGTGGCGGCGCCACTCCTCTACGCCCGCGAGCAGTTCACGATCGGCTCCGCCAATTGGCAAGGCGTGCTTCGCGGCGTGACGCCGGAATATTTCTCAGCGCGCGAGTGGAGGGTTATTGCCGGGCAGGAGATGACCCCGGAGGACAACAACCGCGTCGCCAACGTGGTGCTCCTCGGAACGACGATGCGGGAGAAGTTGTTCGGAAAAGCCGATCCGCTGGGCGCCGCGATCCGCATCCGCGACGTGCCGTTCACGGTGATCGGACTGCTGGAGCGGAAGGGCCAGAGCGTGTGGGGCGATGATCAGGACGATGTGGCACTTGTGCCGCTGAGGACGGCGCGACGTCAGTTCATTGGCACGAGCCGTGCCAATCCGACCTTCGTACACAACATCACCGTCAAGTTCGCCGATTGGACCTCGGCCGAGGGCACGATGGCAGCGATCCGCCAACTCCTGTGGCAGCGTCACCGGTTGCGGACAGGTCAGGAAGACAGCTTCATGGTGAGCAACCTCGCCGAAGCTGCGAATGCCGAAGGTTCGACCACACGCGTGGTATCGCTGCTGCTTTCGGCGGTGGCCTCAATTTCGCTGGTCGTGGGCGGGATCGGCATCATGAACATCATGCTGGCGACGGTGACGGAGCGGGTCCGCGAGATCGGACTGCGGCTTGCGGTGGGCGCGCGACGGCGAGATATCCTTGCCCAGTTTCTCGTTGAGGCAGCAACGCTTGCCCTGCTCGGGGGTATTCTAGGTGCTGGTATTGGGATTGTTGCTGCAATCGCCGTTGGGTCTATCGCTCAATGGCCGGTGATCATCGATCTCAGCGCCGTCCTGCTGGCTATCGGCTTTGCCGCGGCTGTAGGCGTCTTTTTCGGCTACTATCCCGCCCGCAAGGCCGCAAGCCTACAGCCGATCGAAGCGCTGCGCGCAGAATGAGTTTGGCGCCACCGCGCGATCATCGGTCAATTTCGAAGCCGCAAGGCGCCCAATCAAAAGGCTGCCACGCGCCGGCGACTACGCGGCGCGGAACCGTCCTATCCCGGCGCATGATGAAAGGCCACGGGCCGTATTTGCCAGAGGCCGCCTATTTGAAGGAGTGGATCAGGTCCAGCGAAGTGACGGCGACAGCCAGGTTGACGCCGGTCTGTGCCTGGACACTGAGCGGCTGCAGCGAAAAGGCGCTGTCGAGGCCGCCGACCAGGAGATTGGCGCCGCCACCGGTGACCACGCTGGCCTCGGCGTTCACGCCATAATAGCTGCCGGCAAGGTCGCCTTCATCGTGGTTGCGGGTCGCCGCCAGAACCGCCCATACCAGCTGGCCCTGATGCGTCCGGCCGACATCGACGCCGAGCTTGGAAATCACCCCGGTATAGACTTCGGAGGGGCCGCCACGATGCGGACGAAAGACACAGGAAACACCCTTGTTGGAGGTGACGAGATAGGCCGTGCCGCCGTCGATGGTGCAGTCGAGCACGCCGAGCTGGAGCTTGCTGGCGCTGGCGGGAGCGGCAACGACGGTCGTGGCGAGAGCAGCGGCACAAGCGAGTTTCTTGATCATGGCAGGGTCCTTTCGAAATTGCCTTGTACAAACGGCTGAGCACGCCGAGCGTTCCGCCGAAAACTTGGCGCCAGCAAGGCGAAGCTAAACGCAGGGTTGTCGGAGTGTGGAATCGGAGGCCCGATTAACCGGCCGCTCAGCCGGCACTGGTGCGGGCCAGGCCGTCCTTGGCCGGCTGGTAGGTCGGATTGAGGTGCACGGCTTCGCGGTAGGATTTCGCGGCCCTGACCTTGTCGCCGCGCCGCTCGTAGATCAACGCCTGGTTGGACCAGGCCTCGGCATTCTTGCCGTCGAGCTTGATGGCCATGTTGAAGTCGGCGAAGGCATTGTCCTCGTCGTTCATGGCAAGGTAGGAGAGGCCGCGTCCATTGTAGGGCTCGGAGGCGTCCGGCGCCAACGAAATGGCGGTCGAGAAATCCTCGATGGCAAAGGCGTGCTGGCCCTGACTCTGGTAGATCAGGCCGCGATTGTGATAGGCGCGCGCATCGGTCGTGTCGAGCTGGATGGCCTTCTGGAAATCGTTGAAGGCTTCCTGGACCCGGCCGGCCCTGCGGTAGAGATTGCCGCGGCCGATATAGGCGGCGTCATAGTTGGAATTGATCTGGATCGAGCGATTGTAGTCGGCGAGCGCGCTCGCCTGATCGCCGAGGAAGCGCTGGATGAGCGCACGGTTCGAATAGGCCTGGTAAAAATTCGGATTGAGCTGGATGGCGGTGTTGAAGTCCTTCAGCGCCGCCTGGTACTGGCCGCCGCGGCCATAGGCCGAGCCGCGCACATTGTAGGCTTCCGGATCCTGGGGGTTGCGCTGGATCACCGCCGACAGCGAGGAGATGTTCTCGGTCGAGGCTTGCGCCTTGTCGATGTTGTTGAACTCGCCGGTCGGAACGCTCTGGCAGCTGGCAAGCGCCATCCCGGAAAGCAGGGCTGCCGTCAGGGCGAGGCCGCGCCACGCGGTTCTGCGCTCTACGGTGATTGCGTCCATGTCTGCCCTGTCCTTACTGCGCCGTCTGGTCCGTTCCCCCTCCGAACCGGCATCTCTCCCAACCGGTCCTCTCGGACCGGGTCGAACTCACAACAAAAAGGTGGCGGCGATTCCGCATCGCGCCACCTTGGATATCCTTGGAAAAGGACGAAAAATTGACGTCAGAACCGCGGCGGACGCGGAGCACCGGCACCGGCAGCACCGGCCGCGACCGGACGCGGCGTCATCGGCAGCAGGCCTTCGCGCTGGGCGCGCTTGCGGGCCAGCTTGCGGGCACGGCGCACGGCTTCCGCCTTTTCACGGGCGCGCTTCTCGGAGGGCTTCTCGTAATGTCCGCGCATCTTCATTTCGCGGAAGATGCCTTCGCGCTGCATCTTTTTCTTGAGCGCGCGAAGCGCCTGATCAACATTGTTGTCGCGGACGAGTACCTGCACGTGCAATCCTGTCTTTCGGGTTTGAAATCAACAGGCAAGCGGCCATAGCCGCAAGCCTCCGCGGCGCGTTACACCACGAATTGGGGCGGCTGATAGCAGAATCAAGGGGCTCTGTCCACAGCCGATTGAGAGGCGGTCCCGATCCGGAAACGAAAAACCCGCCTCGGCGGGGGTCATTGGTGTGAATCAGCACCATATGGAGATTATTAGCATAGCTGCCGGCACAAAGCAAGAACAAAATTCGCCTTGGGTCAGATAGGCGCCGCTATGCGGTGGCCAGGTGGAGCTGCTCGAAACCCTCGAAGAACTCGCCGTAGTCGCAGGTTATCTCCTCGCCGGCGGCGATGTCGCGGGTTGCGGTGGCCCCGCCATATTGCGAAAAGTCGGTGTTCGGCTTGTCGGCGTGGTTCATGAAGCGGCCATTGTCGACCTCATAGACCATGAAGCCCGGCCGGTCCGGACTGGGATAGGCATATCTGTCGAGCAATTCCTTGAGGTGCGGCGGCGCCGTCTCGTATCTTTCCATCGGGATCAGCCGGTCGAAGTCCGGATCGAGCCGCCAGATCTGCGCCCCTTTCCGGATCGGCTCGGCGGCGAACACGCCGACGCCTTCGATTGCGCTTGCAGCGATATAGGTCCTGATCAGCAGCATGTTTCCAACCCGTTTTCGAGGAGAAGACGGAATCGTCAAATCGCCGGGAAAAGCAAGACCGGTTTTTCCGGCATTGCGGCTGGCGGCCGACATTGCGGCTGGCGGGCCGACGCCAACCGCGAAACGCTTCACGTGCGGGTGATCGAGACACCGCCGTCGGCGAACAGTGCCGTGCCGGTGGTGAAGCTCGATGCATCGGAAGCCAGGTAAAGCGCCGAGCGGGCGATCTCCTCTGGCTCGGCGACGCGCTTCAAGGCATGCAGGTTTTCGACGAACGCCCGCGATTCAGGTGTGTTGAATGTCGCCGAAGGCGTGTCGGTGCCGCCCGGCAGCAGCGCGTTGACCCGGACGCCCTTGGCGCCAAATTCGGCGGCCAGCACCTGCGTCAATCCGATCAGTCCGGCCTTGCTCGCGGCATAGCTGGTCATGCCGGGCATGCCGACCGTGTAGCCGACGAAGGTTGAGGTGAAGATCAGCGAGCCGCCGCCGCGTTCGACCATCGCCGGCACCTGGTATTTCGCGCCGAGAAAGGCGCTGGTCAGATTGGTATCGAGTGTCTCGCGCCAGCCCTCCAGCGACAGCTCCGAAACCGGCCCCATCCTACCGACCGAGCCGGCATTGTTGAAGGCGATGTCGAGCCCGCCGAATTTCTCGACCGCCAGGTCGACCAGGGCTTTTGCGTAGGCTTCGTCACGGACATCGCCGGCAAGGGCGACGGCCGTGCCGTCGGCGTCTTCGATTTCGGCAACCAGCGCATCGAGTTCCGCCTGGCGGCGGGCGGCGACGACGAGCCTGGCGCCTTCCTCGGCAAAGAGCTTTGCCGTGGCGCGGCCGATGCCGGAACTGGCGCCGGTGACGATGGCAACTTTGTTGATAAGTGCGAGCATTTTTTTGCATCCTTTTTGGCGCCGGCCCTTGCCGGCAATCGGGATGCTTGGTCGCAGATCGGGGCGGCGCGAGCCACCCGATACCTGCGCTGTGGCCGACAGCGCTTCTTGACGTCCGCTGGCCACCAGGCTACGGGTCGTCATCCAAAATTGCGGGTGGACGCGCCACCCATTTGCAATGACCCCCCAAGACATGATGAGCAAGTTGCTGGAGCCCGGCTACGAGGGCGAGGGCAATTTGGCGAACGACCTTCTTTCGGAGTTCAAAGAAGGCTTTCCGATTGAAAATCTCCGGCCGCTGCTGGTTTCAGGCAATGTCCATAACGCAGTCCGTGGCTGCGTTCATAACGGTCGAAATAGGCTTCAGACGACGCTTCAAGTTGAACTGCGTTGTCGCAGAGATAGCCGACCTGCTCGACAGCAAAGCTTCGCGCACCCGCTTCGATGTAATCGAGGCGCTCGGGGACTGCACCACGCCAGCTGATGGGGCTATTCTAGGTCGCGTAATGCTGCGGCTGGACGACGAACATGCCGGTGTCCGATGGAAGGTCGTCGAGTTCATCTGTCTCGCGGAGCGGTGGCAGCTGCAGCTCGCGGTGGAAAATGCTGCCGCGCTTCGCCCGGACTCGGCTTTCACGACACTGGTCAATGCTTATGGTCACTATATCATGCCGAGTGCCAAGGACCTGCCACAGTTGCTCGCGAATCCGGATGCGGTGTTGCGGCGCTTTGCTGCGGCAGTGGCTATCAGGCCGCGCGAGGTGATCGTCGAGCGCTTCGTGGCCATGGCGGAGCAGTCGGACGATGCGGAAATTCGTAAAATCGCTGCCGATTGCCGCGAAGGTTATTTGCGGCCGACCTATGCAATTGGGCCGTCCATCCTGAAGCGTGCTCCGGCTGACCGCTCAAAAGGCGAAGCTCAGAAGAGCGACCAGTGAAAGCACGGCGCAAAACGGCAAGCGCCGTCGCAAACAGGGGCAAGGCTGGCAGCCCGGTTTTCGCAAATGACGGCCGGCAGATCGGTCGACCCCGGCGCTAGTGACACAGCTCGCGCGATGGCGACCTTGTTGGCGAGTGCGAACATTTTCTGCATCCTTTTTTCGCGCCGGCTCTGGCCGGCAATCGGGATGCTTGGTCGCAAATCGGGGCGGCGCGAACCATCCGATACCTGCGAGGTGGTGTCGGCCTGGACTATTGCCTAAGCAGCCAGCCGAGCCGATCGAGCGAAAATGCGTAGCTGACGGCGATCAGCAGGGCGACGGCTATGCCGGCTGTCGTGTAACCGGCCAGGTGGAATCCGGCAGCGCCGCCGAACAGGATGACGAGTTCGAGCACCAGCCGCAAACCGCCCGGCACCGGAACCGGTGCCCGCCCCGAGCGGCTCGGATCGTTCGGCACCGCGAAGATTCCCCAGAGCGCGGCGGCAACGAACGGCAATGCCACGGCAAGCATCCAGCGCCACATGCCCGCTGAGAGGCTCCAGCCCGCCATGCCGAGGCCGAGCAAAGCGGCGAGCTCCAGCAAGAAGCGCAATGTCAGATTCCACCAGACGTTAGCCACCGCCATAATTCTCCGATCGTCAGGCGACGGATAGCGGTGGAAGGCAATTGCATCAACCTGCCGGATGCGGCTTTTTCACCACGGCGCAAAACGGCAAGCGCCGTCGCAAACAGTGCAAGGCTGGCAGCACGGTTTCGCTAGTGATACAAGCTCGCGCGCCGGGGCTGGCTGATCTGCCCGGCCGTCATTTGCGAGGCCTGCGACGTTGAAGAAATACTCGGTATTCGCCATCGCCCGCGAGGCCATGCGCGGCCATAAGGGTTGGGAGGAACAGTGGTCCTCGCCGGAGCCGAAGAAGGAGTACGACGTCATCATCGTCGGCGCCGGCGGCCACGGCCTGGCCACAGCCTATTATCTCGCCACCGTGCACGGCATCACCAACGTCGCGGTATTGGAAAAAGGCTGGCTCGGCGGCGGCAATACCGGGCGCAACACCACCATCATCCGCTCGAACTATCTCTACGACGAGAGCGCCGGCATCTACGACCATGCGCTGAAGCTGTGGGACGGGCTCAGCCAGGAGCTCAACTACAACGTCATGTATTCGCCGCGCGGCGTCATGATGCTCGCCCACAACATCCACGACATCCAGGTGCTGAAGCGCCACGTCCACGCCAACCGGCTGAACGGCATCGACAATGAATGGCTGACGCCGGAGCAGGCAAAGGAATTCTGCCCGCCGCTCAACATTTCGCCCGGTGCGCGCTACCCGGTTATGGGTGCTGCCCTGCAGCGCCGCGGCGGCACGGCGCGCCACGATGCGGTTGCCTGGGGCTATGCGCGCGGCGCCTCGGCGCGCGGCGTCCACATCATCCAGAATTGCGAGGTCACCGGGGTCAAGCGCGCGCCGAACGGCGCGGTAACCGGTGTCGAGACGACGAGCGGCTTCATCGGTGCCAGGAAGGTCGGCGTGGTTGCCGCCGGGCACTCATCGGTGATCATGAACATGGCCGGCGTGCGCATGCCGCTGGAAAGCTATCCGCTGCAGGCGCTGGTGTCGGAGCCGGTCAAGCCGGTGGTGCCTTGCGTGGTGATGTCGAACACCGTGCATGCCTATATCTCGCAGTCCGACAAGGGCGAGCTCGTCATCGGCGCCGGCACCGACCAGTATGTCTCCTATTCGCAGACCGGCGGGCTGCACATTTTGCAGCATACGCTGGACGCCATCTGCGAGATGTTCCCGATCTTCACGCGCATGAAGATGCTGCGCTCATGGGGCGGCATCGTCGACGTGACGCCGGACCGTTCGCCGATCCTGGCCAAGACGCCGGTGCCCGGCCTCTATGTCAATTGCGGCTGGGGCACGGGCGGCTTCAAGGCGACGCCGGGTTCGGGCCATGTCTTTGCCCATACGATCGCCAGGGACGATCCGCACCCGATCAACGCGCCCTTCACCATAGAGCGCTTCCGCACCGGCCGCCTCATCGACGAGGCGGCGGCGGCGGCGGTGGCGCACTGATGATGACCGAGATGGCCATCGCCATGCCGCTGATGCTCGCCGGCGAGCAAGGCCTGTTCCATATCCCCACGCCAGAGGAGGTGCGCCTGCAGCCCATCAGCCGCGCCGGCAATGAAGCGGATTGGCCGTTTTCCGTCGACGAGGGTGTACTCGCCTGCGCCTGGAGCGCCGGTCAGAGAGTGGTCACCTTTATGGAGAACCGGCCAGCCGATCTCAAGGAAGGCGAAAAATTCGAGCGGCGCTACGTCATCGTGACGACCGAACCGATGACGCTTTCGGTCGGCAATATGGCGTATCGCGACCTTTTCCGCCCGGTAGCCAGCATCGAGGAGCGCATCCGGCTGGTCGCGCCCTTCGTGACGATGGGCCAGAGGCTTTGCGACCAACCTGCCGGCGCTCGCGTCGGCCACGGCGAACTGTAGGACCAACCATGCTTCTCATCCGCTGCCCCTATTGCGAGGAAGAGCGTCCGGAGCTCGAATTCCGCAACGCCGGCGAGGCGCATATCGCGCGTTCCCCAAACATCGCCGGCGAGAGCGACGACGATTTTGAAAAGTTCTTTTTCATCCGCTCCAATCCCAAGGGGATCATCTATGAGCGCTGGCGGCACATGCATGGCTGTGCGCGGTTCTTCAATGCCGTGCGCGACACCATCAGCGACAGGTTCCTGATGACTTACAAGGCCGGCGAACCGAAGCCCACCAAGCTGCCGGGAGCCGCCAAATGAGCGCCACGTTCCGCATTGCCGGCGCCGGGCGGCTCAAACAGGCAAAGATAGCTGGCTTCAGCTTCGACGACCGCCCCTATACCGGCATCGAGGGCGATACGTTGGCCTCGGCGCTGCTTGCAAACGGCGTCCATCTCGTCGGCCGCTCGTTCAAGTACCACCGGCCGCGCGGTTTTCTGTCGGCCGGCGCCGAAGAGCCGAACGCGCTGGTCGAGATCAAGCGCGACGCGGCACGCAAGACGCCGAACGTGCGTGCCACGGTGCAGGAACTCTATGACGGATTGACCGCACAGTCGCAGAACCGCTGGCCGTCGCTCGCTTTCGACATCGGTGCCGTCAGCAGTATTGCCTCGCCGATGCTTTCGGCCGGCTTCTACTACAAGACCTTCATGTGGCCGAAGGCCGCGTGGAAAAACCTTTACGAGCCCAAGATCCGCGCCGCCGCCGGTCTCGGCGTCGCTCCTGACCAGCCGGATCCCGACCACTATTCGGCGCGCTTCGCCCATTGCGATGTGCTGGTGCTTGGCGGCGGTGCCGCGGGCATCGCCGCGGCATTGGCCGCGGCCGAGACCGGCGCGCGCGTCATCCTTGCCGACGAGCAGGCGGAATTCGGCGGCAGTCTGCGCTTCGAGAGCGGCGCGAAGATCGAAGGCCAGGACGGCTTTTCCTGGGCGCAATCGGCTCTCGCCAAGTTGAGCGCGATGGACAATGTCCGCGTGCTGCCGCGTACCACGGCCTTCGGCTATTACGCGCAGAATTTCGTCGGGCTGGTCGAGCGCGTCAGCGACCATCTGCAGAACCCCGGCCGCGACCTGCCGCGCGAGCGGCTGTGGCAGGTTCGCGCCAAACACGTGGTGCTGGCGACCGGCGCCATCGAGCGCCACATGGTGTTTGCCGATAACGACCGCCCCGGCATCATGCTGGCGTCGGCGGCGCGCACCTATCTCAACCATTACGGCGTCGCCGTCGGCAGGATTGTCGGCGTCTATACGGCAAACGATTCCGCCTATGCGGCGGCGATCGACCTGAAAAAGGCCGGCATCAACGTAGCGGCGATCGTCGACCTGCGCGACAACCCGACCGGGCCGGCGATCGACGAGGCGAGGGCGCTCGGCATCGAGGTCAATTTCGGCCGCGCGGTGATCCGCGCCGGCGGCAAATTGCGGGTGTCGTCGATGACTGTGCAGCCGAAGAATGGCGGCGGCGAGCGCACCATCCCGGTTGACGCGATTCTGATGTCGGCCGGCTGGACGCCATCGGTGCATCTGTTCTCGCAATCGCGCGGCAAGGTCGCCTTCAATGACGAGACCAAGCGCTTCGTGCCCGGAATTTATGCGCAGGACTGCGTCTCGGTCGGCGCCTGCAACGGTACCGACGGGCTGTCGGCGACGATCGACGAGGCCTATGCAGCGGGCGCGAAGGCGGCCAAGGACGCCGGCAGCAGGCCGGCCAAGGGCACCAAGCCGAAGGTCGACGCCGGCGAGAGCTGGTCGCGCGGCATGCTGGGTGCAGCACCCGGCGCCGGGGCGGATACGACGGTAAAGGCGTTCGTCGATTTCCAGAACGACGTCACCGCCAAGGACATCCGCCAGGCGGTGCATGAGGGCATGCGGTCGATCGAGCACGTCAAGCGCTTCACCACCAACGGCATGGCGACCGACCAGGGCAAAACCTCCAACATGCACGGCCTGGCGATTGCCGCCGAGACGCTGGGCAAGCCGATCCCGCAGGTCGGGCTGACGACGTTCCGGGCGCCCTATACGCCGGTGACATTCGGCTCGATCGTCGGCCACGCGCGGGGTCCCCTGTTCGACCCGACCCGCAAGACCGCGATCCATCCCTGGGCCGAGCGCCAGGGCGCTGTATTCGAGGATGTCGGCCAATGGAAGCGCGCCTGGTATTTCCCGAAGCCGGGCGAGGACATACATGCCGCCGTCGACCGCGAATGCGTCACGGTGCGCAAGACAGCCGGCCTGTTTGACGCCTCGACGCTGGGCAAGATCGAGGTGGTCGGGCCGGATGCGGCCAAATTCATGGAACTGCTCTACACCAATCCATGGGAGAAGCTCGAGCCCGGCCGCTGCCGTTACGGCATCATGCTGCGCGAGGACGGCTTCATCTATGACGACGGTGTCGTCGGCAGGCTTGCACCCGACCGTTTCCATGTGACGACGACGACCGGCGGCGCGCCGCGCGTCATGAACCATATGGAAGACTATCTCCAGACCGAGTTCCCGCATCTCAACGTCTGGCTGACCTCGATCACCGAGCAATGGGCGGTGATTGCCGTGCAGGGACCGAAGTCTCGCGACATCATTGCGCCGCTGGTCGAGGGCATCGACATGTCGGATGAGGCGCTGCCGCATATGTCGGTGCGCGAAGGCCGGATCTGCGGCGTGCCGACCAGGCTGTTTCGCATGTCGTTCAGCGGTGAGCGCGGCTTCGAGGTCAACGTGCCGGCCGATTACGGCGAGGCAGTCTGGGAAGCGCTATGGGCCCAGGGCCAGAAGCATGGCGCCTGTGCCTACGGCACCGAGTCGATGCATGTGCTGCGCGCTGAAAAGGGCTACATCATCGTCGGCCAGGATACCGATGGCACGGTGACGCCGAACGACGCCGGGCTCGACTGGGCGGTCGGCAAGAAGAAGACCGACTTCGTCGGCATTCGCGGCATGGCGCGGCCGGATCTGGTCGCCAAGGGCCGCAAGCAGCTTGTCGGCCTGAAGACCAGGGATCCCAAGGTGGTGCTGGAGGAGGGCGCGCAGATCGTCGCGGACCCGAAGCAGGCAATCCCGATGAAGATGATTGGCCATGTCACCTCGAGCTATTGGTCGCAAAATTGCGGCCGCTCGATCGCGCTGGGGCTGGTCGCCGGCGGCCGCGATCGCACGGGCGAGACGCTCTATGTGCCGATGCCGAACGGGGTGATCGAGGTGGAGGTCACCGGCATGGTGTTCTTCGACGAGAAGGGGGAGCGCCTCAATGGCTAAGGCCGCTTTGAAAACCGACGCCGCCGGACCCTCAGTCGAACGCCGTCCGGCTCTCGCCGGCCAGTCGCTTTCCGCCGCCGGCGTTACACTTGCCGTGCTGCCGCCGGCCGAGCGCATATCGCTGCGCGCGCCGGAAGCCTCGATTGCGGCACTTTCGAAAGCGCTCGGCGTCGTCCTGCCGCAAAGGCCGAAAACCTCGGCGGCAAAGGCCGGACGCACGGCCTTGTGGCTCGGGCCGGACGAATGGCTGGTCATCGATGAGAGCGGCAAAGATCCACTCGTCGATTGCGCCAAGATTTCCGAGCTGCATTCGGCGGTCGGCATCTCGCACCGCAACGTCGCCATATCGGTTACCGGTCCGGCTGCCGCGGCGACGATCAATGCCGGCTGCCCGCAGGATCTGTCGCTCGGCGCCTTTCCGGTCGGGGCGGCGTCGCGCACCATTCTCGGCAAGGTCGAAATCGTGCTCGTGCGCACGGCGGCCGACGCGTTCCGCGTCGAATGCTGGCGTTCCTTTTCCGATTATGTCTTTACTTTTCTGTCGGAGGCAGCGCGCGACGCGGCAGCATAGGCATGTTCGCCGCGCCCGGCCGTTCTGCGACAGCGAGCCGAGGGAGAATGCAAATGCCGCCGAACTCCGCGCCGAAGTCGCCGGTCAAGACGCCGGCCGTGCGCTCTTTCGAAGACGAGCAGCGCACTGGGACGGATATCGAAGAGGAACTCGAGGAAGGCCTCGAGGATACATTCCCGGCCAGCGATCCGGTGTCGATCACCGGAACGGCCATTCCCGGCGCACCGGCAAGACCCGGCAAGCCCAAAAGCGTGGTGGGACAGAAGCGCAAGAAGTGATCTGCACCGGGTGACAAAAAGCAGGGCTGAGGCCGGCACGATGGGCGGCCGGAAAATTGCTGCCGCCCTTTCGTTTCCTCACCGCGTATTGTCGCCCGATCGACTCAGAAGCTGCTTGGCACGATCCACGGGTCGATGCCGATGCCGAGCCTCGGGCCCTTGCTGCCGGCCTTGTGGGCCGCGGCATCGGCCTTTTCAAGCGATCCGGTCGGCGCGCAATCAAGCTTCGCACCGGTCTTGGTATCGATGCAGGCCGCTTCCTGCTTGGCTGGCTGACTGCTGCCGGCAAATGCGGCGCCAGAGAGCGCCAGCAGGGCGGCGAGCGTGAGGATTGCCTTCTTCATCGTCGGTCTCCGGTTCAGCTATTGAATTTCTCGTACATGTACGGTATTGCGTACAGATACGCCTTGGACTCCCGGTGTTCAAGTAAAATCGTACGCGTACGGAGAATTGCCGAACGCTCGGCGCCGCAGCGCAGATCGTTCGGAGAAGATCCTGCAGATCGGGAGGAGCGCCGCTCTTCAGCAGTTGACCGGGGGCGTGAGCGGCGCAATCTCGTGCGCGGCGATGGCTTCGAGCATGATGTCGCCGATCCGTGTGATGAACGTCGTCTGGTCGCCGAACGGGTAGAACGGGAAGGTGATCAGCAGCGAGATGGCGCCGTGGCCGACCGCCCATAGCATGGTGGCGATGGCGCGTGGATCGCCTTTGAGCCTGCCGGCGGCAAC
This sequence comes from Mesorhizobium sp. M0040, assembly GCF_040323505.1. Classification (NCBI taxonomy): domain Bacteria; kingdom Pseudomonadati; phylum Pseudomonadota; class Alphaproteobacteria; order Hyphomicrobiales; family Phyllobacteriaceae; genus Mesorhizobium; species Mesorhizobium sp. M0040. The sequence goes on from NZ_JAMYVA010000001.1 coordinate 104,621, forward strand.
GCAGGCTTCGACCCTCGCGATCAGCACTTTCATCGCCGGGTTGCCGCTCTCCATTTCGGCGAAGGTCTTTCCGGCTGGCGGCCTGACTTTTTCGGTCATGAAGACGGTGCGGTATTCGTTGGGATTTTCCAGCCCAAAGGCGGCGTATTCGACAAGCACCGCCTTGAGCGCCTCGATCGGGTCGTCGGCCGTATGATTTGCGATGCGCCTGGCCAAGGTCTCGAAGGCATCCTCGGCAAGCGCGAACAGGATGTCCTGCTTGTCGGCGAAATAGGAATAGACCGACATCGGCGCATAGCCAACGCGCTTGGCGAGCTTGCGGATGGTGAGGCCGTCATAGCCTTCTTCCTGGACAAGCTTGTGCGCGGCGTCGACAAGTTCGGAACGCAGTTCGGCCTTTTGTTTTTCGCGGCGCTCCTGGACGCTTAGCTGCAACTTTCTACTGCCTTATGACTGATGGCTGGATGCAGCATATATACGCTGTACGGCGTCGGGCAAGGGTGGCACGAAGCAGAAGCTTGACTGTCGCATGGCTGGCAATCGCGCTCGGCTTCGCCATGGAAGCTCTCATTCTGACCGTCAGATTTGCGGCAGGTGCCTACCCGGCGACGACGCAGGTTCTGATCGAACTGGCGCAAGGCGTGACCTGGTCGTTCTTCGTCTGCGCCGGCGTCAGCCTCGGCACGGCGCTCACCAAGGTGCGAGCCTCGCTCGGTGGCCTGATCGGTGCGATTTCGGCGCCACTGGCGATGGGCATCGCCAAAGGGACGCAAAAGGTTATGGTCAGCGCGCTGGACGCGGCGGCAAAGCCGGCCATCCTGTCGCTCACGACGCTCGGTGTGCTGCGGGCGATCGAATACGGGCTGCTCGGCTGGGCACTGGCGTCGCTGGCATCGAAGGAAGAACCGCGTCCGCTCCATTTCGCGCTGGCAGGCGCCCTGATAGGCGCGGTATTCGGCGGCGGCACCACGGTGCTGACCATCGAGACGGCCGCGGCAAATGACGCTGCTCTCGCAATGCCACAGGCGATCGCAACCGGCCTCAACGAGATCGTGTTCCCAATCGGTTGTTCACTGGTCGTCTACATTGCGCTGCAGGTCAGCCGCCACATGAAGTACGTCGCGGCCGAAGCTAAATAGATTTGGCACAGATAGATTTGGGCTTCTCCGCCTGACGAGAGTCAGACCGCTTCCGGCTGGCGTTCGATCAGCGTCAGCGTCAGCCAGCGCGCGGTCAGCGCCGGTTTTTTCGAGCCCTCGATCTCGATCGTCACGTCGTGCGCCGTCTGCACCCACCCCGACGGCCTGACCTTGACGTCGGCCAGCACGAAACGGGTGCGGATGCGCGAGCCGGTCTTCACCGGCGCCAGGAAGCGCAGCGAATCGAAGCCGTGATTGACGCCCATCTTGCTGTTTTCCAGCGGCGGCATGGTTTCGAAGGTCATCGCCGACAACAGCGAAAGCGACAGGAAGCCATGCGCGATGGTGCCGCCGAACGGCGTTTCGCGGCTGGCGCGTTCCGGATCGCAATGGATGAACTGATGGTCGTCGGTGGCATCGGCGAACTGGTCGATCATGCGCTGGGTGACAACCCGCCATGGCGACACGCCGACTTCCTTGCCGACGTTGGCCAGAAGCACATCGAGACTGATCGGTTCCACGCTGATGTCCTCCATCTTCACCCCCGGCATTTCACTCGCCGGATGGCGTGCGTCTCATTCCTTGAACAATGTCAGCCCGTGTTGCACCGACTGCCCGCCATCGATCGGCAGGATGGCGCCGGTGACATAGCTGCCGGCCCGGCTGCACAAATAGAGCGTTGCGCCGGCAATGTCATCCGGTGCGCCGATGCGGCCGATCGGAACGTGGTTGCCGATATGTCTTGCCTGGTCCTCGGTGCCGGTGGCGAAGGCCGTCATCCGGCTCTGGAAAGGGCCAGGCGCAAAGGCGTTGACGGTGATGCGGCGGGCAGCGAACTCGATTGCCAGGATGCGCGTCAGGTGGTGAACCGCGGCCTTCGAGGCCGAGTAGGAGTAGGCATCTTCGGCCAAAGGCTGCGTGCCCATCACCGATCCGAGGTTGATCACCCGGGCCGGGTCGGCATCGCTGGCGGCGGCCTCGAGCAGAGGCAGCAATTCGCGCGTCAGATGGAAAACCGCGGTGACGTTGACGCCGAACACCTTGGCCCAGGCATGGTAGGGAAAGCTTTCCAGCGGCGCGCCCCAGGAGATGCCGGCATTGTTGACCAGGATATGCAGCCGCTCGGTCCGCGCCCTGACCTCGGCCACAAGCGCCGCAATGCCTGCCTCGCTGGAGACGTCGCCGGCAAAACCTTCCGCCCGGCCGGATGCGCCAAGGCCGTTCAACTCGCCCGCTACCCTGACGCAATCCTCGCTCTTGCGCGAGGCGATCATCACCGAGGCGCCGGCCATGACCAGAGCGGTCGCCGCCATGCGGCCGATGCCGGTCGCGGCGCCGGTGACCAGCGCCGTCTTGCCGGCGACTGAGAACAGCTCGTCCAGATAGCTCATCGAATTCCTCCGCGAAGTTCACCGCTGTTTGACTGGTGGTTCAAGGAGCGGCTTCACGTCGACAAGGCTAGCCGAACTTCGATCATGCTTGCCATGGGTAAAGTAGCTGGGGTGGGGCACGCTTAGCGGCTGAATGGTTAAGCCCGAAATGCAAGGTGGTCATTCGGCCGTGACATGGGTCGGATGAATGATGCGGCCGTGCCCGTTAGCGAGCACCTTGGTAAGCTGTTCATTTCGCGCGTGAACCAGTCGTCGTTACTCCTCCGCCCCAGCCGCAGGCGGGTCTTGAGGAGTTGGGAGGTGGCCGAGCAGTGGGGCGGGACTGACATTCGTATTCGTGGACGGGGACTATGCTTTCGGGGGGAAAGCCATGGGTAAGAAACAACGCACCGTCCTGCTGGCAGCGATTTTTGCGACTGCCTTTGGCGTCTTTTTGCTGATCCTGATCCTGCAGATGATCAGTTTTTTAGTGGACTAGACCGAAGCGAAACGCGTCCCTTTCCGGAGGGGCTCTACCGCAGGCTTTCCAGTTCGCGGATGCGTTTGGCGCCGTCGGCTTCGAGCTGCCTTGTGACCGCGCCGATCAGCGCTTCGGCAACGACGAAAAGTGCGGCGGATGAGTCCCACGCCGAAGGCACTGCGGTGCGCCCGGCGATGACGTGGCGGGCGAAGCGGGCGATCGGCGACAGCCACTGGTCGGTAAACAGCACGATCTGCACGCCGCGCTGGTTGGCGGTCTCGGCAAAGCGGACCAGGCTGTCCTGATAGCGCCTGATGTCGAAGATCACCAGCACGTCGCGCTTGCCCATGTCGATCAGCCGGTCGCGCCAGACGCTTTCCTGCCCGCCGAGGTGAAAAACGTTGGGCTGGATGATGGCGAGGTGGGCGGCCATGTAGCGTGCCAGCGGGTCGGTGAAGCGGCCACCGATCAAGAATGTCTTGCCGCGCCGGTCGGCCAGCTTGGCGACGATGTCGGCAAGCTGCTTGTCCGAGAGATGCCGGAATGTCTCGCGCATATTGTCGAGCGTCGCCTCCAGCATCGGCGAGACGGCGCTGGCGCCCTGCGATGGCGGATTGAGCGTGCGCGAGGCCGGCGACTGCAATTGCGCCGCCAGTTCGTCTTGCAGCGTCGACTGGAATTCCGGATAGTTCTGGAAGCCGAGCCGGGCGACGAAACGCAGGATCGTCGGCGACGACACGCCGGCGGCAGCCGAGAATTCGGCGACCGTCTTCAGCCCGATCAGCGGATAGCTGGCGATCAGCGTTTGTGCTGCGCGCCGCTCGCCTGCCGGCATGGTGCCCATGCGGTCGGAGATCAGTTCGGCAATGCTGGAAACCATGTTTTTCCCCACCCTGGCCGTGCCGTTACCGCATTATCGAAATCGCGTTTGACAAAGCCGGCCAAACTGTATGAAATCATCCGCAGGGACGCAATGAGGCAAAATACGTAACATACGATACAGCGCTCCCCGGGGACAGCAGACAATGGAGACAGCACGGCCCGCCAGCCTTGCATCGCCTGAAACCGTAAGGGTGACGAACCCCGGCGGATCGAGCCCCTTCGTGCTGACCTGCGACCACGCCTCCAATTTCCTGCCACCGGAATTCGGAACGCTCGGCCTTGCCGCCGAGGATCTTTCCCGCCACATCGCCTGGGATCCCGGCGCCTTGCCGGTGGCGCGCCGCATGGCCGAGGCGCTCGATGCGACGCTGGTCGAGACCTGCATCTCGCGGCTCATCATCGACTGCAACCGCCCGCTCGACGCGCCGGACCTGATAGTGACGGTCAGCGCCAGCGAAAAAACCGTGGTCCCGGCCAACCAGGGACTTTCGGCCGACCAGCGGGAGGCGCGCATCGCGCTGGCGTGGCGACCGTTTCACGAGCGGATCGCAACGGTCATCGACGAGCGCCTGGCGGCCGGGCGGGAGACCAGGCTGGTCTCGATCCATTCCTTCACGCCGCTCTACAAAGGCAAAAGCCGGCCCTGGCACATCGGCATCATCCACGACGAGGATCGCCGGCTGGCGGCGCCGCTGATCGCGACACTGAAGCGGCTTGCCGGCGTCAGCGTCGGCGTCAACGAACCCTATTCGCCGGCCGACCGGGTCTATTTCACGCTGGAACGCCATGCGCGCTCGCGCGGGCTGCCCTGCGCAATGATTGAAATCCGCAACGACGAGATCGCCGGCGCGGCCGGGCAGCGGAAATGGGCGGATCTGCTCACCGGTATTTTTCTCAATCTGGAGCCCGAAGCGGCCAAGGCCTCCAGACCAAGCGCAGTCGGAAAGTCAGTTCAATCGGCCAGCTAAGAAACCAAAAGGGGACTTTAAAATGGTAGCACCGGGTTACAGCGAAGTTGACAAGAAGGAGGACCTGAAAGTTCTCCACGGAATGGGCTATGCTCAGGAACTGTCGCGAAGCATGAGCCGCTTCTCGAATTTCGCGATCTCGTTCTCGATCATCTGCATCCTCTCAGGCGGCATCAATTCCTTCGCGCAAGCGACGTCGTCCATCGGTGGCGCCGGCGCTGGCATCGGCTGGATCGTCGGGTGCATGGTTTCGGGATTTTTCGCGCTCGCCATGGCCCAGATCGCCTCTGCATTTCCGACCGCCGGCGGCCTCTATCACTGGGCATCCATCCTAGGGAACCGTTTCACTGGCTGGCTCACCGCATGGCTCAATCTGCTCGGCCTGATCACCGTGCTCGGCGCCATCAACATCGGTACTGCTTTCTTCTTCGTCGGCACTTTCGGCGGAGCCTTCGGCATGACTGGCACGCCTGGTGAGATCGTCGGGTTTGTCGCCTTCATCACCGTGTTGCAGGCGCTGCTCAATCATTTCGGCATCAAATTGACGGCTATGTTGACGGACGCCTCCGGCTTCCTGATCCTGGCAACGACAGCCGTGCTGATCGTCGCCTGCCTGATGTTTGCTCCAGCGATCGACATCACGCGGCTGTGGACGTTCACGAACTATTCGGGCGACGCGGGCGGCGGTGTTTTCCCGCAGTCCGATTCCATGACGTATCTCTTCCTGCTCTGCCTGCTGCTGCCGGTTTACACCATCACTGGCTATGACGCGTCGGCGCATACTTCGGAAGAAACGTTGAGGGCGGCGCACTCGGTTCCGCGGGCAATCGTTTCGTCCGTAGTCTGGTCGTCGCTGATCGGCTGGGTGATGCTGTGCGCGATCGTACTGGCGATTCCGGATCTGGCGGCCGGCGCCAAGCAGGGCTGGAGCGTATTCTTCGCCACGATGGACGCGATCTTGCCGGCGTGGCTGAAGACACTGCTCTATCTGGGCATCCTGATCGCGCAGTTCCTCTGCGGTCTGGCAACGGTCACCTCTGCCTCGCGCATGCTTTTCGCCTTCTCGCGTGACGGCGGCATGCCGATCGGCTCGGCCTCGCTAGCCAAGGTCAGCCCGACCTGGCGCACGCCGGTCAATGCGATTTGGACGGCTGCTGTGCTCGAGGTCATCTATGTCTTTCTTGCCCAGTTCATCTCGGTCGGCGGCACGAACATCTATACCATCGTCGTCAATTCGACATTGGTGTTCCTGTTTCTGTCCTTCATCATTCCGATCGTGCTCGGCATGATGGCTTTCGGAACGGAAAAATGGCCGAACCCCGGCCCATGGAACCTCGGCGCCGGCCTGTTCAAGCTGTTTTGCATCCTGTCGGTCATCGGCATGGCGATCATCTTCTACATCGCCATCCAGCCGCCGAACGACAAAGTGCTCTATATCACCCTGGGCTTCATCGTGCTGACCGCGGTGCTTTGGTTCGGTTTCGAGAACCGCCGCTTCCAGGGTCCGCCCATCGGCGACCAGATCGCAAAGCGTCAGGCGGCGATCAAGGCAGCCGAGCTAGCCATAGGCGAAGCCGGCGCCTGACCCCCTCTCATGACCATGGCCGGCATTCGCGCCGGCCGTGGTTTTCGTTTCCTTTTCAAAGTGACAAGCCCGAAACGACAAGCGCTGGAGTGCCAAAGGAATGGCCGGAAATTTCTCGTTCGATCAGTTGAAGCAAGCGGTCTCCAGCGGCGACGTCGACACGGTGCTGGCCTGCATCGTCGATATGCAGGGGCGGCTCGCGGGAAAGCGTTTCCTGGCCCGTTATTTCGTCGATTCCGCGCATGACGAGACGCATGGCTGTAACTATCTCTTGGCGGCAGACATCGATATGGAACCGGTGCCCGGCTACAAGGCGGCGAGCTGGTCGAAGGGTTATGGCGATTTCGTCATGAAGCCGGACCTTGCGACGCTGCGGCTCGTTCCGTGGCTGGAGAAGACGGCGCTGGTGATCTGCGACGTGCTCGACCACCATACCCATGACGACCTGGCGCATTCGCCGCGCGCCATGCTGAAGAAGCAGGTCAAGCGGCTGCAGGATCGCGGCTATATCGGCTATTTCGCTTCCGAGCTCGAATTCTATCTGTTCAGCGAAACCTACGATTCCGCCCGCAAGAAGCACTGGCAGGGCCTCGAGACGGCATCGCCCTACATCGGCGACTACCAGATCGGCATCACCACCAAGGAAGAAGGCGTCATGCGCCGGCTGCGCAACGAGATGGAGGCGGCCGGCATCCCGATCGAGAATTCGAAGGGCGAGTGGGGGCCAGGCCAGGAAGAGATCAATGTCCGCTACGCCGAGGCGCTCGACATGGCCGACCGCCACGTCATCCTGAAGAACGGCGCCAAGGAAATCGCCGAGTCCGAAGGCAAGGCGATCTCGTTCATGGCCAAGTACAATTACGGGCTCGCCGGCAATTCCAGCCACATCCATAATTCGCTGTGGAGCGCCGACGGCAAGACGCCGTTGTTCTACGACAAAAATGCCGAGTGGACGCTGTCGACACTCGGCCAGCAATGGGCGGCCGGCCAGCTCAAATATGCCAAGGAATTCACCTGGTTCCTGGCGCCCTACATCAATTCCTACAAGCGCTTCCAGGCCGGCACGTTTGCGCCGACCAAGATCATGTGGAGCGAGGACAACCGCACCGCCGGCTTCCGTCTTTGCGGCGAGGGCACCAAAGGCATCCGCATGGAATGCCGCATCGGCGGCGCCGATTTGAACCCCTATCTGGCTTTCGCCGCGCTGATCGCGGCCGGGCTTGCCGGCATCGATGAAAAGCTTGAGCTGCAGAAGCCCTTCGTCGGCGATGCCTACCAGGCCTCGCAGCTGCCCGAAATTCCAAAGACATTGCGCGACGCCGCGGCGACACTGGCGGAATCGAAAATGCTGAGGCAGGCGCTCGGCGACGATGTGCTGGAACATTACGTCCACACGGCACACTGGGAACAGTTCGAGTACGACCGCCGGATTACGGACTGGGAACTGCACAGGGGGTTCGAGCGGTATTGAATAATCTGGCAACGTTGGCGCCGCTCCTCACCCTCAGCCTCTCCCGTGAAGAACGGGGGAGAGGGGGCCCGGCGCTGAGCTTGTCCCTTCTCCCCGTCAGTATACGGGAGAAGGTGCCGGCAGGCGGATGAGGGCGGCGCTAACCAACGACATTATTGTAGAATGCGAGGACCCAAGGCATGACCGAAACGGTCAAGATAAAATCCCCCGTCGACGGTTCGATCTATGCCGAACGGCCTCTTGCCACCGACCAGGCGATCGGTGCCGCGGTCGAACGTGCCAAGGCGGCGCAGGAGAAGTGGGCTGAGACGCCGGTCGTCGAGCGCGGCAAGTACATGCTTGCCATGCTGGAAGCGCTGGTCGCCATGACCGACGAGATCGTGCCGGAGATCGCCTGGCAGATGGGCCGGCCGGTGCGCTATGGCGGCGAGTTCGGCGGCGTCAGGGAACGCGTCAGCTACATGGTCGAGATCGCCGAGGCGGCCTTGAAGCCGGTCATGGCCTCCAACCCGAAGGACGGCTTTCGGCGCTATGTGAAGAAGATGCCGCTCGGCGTCGTCATGGTGATCGCGCCGTGGAACTATCCCTATCTCACCGCCGTCAACACCATCGTCCCGGCGCTGATGGCGGGCAGCGCCGTCATCCTCAAGCATGCGGCACAGACATTGTTGGTCGGCGAACGGTTTCAGCAGGCGTTTGATAAGGCCGGCCTGCCCAAGGGCCTGTTCCAGAACCTCGTCCTGAACCACGCGCAGACTGAAAGGCTGCTCGGCTGCGGCAAGATCGACCATGTCAACTTCACCGGCTCGGTCGCCGGCGGCCGCGCCATCGAAAAGGCGGCGGCGGGCACCTTCATGACGCTCGGCCTCGAACTCGGCGGCAAGGATCCGGCCTATGTGCTGCCGGACGCAAAGATGGACCATGCCGTTGCCAATCTGGTCGACGGCGCCTTCTACAATTCCGGCCAGTGCTGCTGCGGCATCGAGCGCGTCTATGTCCACGAGAAGGTCTACGATGAATTCGTCGAGGGCTTCATTGCCGAGACCAGGAACTACGTCGTCGGCAATCCGCTCGACCAGGCGACCACCATGGGGCCGATGGCGCAGGCGCGCTTCGCCGACCTGATCCGCGAGCAGAAGGCCGAGGCGTTGCGCAAGGGCGCCAGGGCACACATCAATATGAAGGTGGCCAACGACAGGCAAGGTTCCCCCTATCTGGCGCCGGAAGTGCTGACCCAGGTCGACCACCAGATGAGCGTCATGCGCGAGGAAAGCTTTGGCCCGATCGTCGGCATCATGAAGGTGCGCAACGACGAGGAAGCGATCGCGCTGATGAACGACAGCCCCTATGGGCTGACGGCCTCGATCTGGACGCGCGACACCGGCCATGCGGCGGCGATCGGCGATCGCGTCGAGACCGGCACCGTGTTCATGAACCGCTGCGACTATCTCGACCCGGCGCTGGTCTGGACCGGCGTCAAGGACACCGGCAAGGGCGCGGCACTGTCGGCCATCGGCTACGACAATCTGACCAGGCCGAGATCATACCATCTGCGCGAGGTGATCTAAGGTGGCGATCGACAAGCATGCGATCGCTGTTGAGGGGGAGTAATGGCGGATACACAACAATCGGCTTTGCCAGATCGTGAGGGTCCCGAGGGTATCGGCGGATGGCTTGTCCTGCCGATGCTCGGGTTGATGCTCACGCCGATACTGGGGTTGGTACAACTGCACAATACCGACTATCTCGGCATGCTACAGAACTGGCAGGCCTTCAGTTTGTCCCAAGGTGTGCTGATTCTTGCCGAATTGTTGATATTCGGCATACTAAACCTATCGGCCCCGGCCCTATTATTGTTCTTCATGTTCAAGCGCTGGCAGATATTCCCCGGCTGGTACATGATTTGGGCATTCGCGATGCCGGTATATGCCGTTCTCGATCCATGGGCTGTGCATCTGGCTTTTTCCACCGCCGTTCCAGAATTGGCCGACGCGTACGACGCAGACACCGTGGGCGGAATTTCGCGCTCGATATGGGCCGCAGTCATCTGGGTTCCGTACATGATGCGGTCGGAACGTGTGGCCAACACCTTTGTGAACGAATGACATCCAAGAGCACGAAAGCAGTCAAGAAGGTCGAAATGACAAAACTCGTTTCCAAATGGAATTACCCGACGACCGTCCGCTTCGGCGCCGGACGCATCAAGGAGCTGCCGGAGGTGCTGGCGGCGACCGGCATCAAGCGGCCGCTGTTCGTCACCGATCCGGGACTGGCCAGGCTGCCGGTGGTGGCCTCGACGCTGAAGATCCTCGACGACGCCAAGGTGCCGTATGGCGTGTTTTCCGAGGTCAAGCCGAACCCGGTGGATTCCAACCTGACCGCCGGCATTGCCGTGTTCAAGAAGGGCAAGCATGACGGCGTTATTGCCTTTGGCGGCGGCTCGGCGCTCGACCTCGGCAAGCTGATCGCCTTCCAGGCCGGGCAGACACGGCCGGTCTGGGATTTCGAGGATGTCGGCGACTGGTGGACACGCGCCGATGCCGATGCGATCGCGCCGATCATCGCCGTGCCGACCACGGCCGGCACCGGCTCGGAAGTCGGCCGCGCCGGCGTCATCACCAATGAAGCGACCCATACCAAGAAGGTCATCTTCCATCCAAAGCTTTTGCCGGCGATCGTCATTGCCGATCCGGAGCTGTCGGTCGGCATGCCGGGCTTCATCACCGCCGGCACCGGCATGGATGCGCTGGCCCATTGCCTCGAAGCCTATTGCGCGCCGGGCTATCACCCGATGGCCGACGGCATCGCCGTGGAAGGCATAAGGCTGGTCTTCGAAAACCTGCCGAAAGCCTATGCCAACGGCAAGGATCTGGTCGCCCGCGCCAACATGATGAGCGCCGCTGCCATGGGAGCGGCCGCCTTCCAGAAAGGGCTTGGAGCGATTCATTCGCTGTCGCATCCGATCGGCGCGCTCTACGACACCCACCATGGCATGACCAACGCCGTGTTCATGCCCTACGTGCTGGCCTTCAACCGAGAGGCGATCGAGCCGCGCATCGCCCGGCTTGCCGCCTATTGCGGCATCAAGGGCGGCTTCGACGGTTTTGCGAAGGCGATCATCAAGCTGCGCAAGGAGCTCAAGGTGCCGCATGCGCTGCCCAGCCTGATCAAGGGGCTCGACATGGACAAGAAACGCAAGGGCCTGATCGCCGACATGGCGGTGGTCGATCCGACCGCCGGTGGCAACCCGGTCAAGCTGACCAAAAAGGCGGCGCTGACGCTGCTCGAAAACGCCATCGCCGGCACCGTCTGAGACAATTTTCGCATCGGAAATCGACTTGGGAAAAGAGGCAAAGGAAAGGGGGAAAGATGAAAGGCAAGATCGAAACTAGTTAGCCGGAAAAAGAATCGCGAAGCGATTGCTCCAGCCGGTTAAAAAGAGTTTACTTTTTCGTACTGCGGGGCATCGCGTTCACAAAGCTTTCATCTGGCTGTCACACGAAAACGATACCGCATCGCAGGCGTCCAACGGCGTCAGTTCAACGGAGAGAACACATGTTCAAATTCACGGGAAAACTGCTTTCCCTTTCGGCCGTCGCCCTGATGGCGACCTCTGCCATCTCGTCGGCCCAGTCCATGGATGAACTGGTCGCCGCAGCCAAGGCTGAAGGCCAGCTCACGGTCATCGCGCTGCCGCATGACTGGTGCGGCTACGGCGCAGTCATCGACGGCTTCAAGGCGAAATATCCGGAACTCACCATCAACGAGCTCAACCCCGATGCCGGCTCCGGCGACGAGGTCGAGGCGATCAAGGCCAACAAGGACAACAAGGGCCCGCAGGCGCCCGACGTCATCGACGTCGGCCTGAGCTTCGGCCCGACCGCAAAGAAGGATGGCCTGATCCAGGCTTATAAAGTATCAACCTGGGACTCGATCCCGGACAGCGCCAAGGATGCCGAAGGCTTTTGGACCGGCGACTATTACGGCGTGCTTTCGTTTCTGGTGAACAAGGACCTGGTCAAGGAAGCGCCGGCCGACTGGGCCGACTTGCTGAAGCCGGAATTCGCCAATACCGTGGCGCTCGCCGGTGACCCGCGTGCTTCGAACCAGGCCATCCAGGCAGTCTATGCCGCCGGCCTTTCCGGCGGTGCGGCTGCCGGCGAAGCCGCCGGCACGGCTGGTCTCGACTTCTTCAAGAAGCTCAACGCCGCCGGCAATTTCGTGCCGGTCATCGGCAAGCCCGCGACGCTTGCCCAAGGCCAGACGCCAATCCTGGTGACCTGGGATTATAACGCGCTTGCCGGCCGTGATACGCTGAAGGGCAATCCGCCGGTCGACGTCGTCGTGCCGAAGACCGGTGTCGTCGCCGGCGTCTATGTTCAGGCGATCAGCGCCTATGCGCCGCACCCGAATGCTGCCAAGCTGTGGCTGGAATATCTCTATTCCGACGAAGGCCAGATCGGCTGGCTGAAGGGCTATTGTCACCCGATCCGCTTCAACGACCTCGCCAAGAATGGCAAGCTCCCGGCTGACGTGATGGCCAAGCTGCCGCCGGCCGAGTCCTATGCAGCCGCGGTGTTCCCGACGCTCGACGAGCAGGGCAAGGCCAAGGAAGCCATCACCAAGAACTGGGATGCCGTCGTCGGCGCCAACGTCAAGTAAGACTTGAGATCAGCCGGGCGGCTTAGATGGCCGCCCGGCATACCTCCAGGACGGTAGCCGGCGCATGACCGATATCTCGTTGTCCGATCACGCTGTTGCCGGGAAGACCGCGCCTCCTGCCGACGCCCGCAGCATGAGGCTGCCGACGCAATGGCTTGGCGTTGCGCCTTTCTTCATCTTCGCCATCATGTTCCTGATCCTGCCGACGCTCTATCTGATGCTGGGCGCATTCCGGAACGATGCCGGCGAATTCACTTTCGAAAACATAGCGGCCTTGGCGCAGCCGTCGATCGTTGCCGCCTACTGGATCTCAATCAAGGTCAGCCTCGCCTCGTCGCTGATCGGTGCTTTCGCGGGACTTGCCATTGCCATCGCCATCGTGCGCGGCGGGCTGCCGGAGTGGATACGCTCGGCGACACTGACCTTTTCCGGTGTGGCCTCCAATTTTGCCGGCGTGCCGCTGGCCTTTGCCTTTCTCGCGACGCTCGGCCGGCTCGGGCTCGCCACGGTGCTGCTCAACGTCTTGGTCGGCTTCAACATTTATGCCCATGGTTTCAACATCCTGTCGTTCTGGGGCCTGACGCTGACCTATGTCTATTTCCAGATCCCCCTGATGGTGGTGATCATCGTGCCGGCGATCGATGGGCTGAAGAAGGAATGGGGCGAAGCGGCGGCAACGCTTGGCGCGACCCAGGCGCAGTTCTGGCGCATGGTCGTCATTCCGGTGATCTGGCCAAGTTTCCTCGGCACCGTCATCCTCTTGTTCGCCAACGCCTTCGGTGCCATCGCCACCGCTTACGCTCTGACCGGCTCCTCGCTTAACATCGTCCCTATCCTGCTCTACGCACAGATCCGCGGTGACGTGCTGCACAATGCCCATCTCGGCTACGCCATCGCCTTCGGCATGATCGTCATCACTGGGCTGGCCAATGTCTTCTACATCTGGTTCCGGACGCGCTCTGAGAGGTGGCTCAAATGAAGTCCGGCAGATTCTGGGCCTGGATCGTCTTCGCGCTGGGCGCGGCCTATTTCTTCATTCCGCTGATCGCGACCGTGGAATTCTCCATGCGCATGCGGCGCGGCGCGTATTCCTTCGATGCCTATCAGGTCGTGCTCGGCGATCCCCGCTTCCAGGCGACCTTCATCTATTCGGTGGTCGCAGCCATCTTCACCATCGTCCTTGGCGTGCTGGTGGTGGTGCCGGCGGCGTACTGGATTCGTCTGCGGCTGCCGCAGATCAGGCCCGTCGTCGAGTTCATCACGCTGCTGCCGCTGGTCATTCCGGCCATCGTTATCGTCTTCGGCTACATCAGAATGTACGGGTCGAACTCACCGCTGCCGTTCCTGGCCAGCGAGACAGGAGCCAATGCCTTGCTGGTCATCGGTTATGCGACACTGGCGCTGCCCTATATGTATCGTGCCGTCGACACCGGGCTTCGCACCATCGACGTGCGGACACTGACCGAAGCGGCGCAGATCCTCGGCGCCGGCTGGGGCACGATCATCACCCGGGTCATCCTGCCCAATGTGCTGATCGCGGTGCTGTCAGGCGCCTTCCTGACCTTCGCCATCGTCATCGGTGAATTTACCATGGCCAGCCTGCTCAACCGGCCTGCTTTCGGACCCTATCTGCAGAACGTCGGCGCCAACCGCGCCTACGAGCCGGCGGCGCTTGCCATCATCGCCTTCGCCATCACCTGGGGCTGCATGTCGCTGATCCAGATCCTGTCGCGCTTCGCGCCGCGATCGGCGAACCGTCCGAACTGACCCGAAGGAAAAAGCCATGACCGAGCCATTCCTCTCAATCCAGCATGTGCAGAAATCCTTCGGCGCCGCCATTGTGGTGCAGGATTTCAACCTCGACGTCGAGCCGGGCGAATTCGTCTCCTTCCTTGGCCCGTCGGGCTGCGGCAAGACGACGGTGCTGCGCATGGTCGCCGGTTTCGAGGAGCCAAGCGCCGGCAAGATCGTCGTGGCCGGCAAGGACATCACCCGGCTCAAGCCCAACCAGCGCAATGTCGGCATGGTGTTCCAGGCCTATGCGCTGTTTCCGAACCTCACCGTGGCGCAGAATATCGGCTTCGGGCTGAAGGTCGCCGGCATGCCGAAGGCCGATGCCGACAGGCGCGTTGCCGAGATGCTCGACATCATCAAGCTGCCGCAGATGGGCGACCGCTATCCCTATCAGCTCTCCGGCGGTCAGCAGCAGCGCATCGCGCTGGCGCGGGCGATTGCGCCCAAGCCGAAACTGCTGCTGCTCGACGAGCCGCTGTCGGCACTCGACGCCAAGGTGCGCGTGTCACTGCGCGAGGAAATCCGCTCGATCCAGAAGAAGCTCGGCATCACCACCATCTTCGTCACCCACGACCAGGAAGAGGCGCTGTCGATCTCCGACCGCATCGCCGTCATGTATGGCGGCAAGGCCGAGCAGGTCGGCACGCCGTTCGAGATCTACAACCGTCCGGCAACCAAATTCGTCGCCAATTTCGTCGGCACGCTGAACGTGCTCGAAGGCACGGTCACCGACGCCGCTTCGGGCAAGGTGCGCGTCAACTCGCAAGAGGTCTCGCTCAAGGGCAAGCTCAACGGCTCGAAGTCCGGCGACACGCTGTCGCTGGCGTTGCGGCCCGAGGCGATCTCGCTCGGCCGACACCCCGGCCGCGATTCCAGCCTTTCGGGCGAAATCGCCGAGGTGCATTTCCTCGGCTCGGTCATCCGGGTTCGCGTCGGCATCGGCGGCAGCACGGTCTCGCTCGACACGTTCAATAGTCCGGCCACACCGCCGCCGGCCGTCGGCGAAAAGGCCGAGATTTCGTTCTCGTCGGGCGACATGCTGGTGCTGCATTAGGAGAAGAGTGAATGGTGAATAGTGAATAGTGAGAATGCGCTTTACGCGCCGAAATTCCTCTGCACGCAGCCATTCACCATTCACGAGCAGCCAAAGCCGTCGCCGTTTTTGCAGTGCCAATCGCCCGGCTTCACCGCTACGATAAGGCATGGCGCTTTTTGAACTCACCCTTGTCCTGCTTCTCATCGCGGTCGCCCTGACCGCGCTGTCGCGGCGTCTGCAGATTCCCTATCCGTCATTGCTGGCGCTGGCCGGCGCCGGCATCGCCTTCCTGCCGTTTGCCCCGACCATCGAGATCGACCCGGAGCTGGCGCTCGCTCTGTTCATCGCGCCGGTTCTGCTCGACGCGGCCTATGACACGTCGCTGCGCGATCTCAACCGCTACAAGGTTTCGCTCATCCTGCTGGCGCTTGGCGCCGTCATCTTCACCACCGTGACGGTCGCGCTGGTCGGCTGGACGATGGCAGGCCTGCCCATTGCCGCGGCCATAGCGCTCGGCGCGATCGTAGCGCCGCCCGATGCGGTGGCGGCGGCGGCCGTGCTCGGACAGTTCAAGGTGCCGCACCGCATTACCGCCATCCTGGAAGGCGAGAGCCTTCTCAACGACGCCACGGCGCTGTTGATCTACAGGATGTCGGTTTCCGCAGCCGCCGGCTCCATCCTGTTGAGCAGTGCCGTTCCAATGATCCTGCTGTCGACGGTCGGCAGCCTTGCCGCAGGCTATGTGCTCGGCCGCTTGTCTCTCGCCATACTCGGCCGCATCGACGACCCGGCGAGCGGCACCGTGGTGCAATTCGCCTCAACCTTCGGCGTCTGGATCCTGGCCGACAGGATAGGGGTTTCCGCCATCATCACGATCGTCGTCTATGCCATGACGATCGCACGTACATCGCCGCGCCACATGCCGGCAAGGAATCGTGTCAGCTCCTACTCGGTCTGGGAGACGGCGGTGTTCGTGCTCAATGTTCTGGCCTTCGTTCTGATGGGCCTGCAAGCGCGGTCGATCGTCGGTCGACTTGCCGAGCAAGGGCAAAGCGAGGCGTTCGTCTTTGCCCTGGCTGTGCTGGCCGTCGTCATCGTATCGCGGCTCGTCTGGGTGCTGGGCTGCGGCGCGATCCTCAGAGCGCTGGCACGTCTGGGTGACGAGGACAGGCAAAAAGACGCGCCGACATTTCGCGGCGGCGTGCTTATCGGCTGGTGCGGCATGCGCGGCCTGGTGACGCTTGCGGCAGCCTTCGCCTTGCCGGCCGACTTTCCGGGCCGTGATCCGATCGTGCTCGCCGCTTTCACGGTCGTGCTCGGCACATTGGTGCTGCAAGGCGTCAGCCTGAAACCGTTGCTGCTTCTGCTCAATCTCGACCTCGACCGGACGGTCGACCGGGAGGTGGCGCAGGCGCGCGTCGCCATCATGCAGGCGGCGCTGGACGTGCTCAGCGGCAAGACATCGAGCGCGGCCGGGGCGGTGCGAGAGCAATATGCCGCCCAGCGCGCCATCGCCGAAAACCCGGAGGATGCCCAGGCGGCGACCGAGTATGACAGATTGCGTCTTTATGCCATCAAGAGCCAGCGCGATGCGCTGGAGCGTTTGCGCATCGACGGAACGATCGGCGACGAAGCCTACCACCGCCTTGAGGAAGAAATCGACTGGTCGGAACTGGCAGCATCCCCGCCCGGTCGGTTCCAGCCGCTGACCACTTAGCATCTGGCCCAAGCTCCCTCCGCCCGGCTGCACATTGCAAGGCTGTCAGCGAACGGCTACTGCCAGCAGGAAACTGAGCCGGATAAGCAATGAAGCTGGTCAGCTATAACATCCAGTACGGCTTCGGCAGCGATGGCCGCTACGACCTGGCGCGTTGTGCCAAGGTCGTGGCCGGCGCCGACATCGTCGCCTTGCAGGAGGTGGAACGGCACTGGTTGCGCAGCAACGAGGACGACCAGCCGGAAGTTCTTTCGCAATTGCTGCCCGACTATCATTGGGTCTACGGGCCGGCCTTCGACATGGATGCCAACCACCGGCGTGAAGGCCGCATCGTCAACCGGCGGCGGCAATTCGGCACCATGGTTCTGTCGAAGCTTCCGATCGTCTGGTCGCGGCTGCATACGCTGCCGCTCAGGCGCACGCTGCGGCCGCTCAACACCCGCAATGCCGCACTCGAATGCATAATCCGCACCCCTGCCGGTCCGGTGCGGGTGCTGTCGTTGCATCTGGCGCATATCGCGGCCGAGGAGCGGCTGGAGCAGATCGACTATTTGCTCGCCGAGCATCTCCGCGCGCCGTCCGAGGGCGGCCCATGGAGCGGCGCCGACGACGAGCCGGCGCGCAACTGGAGCAATGGCGAACAGGAGCCAGAAAACCCCGTAGCGGCGATCTGGTTGGGCGACTTCAACATGGAGCCGGATAGCGCCGAGTACCGGCGCATTGTCGGCAGCGCGCCCTATCATCGCGGTGCCGCCTATCTCGACGGTTTTGTCGATGCCGCCGCCGTCGCAATGGAACCGACAGCGGATTTCCACACCCATGTGAAGACTATCGATGCCAGGCTGGCAAAGCGCCGGCTCGACCATTGCTTCGTCGGCGGCATGTTTGCCGGGCGCGTGCGCTCGGTCAGCGCCGATATCGGGCAAATCGCTTCCGACCATTTTCCGCTCTGGGTCGATATCGACCTGGAGACGCCGATCGTCATCGGGACGGGCGGCGGATGAACCGCCGATGAGCCTGTTTGTCTTTTTCGCGGTGCTCGCCGCCGCTTCCATGCATGCGATCTGGAACGCGCTGGTCAAGGTCCATCTCGACCGTTTCCTGTCGATCACACTGATGACGCTCGGCATGGGTGCCGCTGCGCTGGTGACGTTGCCTTTCGTCGAGGTGCCGAAGCCGGAAGTGTGGCCATACATCCTCGCCTCGGTTGTCTTCCACATGGGCTACAGGACGTTCCTGATCGGCGCCTACAAGGCCGGCGATTTCGCCCAGACCTATCCGCTGGCGCGCGGCACCGCGCCATTGCTGGCCGCTTTGGGGGGCGTTGTGGTGGTTGCCGAGATGCCGGCGCCGCTCGCCATTCTCGGCATCCTCTTGTTGTCGGCGGGCACGCTGGTGCTGTCGTTTCGCGGCGGCGCGCATCTGGAGAAATTGAACCTGCGCGCCGTCGGCTTCGCGCTGGGCACATCGATCTTCATCGCCAGCTACACGCTGTCGGACGGCAGCGGCGCGCGGCTGGCCGCCACCGCGTCGAGTTATGCCGCCTGGCTGTTCGTCTGCGATGCGCTGTGGGCGCTGGTGCTATGCGTCGTCTTTCGCGGACCACAGGCGCTGCCGGTGCTGGCGCGCGACTGGAAGGCCGGAATCTATACCGGCGTGCTCAGCGGCGGCGCTTACTGGATCGTGATGTGGGCGATGACCAAGGCGCCGATCGCCTCGGTGGCGTCGCTGCGCGAAACATCGATCCTGTTCGCCATGATGATCTCGGTATTCGCGCTCGGCGAGAAGATGACGGCATGGCGAGGTGCCGCGGTGCTTAGCATCGTTGCCGGCGTCGTTGCGCTGAGAATGGGATAGTCACGCGATCTCCAGATCAAACACCATCAGCCCGTCGGTGCCGCCTTCGAGCGCCGCGACCAGTTTTGCGCCGGCTCGCTGATGCGCTTCATGCTTCAGATAGGCATCGCGTGCCGCAGCGTCGCGAAAGTCGATGGTGAAGCCGTGCGTGAAGCCGCGGGCGAAGGGTTCCGGGCTGGTATTGGCGCTGAATTCGACCTTGCCCATGCCGTCGATCACCGCCCGCAACGCTTCGAGATCGGCATGGATTGCCGCGCGCTCGGCGTCGGCGACATCGTTGCGAAATCTGACGAAGGCACAGTGCCTGATCATTCTTTGTCCCTCATGCCGCTCGGTTGGTGGAAAACACCGCCGGCGGCAGCGGCTCGCGGCCAAGGATCAGATCGGCGCCTTTTTCGCCAACCATGATCGTCGGGGCATTGGTGTTGGAGGAGGGGATGCGCGGCATCACCGAGGCGTCGCAGACGCGCAGGCCCTCGATACCGCGCAGCCTGAGATCTGGCGTTACCACGCTCATCGCATCGTGGCCCATGCGGCAGGTGCCGACCGGGTGGTGGTCGGTCTTGGAACTGCGGCAAGCGTAGTCGAACAGCTCGTCGCCGCTCTGCAGGTCGGGTCCCGGCAGTACCTCGCGCAGCACATAGGGGGCCAGCGCCTTCTGCCGCATGATCTCGCGCGCCAGCCTCAACCCCTTGATCGACATGTCGCGGTCATAGGGATCGGACCAATAATTCGGATCGATCAGCGGGCGGTCGGCGGGATCGGCACTGTTCAGCCGCACGGTGCCGCGCGAGCGCGGGCGCAGGAAGGCCGAGTTCAATGTCACGCCCGGATTGTTCAGCTTCTCGACGCCGGCCTCGATGCCGGAGCCGAGGCCGAGATGCAGCTGGATGTCGGGAGAGGCGGCGGTCGGATCGGCGTACCAGAAGCCGCCGGTCTCGAACAGGCTGGAGGCTACCGGGCCTTTCTTCAGGAGCAGATACTGCAGGCCGGCCCAAGCCGTCCAGTGCAGCTTGGCATAGTTGTCGTAAGTGTGGTCGCCGGTGCATTCGGCGATGACGAACAGGTCGAGATGATCCTGCAGGTTGGAGCCGACGCCGGGCAAATCGTGCACCGGTGTCACTCCGATCGTCTTCAGATGGTCGGCCGGGCCGATGCCCGACTGCAGCAAAAGCTTCGGCGAGCCGATGGCGCCGGACGAGACGATCACCTCGCGCTCGGCGCGCAGGATCGCCGGCTGGCCGCCCGGCCTGTCGACGATCTCGACGCCGACGGCGCGGCCTTTGTCGACGACGATGCGTGTCACTAGAACGCCGGTCCTGATGGTGAGATTCTTGCGCTCCCGGATCGGCCTGAGATAGGCGACCGAGGCGGAGGAGCGCTTCGCGTCCTTCTGCGTCAACTGATAGTAACCGACGCCCTCCTGGGCTACCCCGTTGAAGTCGGGATTGAAGGGGATGCCCATCTCCTGTCCGGCACGGAAATAGGCCTCGCAGATCGGCAGCGGCGCGATCGGGTTCGACACGCCGAGCGGGCCTTGGTCGCCGTGGAAATCGTTGGCATAACGCTGGTTGTTCTCCGCGCGCTTGAAATAGGGCAGCACGTCGCGATAGCCCCAGCCGGCAAGGCCTTCTTCCTTCTCCCAGGCGTCGTAGTCGCGGGCGTTGCCGCGCGTGTAGATCTGGGCGTTGATCGAAGAGCCGCCACCGATCACCTTGGCCTGCGTGTATCGGAAGACACGGTCCTGCATGTGCTTTTGCGGCACCGTCGACCAGCCCCAGGCGGCGATGCCCTTGGTCATCTTGGCGAAACCGGCCGGCATGTGGATCAGCGGATTCCAGTCCTTGCCGCCGGCTTCGAGCAGCAGCACCTGATGCGACGGATCTTCGCTCAGCCGGTTGGCGAGTACGCAGCCGGCCGGGCCGGCGCCGACGATGATGTAGTCGGTCATGGCGTCACCTGTTCATAGCCTCGGCACCGACAGCGCGCCGTCGACATTGATGACCGAGCCGGTCGAAAAGCCGAACTTGCCACCGGCGAGTGCTGCCACGGCGGCACCGATATCTTCGCTCTCGCCCCAGCGCATTGCCGGCACCAGCCCGCCGTCGATCAATCCGTCATATTTGGCGGTGACACCCGCGGTCATGTCGGTGCGGATGATGCCCGGGCGCACCTCGAACACGGCGATGTTTTCGGTGGCAAGCCGCAGCGCCAGGTTCTTCACCCACATCGAAAGCCCAGCCTTGGAGATGCAGTAATCGGAACGTTCCGGCGAGGCCATGGCGGCGCTGACCGAGGTGATGGTGATGATCGATCTCGCATCATCGCTTGGCAGGCCGAGCATCGCTTTGGCGACGGCCTGGCTGAGGAATACGGTGCCGCGGAGATTGATGCCGAGCACCCGGTCGAAATTTTCGGGCTTGAGCTCGAGCAGATCGCCGCGCAGGACGGCGCCGATGCCGGCATTGTTGACCAGGCAGTCGATGCGGCCGAAGGCGCTTGTGGCGGCATCAATCAGCGCTGCGTGGCCGTCGAGGTCGGCGATGTCGCTGCTGGCATAGGCGAACTTCGCGCCGCGCCCTCTGATGTCGGCGGCGAGCCCGTCGGCGGCTTCGTCGGCAAGGTCTGAGAGGAGGATGTCGAAGCCTGCGTCGGCCAGCGCCTCGGCGCAGGCAAGGCCGATGCCGCGCGCGCCGCCGGTGACGATCGCTGCCGGGCGGGTCATGTTGCAAGCTCCGTCTTGCGGATATGATCGGCGACGCGCAGCGCCTGTGCGGCGATCGACAGCGCCGGATTGACGGCGGCCGAATTCGGCAGGAATCCGGCATCGACGACGAACAAATTGCTGTGGTCGAAGGAGCGGCAGAACGGATCCAGCGGCGAGGTCGCCGGATCGTTGCCCATCTTCACCGTGCCGCACTGATGCGAGGGCGTGCGCTTGTCAAACGGACGCGACAGGACGATCGGATAGCCGCAGGCGCGGAAATTCTCGCGCATCACCTTGGTCAGTCCGTCGAGCGACCGCATGTTGGAGCGCCGCCACTGCATGACGATGTCCTTGCCGTCGATCATGATGCGGCTCTCGGGATCGGGCAGGTCCTCGCACATCAGATACCAGTCGACGGCGTGGCCGGCCATGAAATCGAGCGCGAATTTGGGCGCGCGCCTGACATTGGCCTTGAGGATGTTGCCGTCGATCTTGCCGAGGAGCTGGACATTGCCGAGCGGGTTGCCGCCCTTGCCGTCGGACAGATAATAATCGTTCAGCATCAGCGTCTTCTGGTAGACGGATTTGTTCCGGCGGCGTGGATCGATCGCCAGCATGGCGCTCGAATTGTGGTTCATGAAGTTGCGGCCGACCTGGTCGGAGCGGTTGGCCAGGCCTTTGCCACCGCCTCTGCCCTGAGGGGTGGGCGAGCGCAGCAGGATGGCGGCGGAATTGACTGCGCCGGCCGATAGGATGACCAGCTTCGGCGCGACTTTCTTCAGCGTACCGTTCTGTCGATAATGGACGGCGATGATCGTCCTCGCATCCGGCGATGCCTCGAGATATTCGACATGGGCGCCGGTCTCGAGCTTGATCTTCTGGTCGGCAAGGGCGGCGGTCAGCGGCCCCGTTTGGGCGTCGACCTTGCCGACGCCGGTGTTGGGAAAAGCGTCCCACGGCGTGCTGCCGTCTTTCAGCCAGGCTTCGATGTCGACGCCGAGCGGCAGCGATGCCGGGTGCAGGCCCAGGCTCCTAAGCTCGGCGCGCGCACGCGCGATCGGCGGCTCGTCGGGTACCGGCCCGAAAGGGTAGGGCATCGAGTGGAACGGCTCGGTCGGGTCTTCGCCGAGTGCACCGCGCACGCGGAAAAGCTGCTCGGCCCTGGAATACCAGGGCTCGAATTCCTCGTAGGAAAACGGCCAGGCCGGCGAGACGCCGCCATAATGCTCCATCTCCGAAAAGTCTTCCCTGCGGTAGCGGATCAGCACCGCGCCGTAGAATTTCGAATTGCCGCCGACATAGTAGTAATTGCCCGGGTTGAACGGCGCTCCGCCGGCCTCGAGCCACATCTCCTTCGGCCGATAATGACCATCGACGAAGATTGCGCGGGTGTCGCGTGTGTGCGGCGTTGCTGGCAGTGGTTCGCCGCGCTCCAGCATCAGGATCGAGGCGCCACCGCCGGCAAGGCCGGAGGCGATCGTGGCGCCGCCGATGCCGGAGCCGATGATGACGATGTCGGGATTTGTCATGGCGGTCAGACGATGCGTTTCTCGGTCGCCGGATCGAAGAACACCGCCTTGGTCAGGTTGAAGGCGAGCGGCGTGACCGTGCCGGGCTGGATTTTGGCATCGGCGCGCAGCCGCGCCACCACCGCCTTGCCGCCGAGATTGGTGACCGCGAACGTATCCGAGCCGGCCGGCTCGATGACCTCGATGTGACAGTCGGCGCGGGCGATGTTCGAGGCGTTGCGTTCGGCACCCTCGGGATCGGTCAGTGCTTCCGGGCGAACGCCGAAGATGATCGGTTTTCCCTGGAATGCCGACAGGCCGGCCGGCGCATTGCCCAGCGGCAGCGAGATCGGCTGGCGCGCCTCGCGCTCCATGACGACGGAGAAGCCGCTGCCGTTGCTGCCGATCGTCGCCGGGATCAGGTTCATCGCCGGCGAGCCCATGAAGTCGGCAACAAACAGGTTGACCGGATTGTTATAGATTTCGGCTGGCGTGCCGAACTGCTGCACCTCGCCGTCGCGCATCACCGCGATCTTGGTGGCCAGCGTCATCGCCTCGATCTGGTCGTGGGTGACGTAGACGATGGTGGTGCCGGTGGTGGCGTGCAGGCGCTTGATCTCGATGCGCATGTCGACACGCAGCTTGGCATCGAGATTGGACAAAGGCTCGTCGAACAGGAACAGCTTTGGATCGCGCACCAGCGCCCGGCCCATGGCGACGCGCTGGCGCTGGCCGCCGGAGAGCTGGCTTGGCTTGCGCTTCAGCAAATGGCCGATCTGCAGGACCTTTGCCACCTTGTCGATCGCCTTCTGGCGCTCGCCGGCCGGCACGCCGCGCATCTCCATGCCGAAGGCGATATTGCCGGCAACGGTCATGTTCGGATAGAGCGCGTAGCTCTGGAAGACCATGGCGATGTCGCGCTTGGAGGGGTGGAGATCGTTGATCGTGCGTCCGTCGACGCGGATTTCCCCTTCGGTGATGGTTTCCAGGCCGGCAATAGTGTTGAGCAGCGTGGACTTGCCGCAACCGGAAGGCCCGACCAGCACGAGGAAGCCGCCCTTTTCCAGGTCGAGGTCGATGCCTTTCAGGATCTCGACCGCTCCGAAACGCTTCTTCAGCCCGTCAATTTCCAGAAAAGCCATGCGATTATCCTTTGACGGCGCCGGCCATCAGGCCGCGCACGAAATAGCGGCCGGCGAGCACGTAGACGAGGAGCGTCGGCAGCGCGGCGATCATCGCCGCCGCCATGTTGACGTTGTATTCGACGACGCCGGTCGAGGTGTTGACGACATTGTTCAGCGCCACCGTCATCGGCATCACGTCGCCTGAGCCGGCATAGGCGGAAGCGAAGAGGAAGTCGTTCCAGATGTTGGTGAACTGGTAGATCACCGTCACCACGATGATCGGGAGCGAGTTGGGCAGCATGATGCGCCGGAAGATCTGGAAGAAGCTGGCGCCGTCGATCTGCGCCGCCTTCACCAGCTCGTTCGGAAACGCTTCGTAATAATTGCGGAAGAACAGGGTGGTGAAGCCGATGCCGTAGACGACGTGAACGAACACCAGGTTCACGGTCGGATTGCCGAAGCCGAAGGTGAGGCCGGTCGCGTTCTGCAGCTTGACGCCGAACCGGCCGAGGCTGCCGAGGATCGTTGCCATCGGCAAGAGGACGGACTGGAACGGAATGAAGCAGGCAAACAGCATCAGCCCGAACACCAGCGTCGCCCCGCGAAAGCGCCATTTCGTCAGCACATAGCCGTTGAGCGCGCCGAGCAGGGTCGAGATGATGACGGCCGGAACCACCATCTTGATCGAGTTCCAGAAATAACCCTTCATGCCGACGCAGGTGAGACCCGAGCAAACCTCGCTCCACGCCCTTATCCAAGGTGCGAAGGTCGGCTCCTGCGGCAGCGCCAGCATGTTGCCGTTCTGGATTTCGTCCATGGTCTTGAACGAGGTCACCAGCATGACGAACAACGGCATCAGGTAGAACAGCGCGAACAGCGCCAGCAGCCCGTAGATGACAATACGGTTGACCGTCCTGGCGCTGATACCGCCAGTGCTCTGGCGAGCAGGAGTGGCCACGGCGCTCATCGCGGCTTCTCCCGAAGCTCGGAATAGAGATAGGGAACGATGATCGCGGTGATGGTCATCAGCATGATCACGGCGCTGGCCGAGCCGACGGCCATCTCGTTGCGCTTGAAGGTGTACTCATACATGAAGTTGGACGGCAGCCAGGCCGAACCGCCCGGCCCGCCGCTGGTCAGCGCGACCACCAGATCGTAGGATTTGATGGCGAGATGCGCGAGGACGATCAAGGCGGACAGGAAGATCGGCCGCAGCAGCGGGATGACGATGCGACGGTAGAGCTGGAAGGTGGTGGCGCCGTCGATCTGCGCCGCCTTCAGGATCTCGCCGTCGATGCCGCGCAGGCCGGCCAGGAACATCGCCATGATGAAGCCCGACGCCTGCCAGACGCCGGCGATGACCACTGTGTAGATGACGAAATCCTTGTTCTTGATCCAGTCGAAATGGAAGCTCGTCCAGCCCCATTGGTGCAGCGTCTGCTCGAGGCCGAGGCCGGGGTCCAGAAACCATTTCCAGGCAACGCCGGTGACGATGAACGACAGTGCCATCGGGTAGAGGTAGATCGGCCGCAGCACACCTTCGCCGCGGATCTTCTGGTCGAGCAGGATCGCCAGGAACAGGCCGAGCGCCAGGCAGATGGAAATATAGAGGAAGCCGAAAATCCCCATATTGGTGATCGACGTGTACCAGGAGGACGGCGGATCGCTTTCGAAAGTCCAGCGCCATAGCCGCTGATAGGCGCGTGGCCCGGTGATCGCATAGGAGGGAAAGGTCTTGGAATTGGTGAAGGACAGATAGATCGTCCACAGGATGAAGCCGTAGACGAAGACGATAGTGGCGGCGAAGCTCGGCGCCAGCACGAGCTTCGGCAGCGCGTCCTGAAGGCGCGAGCGCACCGTGGCGCCCGGACGGGCATCGTGCTCCGGCGTCAGCGTGATACTGGTTTCAGCAACTGTGCTCATCTGTCCATTCCGTATGGCGGGTCCGGAATTCTGCTGTCTCGGGCTCTGCGGCACGAAAGCGTGCCGGTCGGCGCAACCGCAAAACCTCGCCGCAGGGGATCTCCCCGGCTTGCGCCGGGGAGATCATTCACATGGGCGGGTGCCTTACTTGGCGTCTTCGATCGCGCTGACCAGTTGGGTCACGGCCTCGTCCGAGGTCTTGATCTGGCCGTGCACGAATTTCGAGACGACATCCTTATAGGCGTTGGCAACCGCGGGAGGCGCGCCATAGCCCTGCGCCAGCGAACCGAACAGCGTGCCGCCTTCATTGGCGGCCTTCAGGTCGGCCATGCCCTTCTTGCCGCAAGCGTCGAAATCGGTGTCCGGCACGTCGGTGCGGGCCGGAACAGAGCCCTTGACGACGTTGAAGGCCGACTGGAAGCTCTTCGACAGCGTGGCGGTGGCCAGGGCGATCTGGGCGGCCTTGCGGTCCTCCGGAACGTTGAACATGCCGAACATGTCGGAGTTGTAGACGACGCTGCCGTCGGTGCCCGGGAAGCGGTAGCACAGGAAGTCGGTGCCCGGGACCTTCTTGGCGGCGTTGAATTCGCCCTTGGCCCAGTCACCCATCACCTGCACCAGCGCATCGCCCTTGATGACCATGGCGGTGGCGAGGTTCCAGTCCCGGCCCGAGAAGTTCGGGTCGACATAGGTGACGAGCTTGGCGAGATTGTCGAACGACTTCTTCATCGTGTCGGACTTCAGCGACTCCTCGTCGAGGTCGTTGAAGGCCTTCTTGTAGAACTCAGGCCCGCCGGTCGACAGCACGACTGAGTCGAACATTGTCGCTTCCTGCCAGTTCTGGCCGCCCAGCGCGAGCGGGATGACGCCCGCCGCCTTGGCTTTGTCCAGCAACGCAATGAAGTCGTCGAAGGTCTTGGGCTCGGTGCCGCCGATCTTGTCCATCACCGCCTTGTTGATCCATAGCCAGTTGACCGAGTGGACGTTGACCGGAGCCGCGACCCACTTGCCGTCATAGACGGAGAATTTCTGCAGGGCCGCGGGAACGGACTTGTCCCAGCCTTCCTTTATCGCCGTCTCGGTCAGGTCGCCCATAACGCCGGCTGCGGCGTAATCGAGCACGGTATAGCCAAGCATCTGCGAGGCGGTCGGGTAGTTGCCCGCTGCCACCATCGCCTTCAGTGCGGTCATGGCGGCGTCGCCGCCGCCGCCGGCCACCGGCACGTCCTTCCAGGCAAAGCCTTCCTTGGCCAGATCCTGCTTGAGCACGTTCAGAGCGGCAGCTTCGCCGCCCGACGTCCACCAATGCAGCATCTGGACTTCCTTGACGTCCTCGGCATGGGCCGCGAACGCAACGCCCGATGCGAGAGCCGTCCCGATAAGCAGTTTGCGCAACATGTACTTCCTCCCTTGTTGAACTTACACGACCGGCGGATGCCCACCGGGTTCTTCCCAACTCAGCCGACCCACCATCCGGTGCGCTGGCCGCGATGAAACTGGATTGTCTTTTCCTCGGTATAATCCTCGACGGCGCGCTTGCCGAGTTCGCGTCCGAGACCGGACTGCTTGTAGCCGCCGAAAGGCAGCTCGGGGTAACCCTCCATGAACGTGTTCACCCAAACGGTTCCCGAACGCACATTCCGCGCCACCGACATGCAGGTATCGATGCTGGCGCTCCACACGCCCGCCGACAGACCATAGGGCGTGTTGTTGGCGATGTGCAACGCCCTTTCAATCGATTCAAAAGTCAGCACCGAGAGCACCGGACCGAACACTTCCTCGCGTGCAATGGCCATGTCTTCGGTGACGTCGCGAACGATGGTCGGATCAAGATACTGGCCGGCGCTCGAAGCAAGCTGATTGCCGCCGCTACAGATCCGGCCGCCGCCGTTTTCCGCTGCCGTCACGTAGCCGGTGACCTTGGCCACATGGTCGGCGGAGATCATCGCGCCGACCTTGGTGCGGTCGTCGAGCGGGTCGCCGACAACCACCTTGGCGGTGAGGGCTTTGACGGCGCCGAGGAACTCGTCGGCGATCGCCTCATGGACGATCAGCCGGCTGCCGGCATTGCAGCATTCGCCGGCATTGAAGAAGCCGCCGAACACCGCCGCGTCGGCGGCGGCCTCGAGGTCGGCATCGGGAAAGACGATCTGGCCGTTCTTGCCGCCGAGCTCCATCGCGACTTTCTTCAGCGAGTTGGCGGCAGACGCCATGGTCATCTTGCCGACGCGGGTGGAGCCGGTGAACGACACCATCTCGACCAGCGGATGGCTGACCATCGGTGCGCCGACATCGGCGCCCAACCCGGCAAGGATGTTGACGACGCCGTCCGGCAAGCCGGCCTGCATCAGGATCTCGCCGAGCACAAAGGTCGAGGCCGAGGTCATCTCGCTCGGCTTGACCATCGCCGTGCAGCCGGCGGCGAGCGCGAAGGGTAGTTTCTGGCTGACGATAAGGAACGGGAAATTCCACGGCGTGATGATGGAGACGACGCCGATCGGTTCGCGCAACACGACGCCGAGCATGGCATCGCCGAGATTGGCGTAGCTTTCGCCGTGAAGCGTCCGCGCAAGTGCCGCGGCATAGCGCCAGATGTCGACGGCGCCGCCGATCTCGCCGCGCGCCTGCGCAATCGGCTTGCCGGATTCCAGCGCGTCGAGCCGGGCAATCTCGTCCAGCCGCGCCTCGATCAGGTCAGCAGCCTTGAGCAGGATCGTGGCGCGTTCGGCGGCCTTCATGCGCGGCCACGGGCCGGTCTCGAAGGCTTTGTGCGCGGCCTGAACTGCCGCCTCTACGTCCGCCGCGCCGGCCTGTGCATAGCGCGAGACGGTGAAGCCGTGGCCGGGGCTGCTGCGCTCCAGTGTGCGGCCGTCCTGGGCGTCGATGAACTTGCCGCCGATCAGCAGCCGGTAGCTTTTCGGCGCTGCGGCTGCCTCGGCGGGCATGGCGATGTTGAGGGGTGCGTTCATGTGATTTCCAGGTTCCTAAGATCTTGAGAACGCCGGCTTCTGCTTGGCCTTGAAAGCCTCGACGCCGGCCCTGAGATCGCTTGTCAGCGCGATGAAGCCGCTGGCCAGCGCTTCGGTCGCGGCAGCACTCTCTTCGCCCTCGGCGACTGTAATCATCAGCTTGGCGGCTTCGGTCGAGAGCGGCCCCCGCTCGGCGATCTTGCCGGCCCAGGCCTTGGCTTCGGCGAACGCCTTGCCGGTCTCGACCACCCTGTCGACAATCCCCAGAGCAAGAGCCTCGGTAGCCAGAAACACTTCGCCGCCGAGCGCCATCCGCCGCACTGCCTGCGCACCGAAGCGGCGCACGGCGCGCTGGGTGCCGGACCAGCCAGGAACGACGCCGATCGAGGTCTCGGGGAACCCCAACTTCACCTGCGTTTCCGCCACGCGAAAGTCGCAAGCCGCCGCCAGCTCCAGCCCGCCGCCCAGCGCATGGCCGGCAAGAACGGCGATCGTGGGCTGCCGCAGCCGCGCCAGCCGGTCGAAGACGCGGTGGCCGTAGCGCACCCATTGCACCTGGAAATCGGCAGCGCTCATTTCTGCCCAAGCCTCGACGTCGCCGCCGGCGCAAAAGCCCTTGCCTTCGCCGCAGACCAGCACGACGCGGACGCCGGTTGCTGTCTCGGCCTCGTCGAGTGCCGCTTCCAGCGCCCGCAGCATCGGAATATCGAGCGCGTTGAATTTCTCCGGCCGGCGCAGCGTGACAATGCCGATGGCGCCGTCGGTTTCAAAGGTTACCAGACGCTCAGCCATGTGCGCCTCCAAGCGACGCGCCGCCATTGAGCGATAGGCCGATCGGCCGGTCCCGGTAGAGCGCATCCGGCGTCACTTTCAGGTCGTTGGCGACGGCGAGCGGGATCTCGGCCTGCGCCAGCACATCGCGCTCGAGGTCGATGCCCGGCGCCAACTCGGTCACCATCAGCCCCGCAGGCGTCAGCTTCATCACGCAGCGCTCGGTGACATAGGTGATATCCTGTCCCTGCGCGACGGCACGCTTGCCCGAGAAGGAGATATGCTCGACCTCGCCGACGACTTTCTTGACCTTGCCCTCCTGGTCGATGCGGATGCCGCCACCGGCAAGCGACAACTTGGCGCCGGCATTGAAGAAACCGGAAAAGACGATCTTCTTCGCCCGCGCGGTGATGTCGACGAAGCCGCCGGCGCCGGCGGTGACATGCGGCCGCGCCGAAAGCTTCGAGACATTGACAGAGCCGTGGCGGTCGATCTGCAGGAAGGACAGCAGCGAGGCGTCGAAGCCGCCGGCCTGGAAATAGATGAACTGGTGCGGCGAAGGCATGAAGGCGTCGGCATTCGACGAGCAGCCGAACTTGAAATCGAGCAGCGGCACGCCGCCGACCGCGCCCTGTTCGATGACCCAGGTGACCTTGCCGTGCTGGCCTTCCTCGAGCAGGATGCGCGGCACATTGGCCGAGATGCCGAAGCCGATATTGACCGCCATGCCGTCGGCAAGCTCCATGGCGACGCGGCGCGCAATGACCTTCTGGACGTTCATCTCGGCGTTGCGAAAGCTCGACAGTGGCCGGAAGATCTCGCCGGAGATGGCCGGATCGTAAGGCGTCAGCGTCGTCTGCAACTGGTCGGGCGCCACCACGATATGGTCGACCAGCACGCCGGGCACGCGCACATCGTGCGGCTTCAGCGTGCCGTTCGCGACGACGCGCTTGACCTGCGCGATGACGATGCCGCCATTGTTGCGGGCGGCCAGCGCCTGTTCGAGGCCGCCGAGATAGGCACCCTCATGCTCATAGGTAAGGTTGCCGCGCTCGTCCGCCGTGGTGGCGCGGATGATCGCGACCTGCGGTACGATCGAGCGGAAATAGAGCCATTCCTCGCCGTCGAACTGCTGCACCGAAACGATCGGCTCGCTGGCGGCAGCATTCATGGCGCAACCCTGATGGCGCGGGTCGGCAAAGGTATCGAGCCCGACCTTGGTCAGCACGCCGGGGCGCTTGGCCGCGGCCTCGCGATGCATGTCGAACAGGATGCCGGACGGCACGTTATAGGCGGCGACCGAATTGTCGCCGATCATCTTCCAGATCTGCGGCGGTTCCGACGATGACGGCCCGGACGGATAGGAGCCGCACAAAGTGCGCTTCAACAGGCCGGGCTTGGCTAGATGGTCGATGCCCTTGATGCCGTACATGTCACCGGCGGCGATCGGATGCAGCGTCGTGATGTCCCTGGGATGGCCTTCCGCGTCGAAGCGCTCGCCGACGGCAGCCAGCACCGCATCCGGACAGCCGAGGCCGCTCGACGATGACACGGAAACGACCATGCCATCCCTGATCAGGCCGGCAGCTTCAGCCGCTGAAACGAGCTTGCTCACGCGGCGCTCCCGAGCTTCGGGTCGATGGCAACGGCGTTTCCGGACCTGGCCGATTGCAATGCCGCCTCGGCTGATGTCAGCGACCAGACGCCGTCCTCGCCGGTGGCGGACGGCTGGCCGTCGCCACGGATCGCTGCGTGGAATTCGCGCAGCGAACGGGCATAGAGGTCTTCGCGGTCGAAGCTCAATTCCTCCTCGCCCTGTGCCGTGCGAAGCAAGACCGAGCCGACCGGCTTCTGCGTCATCACATTTTTGGCGATCAGCGAGCCTTCGCTGCCATGCACCTCGAAGCCGGTGCCGGCGAATTTTGTCGTGAAGCCCTCATGCGATTGGGCGATGACGCCCGATGCGAAGCGCCAGAGGCACATGGCGCCGTCTTCCAGTCCGCCGGCGGCCATGCCGGCCGATTGCGTGAATGCCGAGATCTCGACCGGATCGTCGCCGAGCACGAACCGCAGCGCATCGGCATCGTGGACGGTGATGTCGAGCACCACGCCGCCGCCGGCGTCCGGCCTGGTGATGCGCCAGCCCTGCAGGTGTTCCGGCAGATAGACAGAGTGGAAGACGCGCGCGGCGATCGGCCTGCCGATGCGGCCGGCAGCGATCGCTTCGCGCATCGCCCGATGCGAGCCGGCATTGCGCAGATGGTGATTGGTGCCGAGCACAACGCCGGCGGCCCTGGCCGCCGCGACCATCTTGCGCGCGTCGGCGCTGGTCAGCGCCAGCGGCTTTTCGCACAGCACATGCTTTCCCGCCTCGATGGCGGCGAGTGCCTGTTCGAGATGCAATTCGTTAGTGGTCGAGATGTAGACGGCGTCGATATCGGATTTGAGCAGGGCGTCGAGCGTCGAGACCGCCGCCGGAATGCGGTTTTCACTGGCGTAAGTGGCGGCGCGCTCCGCGCTGGAGCTCATCACCGCGGCGATCTCGTCGTCCTTCTGCGCGCGGATGGCGCCGATCATGAACTGTCTTGCGATCGTGCTGGCGCCGATCAGCCCCCAACTGACGGTCATGCCGCGTCTCCCATTCCTGCACAGCCATGCTCGTTGCGATCGGGGCCGCAGCTTTCCCTGACCACGAGGTTGACGGCGCCGATATGATCCTCGGCGCGCGTGGTGCGCGATTGGATCATCTTCAGCACTACATGGGCGGCGCGCTCGCCGAGGCCGGCGGTGTTCACCGCGACGCTGGTCAGCGCCGGCATATAGTGCTCGGCCTCGGCGACGTCGTCGAAGCCGACGACGGCAAAGTCCGCGCCGGGTTCCAGGCCGCGCTTGCGCAGCGCCAGCAAGACGCCGAAGGCGACCGCATCGTTGAAGCAAAGGGCCGCGGTCGGCGGCGCGGCCATGGCAAGTGCGGTTTCCAGGCAGGCAATACCGCCCTTGCGGCTGGTTTCGCCCTCGAAGACCAGCCTGTCGGCCGGTTCGATGCCGAGCGCTTCACAGGCCTCGCGAAAGCCGCCCAGGCGCTCGTGATAGACGACAAGGTCGGACGAGCCGCCGAAGAAGGCCAGCCGGCGATGGCCCTTGCCGATCAGATGGGCGGTGGCGAGATAGGCGCCGCGATGATTGTCGGGCGTGATCACCGGGATACGGCTTTCGGGAAGCCGGCGCATGACGAAGACGACCGGAACGCCTGCGGTCTCAAGGCGACGGAACGCGCCAGGCGTGGTGCCGCGCGCCGGCGACACGACGAGCCCGGCGACACCCTGCTCCATCAACGATTTCAGAACCTCTTCCTGGCGCACCGGGTTTTCAGCCGTATTGGCGATGAAAGGCACGACGCCGGCCGACTGGAAGACGCGCTCCATGCCGACCGCGAGCTCGGCGAAAAACGGATTGGTGAGATCGTTGATGACCATGCCGATGACGTTGGAATGGGCCTTGCGCAGATTGGCGGCGCCGCGGTTGTAGACATAGCCGACGTCCTCGATCGCCTTGCGCACCTTGAGCGCGGTTTCGGGCCGGATCAGCCCGCTGCCTTGCAGCACCAGCGATACCGTCGATTTGGACACGCCCGCCTCACGGGCGATGTCGAGTATCGTTGCCTTGGCCCGGCTGGCCATCCAGATCCGTCCTCCCGGTGGTTTCTTATGCGATTTTATTGGAACGATCTAATCCCTGCGGCGCATTTGAGTCAATCGCGTTTTTGCGAACCCGGGAAAAATGCGGCTCGGTGGCGCAATTCTCCGGCAAGCAGGGCTTTCGGCTGCTGCGATGCAGCAATTTTCGCTGCACGAGGCAGGGCGGCAAAATACTTGATTTGTTGGAACGTTCCATTTAATAGGCGTTGGTAAGGGAGAGAGCCATGGACATCACCTTGCCCGGGGAAGGCGCCGGCCGTGTCCGCTACCGGCTTGTCGGCCAGCCGGTGCAGCCTGTGGCCGGCGCTCGCTTCTCGCGCATCGCCTACGCCGCCGCCCATGTCGTTGCCGATCCCCTCGCCATGGCCGATCCGTGGTCGAGGCCCGCGGTCGACTGGGACAAGACGATGGCGTTTCGCCATCACCTCTGGCGGCTTGGCTTCCGTGTCGCCGAAGCGATGGACACCTCTCAGCGCGGCATGGGTTTCGACTGGGCGAATGCCAAGGAATTGATCCGCCGCTCGATCGCCGAGGCGCGCAGCGTCGAAGGCGCCGATCTTGCGTCGGGCGCCGGCACCGACCATCTGGCGCGGGGCGCCAGCAGGCTAGACGATGTCATCGCGGCCTATGAAGAACAGCTCGGCTTCATCGAAGGGCTTGGCGGCAAGGCGATCATGATGGCCAGCCGGGCGCTGGCGGCGGTCGCCAAAGGCCCCGACGACTATATCGGCGTCTACGACCGCATCCTGTCCCAGGCCTCCGGCAAGGTCATCCTGCACTGGCTGGGCGACATGTTCGACCCGGCGCTGAAAGGCTACTGGGGCAGCAGCGACTTCGAAACTGCGCTGGAGACGGTGGTCGCGATCATCGAACGCCATGCCGGCAAGGTCGAAGGCATAAAGATATCGCTGCTCGATGCCGGCAAGGAGATTGCGCTCAGGGACCGGCTGCCTGAGGGCGTGCTGATGTTCACCGGCGACGATTTCAATTACCCCGAGCTGATCGCCGGCGACGGCGACAGACATTCGCACGCGCTGCTCGGCATTTTCGATGCGATCGCGCCGGTCGCCAATGCGGCGCTGGCAAAGCTGGCCGACGGCGACCGCGCCGGCTACGACGCGCTGATGGCCCCGACAGTGCCGCTGTCGCGCAAGATTTTCGAGGCGCCGACCGAATACTACAAGGCCGGCATCGTCTTCATGGCATGGCTGAACGGCCACCAGGAGCATTTTTCGATGGTCGGCGGCATGCAATCGGCGCGCGGCATCCGTCACTATTCCGATGTCTTTCGCCTTGCCGACCAGGCAGGGTTGCTGGCCGACCCCGAGCTTGCCATTGCCAGAATGACAAGCCTCTGCGCGGCAGCGGGCGTCTGATCGCGAGCGCTACAGCGTCCGATCCAAAGGTTGCTTCGGGTGGCTTTGCGATTTGCCTTGTCTGGGCAAATCTGTATGCGGTATGCGTCCGGCAACAGAGAAGCCGAATCCGGCGCTCCGCCGGCCAACTGGCATAGCTGCCGTTCTGCATTGGGGTAAGCTGATGACCTTCGACCTTCAGGGCAAGCGCGTTTTCGTGGCCGGACATCGCGGCATGGTCGGCTCGGCCATCCTGCGCCGATTGGCCGACGAGGATTGCGAGGTCCTGACCGCCTCGCGCGCCGAGCTCGATCTTCTCGACCAGGCCGGCGTGCGGCGCTGGATGGCCGACCGCAAGCCGGATTCAGTGGTGATGGCGGCGGCCAAGGTTGGCGGTATCCTGGCCAACAACAGGCTTCCGGTCGATTTTCTGCAGGACAATCTCGTCATGCAGAACAATGTCATCGACAGCGCCTTCCGGAACGAGGTGCAGAAGCTGCTGTTTCTCGGTTCATCCTGCATCTATCCCAAATTCGCGGCGCAGCCGATCTCCGAGGACGCCTTGCTGACCGGGCCGCTCGAACCCACCAACGAATGGTATGCGATCGCCAAGATCGCCGGGCTGAAACTGTGCCAGGCCTATCGGCGCCAGTACGGCGTCGACTACATCTCGGCGATGCCGACCAATCTCTACGGTCCGGGCGACAATTTCGACCTCAATTCCAGCCATGTCGTGCCCGCTCTGATGCGCAAGGCGCACGAGGCCAGGCGCGCCGGCCGCAAGAGCCTGGAGGTGTGGGGATCAGGCACGCCGATGCGTGAATTCCTGCATGTCGACGACGCCGCCGACGCGCTGGTCTGGTTGCTGAAGAATTATTCGGGCGACAGCCACATCAATGTCGGCTCGGGAGAAGACATCACCATTGCCGATCTTGCCCGCACCGTCGTGTCGGTCGCTGGCGCCGATGCTGCGATAACGTTCGATGCGACGAAGCCGGACGGCACGCCGCGCAAGCTGATGGACGTGTCGCGTCTGTTCGCCACCGGCTGGCGCCCGCGCTACTCGCTGCGCAGCGGATTGGAACAGACCTATGCCTGGTTTCTGGAGCACGTCGAGACCGGCGATCTGCGCCTCGGTGCGGCCTGAGGCCGGTATAGGCCGGGAACGTCAGTCGACGAAAAATACCGACGGCCAATTGAGGGATTATCTGGATGGTGGGCGTGACAGGGATTGAACCTGTGACCCCTGCAATGTCAATGCAGTGCTCTCCCGCTGAGCTACACGCCCATCCGAAGCCGCGCATACACCATTTTTGGTTCGGCACGTCAATAGCGGGAAAAGCGAAAGAATGGCTGGCTTGCCGGGTCGGTCAAGACGCGAGAAAAAACGCGTCAGGCGGCCTGCAGCATCTTTTCGACTTCGTTGACGAGGTCGCGCAGGTGGAACGGCTTCGATAGCACCTTGGCGTCTTTCGGCGCCTTGGAATCAGGGTTCAGCGCGACGGCGGCAAAGCCGGTGATGAACATCACCTTGAGGTCGGGATCGATCTCGGTGGCGCGGCGGGCGAGCTCGATGCCATCCATCTCCGGCATGACGATGTCGGTCAGCAGCAGCGAAAAAGGTTCCTCGCGCAGCCGCTCATAGGCACTGGCGCCATTGTCGAAATCGCTGACCTGATAGCCGGCGCGCTCCAGCGCCTTGACGAGGAACCGGCGCATGTCGTCATCGTCTTCCGCCAGCAGAATGCGTGCCATCTTGTCCCGTCCGAATCACCCAACCGACAATGCCGTGCGGCAAGCCCGTTAACCATGCTGTATATGAGGAGGTGACGGTAAACATCAAGTGAACGTTGGCCGCACAATCCTGATTTGGCTGGCGCTTCGGCGGCTGGACATGCGGGCGGCGAGGTGGCACTTTCCTATCATGATGCATTGGTATTCCCGGGTTCGTTCAAATTGAAAACGGCAGCCGAGGATTTTTCGGTCGTTCCTCCCTTCGAAATCCGATCGGGCGCCGAACAGCGCGTTCCCTTCCTCTTCAACTCGCCGCATAGCGGCCGCTACTATCCGGAGCGGTTCATGGCGATGGCCAAGCTGGACCGCAACGCTATCCGTCGCTCCGAGGACTGCTATGTCGAGGAATTGTTCGGCGGCGCCGTCGCGCTCGGGGCGCCGATGCTGGCGGCAAACTTCCCGCGCGCCTATCTCGACGTCAACCGGGAGCCGTGGGAACTCGACCCGCGCATGTTCGCCGAACCGGTGCCGTCATTCTGCAACATCCGCTCGGCGCGGGTGGCCGGCGGGCTCGGCACCGTGCCCAAGCTGGTCGGCGAGGGGCTCGACATCTATTCCGGCCGCTTGCCGCTGGCGGAAGCCGTGGCGCGCATCGAAGCGGTCTACAAGCCCTATCACGAGACGCTGAAACGGCTTTTGACCAGAACCCATGCGCGCTTCGGCTACGCCGTGCTGATTGACTGCCACTCGATGCCGGCAAGCATAAGGGTCGGCGACAGCGGATTGCGGCCGGACTTCATCGTCGGCGACCGCTTTGGCATTTCCGCCGCGGCGGCGTTGACCGAGACGGCGATCGGCCTGCTCACCGGCATGGGCTACAGCGTCGCCCACAACAAGCCTTATGCCGGAGGCTTCATTACCGAGCACTATGGCCGCCCCGTGCGCCATCTGCATGCGCTGCAGATCGAGGTCAATCGCGGGCTCTACATGAATGAGCGGACGTTCCAGAGATCGGCTGGTTTCGACGCCCTGGCCGACGATCTGGCGCGGTTTTCGGCCGAACTGATGGCGATGCCCGATCACAATTTCATGGATCTGCCGCTGGCCGCCGAATAGCCGCGGAATCGCGGTACTCGCCGCTCATGCGGCAGCGTAAAAAAAGACCGCATCGTTTGCACGACACGGTCGAAGTCTAGGGAGGAAACGCCCAAGGAGGGCATGGACAGGAACCCCTGTCCGAGAACAAACGTATTGTGCGCTGCACAAATGTCAAGGCGCGTTCCGGCTTTTTTAATTCACTGTGAAGTGGAAACTGCATTTCCATGACGGCGGCGTTGCATTCGAGCAACAGTTGGCACCATGCGAAAGGCTCCGAACGCCCTTGTTTCGGCATAAATCCGTAGGCAAACGGGTATCTCCAAACATGCTGGAGCGGGAGAATCAGTTGGACATCAGCATCGAGTTCATGCGGCGCATTGCGCGTGCCGCCGCAGCCGAGACCTTGCCGCGCTTCCGCAACCAGGGCGCGGTCAACAACAAGGAGCGCGGCAGCTTCGACCCGGTCACCGAGGCCGACCGCGAGGCCGAGCGCGCCATCCGGGCGCTGATATCAGCGCAATACCCCGATCACGGCATTCTCGGCGAGGAACATGGCAGCGAAAACATCTCCAGCCGGCATGTCTGGGTGATCGATCCGATCGATGGAACGCGCGCCTTCATTTCCGGCCTGCCGGTATGGGGAACGCTGGTCGGGCTGACGGTCGACGGCGATGCCGTCGCCGGCATGATGTCGCAGCCCTTCACCGGCGAGTTGTTCTACGCCAATGCTTGCGGCTCGCACTATGAAGGTCCCGGTGGCCCCCGAAAACTCGCAACGCGCAAGACGACGAATCTCGCCGAGGCGACGCTGTTCACCACCACGCCGGCGCTGTTCAAGGGAGACGCGCGCCTGCGCTACGACCTGTTCGAGCAACAGGTCCAGCTCGCCCGTTACGGCACCGACTGCTATGCCTTCGCCATGGTGGCGGCGGGCAGCGTCGATATCGTTGCCGATCCCGGATTGAAACCGTACGACATCGTCGCGCTGATCCCGATCATCGAGAAGGCAGGCGGCGTTGTCACCACCTTCGAAGGCGGACCGGCGGAAAAGGGCGGCGACATTTTGGCGGCGGCGACACCGGAACTGCACGCGGCGGCGATGGCGGCGCTGCGCGGCTGAGATTGGGCATACTGCCCAGGCGAGATCGTTGCCATACCTCCTGACAGGATGATGTCAGTTGGCATGCGCTATGGAACGCTGTCAGCCGGGAGGATCATAGATGCCGACGCAGCCAGCAGCCAGCCATTCCGATGCTCCGGCGGACGGGCGGGCCGATTTCGATTTCTTCTTCGGGCGCTGGACCGTCGGCCATCGAAGATTGCAGAAGCGGCTGCAGGGCGACGGCAACTGGGATGTGTTTGGCGGCACGTGTGACGTGCGGCCGATCCTTGGCGGCCTCGGCAATATCGACGACAATTGGATTGAATTGCCCGGCGGGCCCTATCGCGCCGCCACCTTGCGGACCTTCTACCCGGCGGCGAGGCAATGGTCGATCTGGTGGATCGACGGCCGCAATCCGTCGACCATCGATGTTCCGACGCGCGGCACTTTCGTGGCGGGCGTCGGCACGTTCCTGTGCGAAGACGTATTCGACGGCCAGCCGATCCAGGTCCGCTTCCTGTGGTCGCGGATCACGGACAGGTCGGCACGCTGGGAGCAGGCTTTTTCGCCGGACGGCGGCAAGACATGGGAGACCAACTGGATCATGGATTTTGCCCGCGTGAGCTGAAGCCGGACAGGTATGCGGCTCAGACGTCACCGGTTCCTGGGATGAAGGCATCGAATGCCGCAAGCAGTTGCTCGCGATAGAGGTCGGCTTCCTGGAGGATCTCATGGCGAGCGCCGTCGATCATCACCAGCGAGCCGACGCGCAGACGTCTCGCATAGGCTTCGACTGCCCTGGTCGAGACGACCTGGTCGGCGCCGGCGGCGACCATCAGCAAGGGCACCTGGATCTTGGCCATGAAATCGGGGTCGCTGACGATCAAGGACGCCTCGGTGGCCGCCTTCAGCCAGCGGATCGTCGGTCCGCCGAGCGCCAGCTGCGGATAGGTTTCGTAGATCAGCGTGTTGCGCCGATAGCGCGCCGGGTCGCTGGTCAGCTTGTTCATGGCGAAGGGCACTGATTCCTTCGGTCGCGGACCCCATGCGGCATAGAGCCGGCCAAGGCCGAGAAGGCAGAACAGCGAACAGGTGCGGCGAACGGTTTTTATCGAAACCGGCAGGTCGGGCACGGTGAAGAATGGTGCGATCAGCACCATGCGGCGCACGCGGTTCGCCATTGAGGGCGCGGCGAGCAGCGCGATCACCGCGCCGGCCGAATGGGCCAGTATGTAGTAGGGTCCTCGGCAATCGGGCAGCACGATCTCTTCGAAGAACTGCTCCAGATCGCCGGTATAGTCGAAGAAGCTCTGGACGTAGCCGCGCTGTCGGTCGCCGATCATCCGGTCGGAAGCGCCCTGGCCGCGCCAGTCGAGGGTTGCCACGCCAAAACCCCGGTCGGCAAGGTTGCGAATGGTCTCGAAATACTTCTCGATGCATTCGTTGCGGCCGGTCAGGACGACCACGGTGCCCTTCATCGGACGGCTAACCGCGGCAAACAGACCATAGCGGATCTTCTTGCCGTCGCGCGTGGTGAAGAAGCCGCCGGCTGCGTTTTCCGGCAGCGGATTGCCCGGAGTTTCGTGGAAGAGAGGGGGCTGGTGGAGAAGATCGGTCATACGGTGTTTGGTTGGTGTCGGTGCCGGCGTGGGCGCAAGTCAGGCATAAACGCCCATGCGCCAAAAGCAAAGGAATTCGGGACGCCGGGGAGGTCGACCCAGGCAGCGAACAAGTAAGGCCGGAAGCAGCCTTGGCGTGCTTCCGGCCTCTGTCGACCGGGAGGAAGGGACGTTACACCCGGTTCGGCCTCGTCGTGTCGCCTTTCCCGGCGACCTGTTCGTGATCTCGAGAACAGTTTTAGTGCCGCCTGGCTGAACGCTCGCCGAAGCCACGGTTCATCTGCCGTTCATCGGCATCGGCATCGGGACGTGGGCCGGGACCGGTCGCGTTTGGACGCGGGAAAATCTTGAAATGCCGTCGCCGGCTTCCCAAATTTGTCATGCGGTCGCCAATGTCGGGGCCGCTGGCCCATCCGGAACGCCGTCACGGGTTTCGCACCGGCCATACGCAACCTTGTTGCTCAACAGGAGAACACACCATGCGTCACGTTGATTTTTCCCCGCTCTACCGTTCGACCGTCGGTTTTGACCGGTTGTTCACCATGCTCGATTCGCTTGCGCAGCCGGAAGGCCAGACGTATCCGCCTTACAACATCGAGCGCACGGGCGAGGATGCCTATCGCATCTCGATGGCTGTGGCCGGCTTCTCGGAAGATGAGATTTCGATCGAAGCTCACCGCAATGTGCTGACCGTCAAGGGTGAGCGCAAGGAGGAAGGCAATGGCGAAGGCTCCGAACTGCTCTATCGCGGTATCGCCAGCCGAGCCTTCGAGCGCCGCTTCCAGCTTGCCGATCACGTCGAGGTTGTCGGCGCCGCGCTGAAGAACGGCCTGCTCTTCGTCGACCTCAAGCGCAACATCCCCGAAGAGCTGAAGCCGCGCAAGATCGCGATCACCTCGGCTCCGGCCAAGGCCAAGCAGATCGAGGCCAAGACTGCCGCCTAAGCCAGGCAGCTAAACTCCGGGACGCCAACTCCCCGGGAAGAAAGGGCGGTGCAGCAATGCGCCGCTCTTTTTGCTGGTGGGCAAGGCTTGCTATCCGGCGAGCAGGTAGCCGAAACGGTCGACCTCGTCGGGCGTGGTCGCGAAGCTGGTGACAAAGCGATAGAGCGCTTCGTCTTCGCCAATGTAGCTGTCGTAGCCGAGCGGCCTGTGCCAGTCGTGGAAGGCCGCCCCTGCCGCTTGCATTCTTTCGGCCTCGGCCTTTTTCATGACTGCGAAGACCTCGTTCGCCTGCGGCAGCCAGGCCAGCCGGGCCGAAGGGGAATCTTCTATCGCCGCGGCAAGCCGTGCCGCCATCGCATTGGCGTGCCGTGCTGTGTCGAGCCATAGCCCACCCCTGAAATAAGCATCGAATTGCGCGGCGATGAAGCGCGATTTCGAGAACAGCTGGGCCGCGCGCTTGCGCAAAAAGGCCAATTCCTTGGCTCGCTCGAGGTCGAACAGAACGATCGCCTCGGCGCACCAACAGCCATTCTTGGTGCCGCCAAAGGAGAGGATGTCAACGCCGTGCTTCCAGGTCATTTCGGCCGGCGTCGTTTCTAGCGCGACGAGCGCATTGGCAAAGCGGGCCCCATCCATGTGCAGCGGCAGTCCATGCTGCTTTGCGATCGCCGAAATCCTGGCGATT
This sequence comes from Mesorhizobium sp. M0040, assembly GCF_040323505.1. Classification (NCBI taxonomy): domain Bacteria; kingdom Pseudomonadati; phylum Pseudomonadota; class Alphaproteobacteria; order Hyphomicrobiales; family Phyllobacteriaceae; genus Mesorhizobium; species Mesorhizobium sp. M0040. Next base: position 146,820 of record NZ_JAMYVA010000001.1, read on the forward strand.
TCGTTCAGCGTGTAGACGGTGCCGACTTCGGTCGACTGGGTGATCGAAACGGCAACCGGCCGCCCGGAATGGACGTTTTCGGGTGCGAAACGGTCCACCGCCCGTTCCAGATTGCCGGCATCGATCCTGCCGAGTGCGCCTTCGACTGTATAAAGCCGCGAACCGCCGGTGAAATATTCCGGTGCACCGCATTCGTCCTCGATGACGTGCGATTCGCGATGGCAGAAGGAAATGCCGCCTGGCTTGTTATAGGTAGTCAGCGACAGCGAATTGGCAGCGGTGCCGGTGGCGACGAAAAACACCGCGACCTCGCATTCGAAGATTTCATTGAAGCGCTGGTAAACGGCCTTGTCGAGGGCACCGTCGCCATAGGCGGTGGAGAAGCCGTCGGCATGGGCCGACAGGCCGGCAGCGATACGGGGATGGGCGCCTGCCCAATTGTCGGAAGCGAAAATCATGCGTCTGCCTATGCTGGGGAAATCGATGCGAGCTTGGCCGCTTTCGCATACCGGCCGCAAGTGGCAGATGCCGAAAATCCGCTAAAGCCAGCGAAACGCATGAGCGTAGATGCAGCGACCGAAGGCTACGCTAACACGGCGTTCCGCGCAATTTTCTGTCGCGAAAGCCTCAAGAATTTTGTGAATCGGTCTTGTGTGCATCCAAAATTTCTGTCATAAAAATTTAGGACAGTAGTGCTGTCTTATTTTGTCGCACAAAACTGGCCGCATTGGCATATGATTGCGCCTCTGCGGCATTGCCGCGAGCGACAGCTAGACAGTCTGGCTCCAGCCTGTACGAATACCATATGCGAACGAGGCGGAAAGCCGCACGGTCGGCAAGAATTTCGCAAGACGTGCCGCAAGATTGAAAGGGGAGCCACGCGCTTCCCGACGGAAACCAGCGCCCGAAGGGGACGGAACGGAGGACAGGACGATGACGGACATGACGCCATCTGCGACGAAGGCCGCGCAGACGAAAGCGGCAGCCGTCAAAAATCCGTCCGTGACCAATATTGGGCGAACCAGCACCGGCTATGCCGCGCACGGCCTCTATGATCCGCGCAACGAGCATGATGCCTGCGGCGTCGGCTTCATCGTCAACATGAAGGGCGTGAAGTCGCATCAGATCGTCGAGGACGGCCTTGCCGTGCTCGAAAACCTGACGCATCGCGGCGCCGTCGGCGCGGATCCGCTGATGGGCGACGGCGCCGGCGTGCTGGTGCAGCTGCCGGACCGCTTCTTCCGCGAGGAGATGGCCAAGCAAGGGGTCGAACTGCCGAAGCCCGGCCACTATGCCGTCGGCCATGTGTTCATGCCGCGCGACCCGGAACTGCAGGCGCATATCGAAGGCATCATCGCCGAGGTGGCGCAACTCGAGGGCCAGCCGCTGCTCGGCTTTCGCGACGTGCCGGTCGACAATTCGTCGCTGTCCAAGGCGCCCGACATCGCCGCTTCCGAGCCGGTGCACCGACAGGTATTCCTGGGCCGCGGCGCCGAGATCGAGAACGACGACGATTACGAGCGGCGGCTCTACATCCTGCGCAAGGTCATTTCCGGCCGTATCCACGAAGAGACCAAAGGCGTCGACAACGGCTTCTATGTCGTCTCGATGTCGTCGCGGACCATCGTCTACAAGGGCATGTTCCTGGCCTATCAGGTCGGCGCCTACTACAAGGACCTCACCGACCCGCGTTTCGAGACGGCGCTGATCCTCGTCCACCAGCGCTTCTCGACCAACACGTTCCCGTCGTGGAAGCTGGCGCATCCCTACCGCATGGTCGCCCACAATGGCGAGATCAATACGCTGCGCGGCAACGTCAACTGGATGGCGGCGCGGCAGGCCTCGGTCGATTCCGAACTGTTCGGCAACGACATCTCGAAGCTGTGGCCGATCTCCTATGAAGGGCAGTCCGACACCGCCTGCTTCGACAATGCGCTCGAATTCCTGACGCAGGGCGGCTATTCGCTCGCCCACGCCATGATGATGCTGATCCCGGAAGCCTGGGCCGGCAACAAGCTGATGGGTCAGGACCGCAAGGCCTTCTACGAGTATCACGCAGCCCTGATGGAGCCGTGGGACGGGCCAGCGGCGGTTGCCTTCACCGACGGCCGCCAGATCGGTGCCACACTCGACCGCAACGGGCTGCGGCCGGCGCGCTACATCGTCACCGATGACGACCGCGTCATCATGGCCTCGGAAGCCGGCGTGCTGCCGGTGCCGGAGGAAAGGATCGTCAAGAAGTGGCGGCTGCAGCCCGGCCGCATGCTGCTGATCGACTTGGACAAGGGCCGCATCGTTTCCGACGAGGAGATCAAGTCGGAGATCGCGACCAGGCACCCCTACAAGAGCTGGCTCGCCAACACACAGCTCATCCTGGAGGATCTGAACCCGGTCGAGCCGCGCGCCCTGCGCAGGGACGTCAGCCTGCTCGACCGCCAGCAGGCGTTCGGCTACACCCAGGAGGACACCAAGCTGTTGATGTCGCCGATGGCGACTACCGGCCAGGAAGCCGTCGGCTCGATGGGTACCGACACGCCGATTTCGGCAATGTCGGACAGATCGAAGCTGCTCTACACCTATTTCAAGCAGAATTTCGCACAGGTCACCAATCCGCCGATCGACCCGATCCGCGAGGAGCTGGTGATGAGCCTGGTGTCCTTCATCGGGCCGCGGCCCAACATCTTCGATCTTGTCGGCAATTCGCGCCGCAAGCGGCTCGAAGTGCGCCAACCGATCCTGACCAATGGCGATCTGGAGAAGCTGCGCTCCGTCGGCCACACCGAAGACCGTTTCGACACCAAGACGATCGACATCACTTACGGTTCGAATGAAGGCGCGGCCGGCATGCAGGGCGCCATCGACCGGCTATGCGAGCGCGCCGAGGCGGCGGTCGCCGGCGGCTACAACATCATCATCCTGTCGGACCGTCAGCTCGGCCCGGACCGCATCGCCATTCCGGCACTGCTGGCGACTGCGGCCGTGCACCATCATTTGATCCGCAAGGGATTGCGCACGTCGGTTGGGCTCGTCGTGGAATCCGGCGAGCCGCGCGAGGTGCATCATTTCTGCTGTCTCGCCGGCTACGGCGCCGAGGCGATCAATCCCTATCTCGCTTTCGACACGCTGCTCGACATGCACAAGCGTGGCGAATTGCCGGCGGAGGTCGATGCCTACGAAGTCGTCTCCCGTTACATCAAGTCGATCGGCAAGGCCATCCTGAAGGTGATGTCCAAGATGGGCATCTCCACTTACCAGTCCTATTGCGGCGCGCAGATATTCGACGCCATCGGGCTCAAGTCGGACTTCGTGCAGAAGTACTTCACCGGCACGGCGACGCTGATCGAAGGCGTCGGGCTGGACGAGATCGCCGCCGAAACGGTCAGCCGCCACACCGACGGCTTCGGCAACGACCCGGTGCTGCGCAACAGCCTCGAGGTCGGCGGCGAATACATGTTCCGCATGCGCGGCGAGGCCCATATCTGGTCGCCCGACGCAGTGGCGACCTTGCAGCACGCCGTGCGCCAAGGCTCGTGGGAGACGTTCAAGGACTATTCCGCCCAGATCGACAGCGAGACGGCGCAGGCGCAGACCATTCGCGGCCTGTTCAAGATCAAGCTTGCGCAAGAGACCGGGCGTAAGAAGGTCAAGCTCGACGAGGTGATGCCGGCGGCCGATATCGTCAAGCGCTTCTCGACCGGGGCGATGTCCTTTGGCTCGATCTCAAGGGAAGCGCACACGACACTGGCGCGCGCCATGAACGCCATCGGCGGCAAGTCGAACACCGGCGAGGGCGGCGAAGAGGCCGACCGCTATCTGCCACTGCCGGGCGGCGGCAAGAACCCCGAACGCTCGGCAATCAAGCAGGTCGCTTCGGGACGCTTTGGCGTCACGGCCGAGTATCTGGTCAATTCCGACATGATGCAGATCAAGGTCGCGCAAGGGGCGAAGCCCGGCGAGGGCGGCCAGCTGCCGGGCCACAAGGTCGATGCGACCATAGCAAAGGTCAGGCACTCGACGCCGGGCGTCGGCCTGATCTCGCCGCCGCCGCATCACGACATCTATTCGATCGAGGATCTGGCGCAGCTCATCTACGACCTGAAGAACGTCAATCCGGCGGCCGACGTATCGGTCAAGCTGGTCTCGGAAGTCGGCGTCGGCACGGTTGCGGCCGGCGTCGCCAAGGCGCGTGCCGACCACATCACCATATCAGGCTATGACGGCGGCACCGGTGCCTCGCCGCTGACCTCGCTCAAGCATGCCGGCAGCCCGTGGGAGATGGGCCTTGCCGAGACGCACCAGACGCTGGTGCTCAACGGCCTCAGGTCGCGCGTCGCGCTACAGGTCGATGGCGGCCTGCGCACCGGGCGTGACGTCATTATCGGCGCACTGCTCGGCGCCGACGAGTTCGGCTTTTCGACCGCGCCGTTGATCGCGGCCGGCTGCATCATGATGCGCAAGTGCCATCTCAACACCTGCCCCGTCGGCGTCGCGACACAGGACCCGGTGCTGCGCAAGCGCTTCAAGGGCACGCCCGAGCACGTCATCAACTTCTTCTTCTATGTGGCGGAAGAGGTGCGGGCGCTGCTTGCCGAGATGGGCTACACCCATCTCGACCAGATCATCGGCGACACCGACCTTCTGGAAAAGCGCGAGCTGATCCAGCACTGGAAGGCACGCGGGCTCGACTTCAGCAAGATGTTCTACAAGCCCGATGCGCCGCACGAGGCGGTGCACTGGACCGAGCGGCAGAAGCATCCGATCGACGACGTGCTCGACCGCAAGCTGATCGAACTCGCAAAGCCGGCGCTCGAAGCCAGGCAGCCGGTCAGTATCGAACTGCCGATCCGCAACGTCGACCGTTCGACCGGCGCCATGCTGTCGGGCGAGGTGGCAAAGCGCTTCAAGCACAAGGGACTGCGCGAGGACACGATCTCGGTCAAGCTCACCGGCACGGCCGGCCAGTCCTTTGGCGCCTTCCTGGCGCGCGGTGTCTCGTTCGAACTGGTGGGCGCTGCCAACGACTATGTCGGCAAGGGCCTGTCGGGTGGCCGCATTGTCATCCGCCCGCCGGAGAACACGAAAATCGTTGCTGCCGAGTCCATTATTGTCGGCAATACCGTGCTCTACGGCGCAACCGAGGGCGAGGCCTATTTCTGCGGCGTTGCCGGCGAGCGTTTTGCCGTGCGCAATTCGGGTGTCGCCGCCGTCGTTGAAGGCGTCGGCGACCATGGTTGCGAATACATGACCGGCGGTATCGTCGTCGTCATCGGCCAGACCGGCCGCAACTTCGCCGCCGGCATGTCGGGCGGCGTCGCCTATGTGCTCGACGAGGCGGGTGATTTCGCCGAACGCTGCAACATGGCGATGGTCGAGCTGGAGCCGGTTCCGGAAGAGGACGACCTGATGGAAAAGCTGCTCCACCATGGCGGCGATCTCGACCATAAGGGCCGTGTCGACGTATCCGGCGATATGACCAGCCATGACGAGGAGCGGCTCTATCAGCTGATCTCCAACCACGTCCACTACACCGGCTCGGTACGAGGTCGCGAAATCCTCGACGACTGGGCGACTTTCCGGCCGAAATTCCGGAAGATCATGCCGGTCGAATACCGCCGCGCGCTGATCGAGATGGAGCGGATGCGCATGAACGTGGCGGCGGAATAGATTTGGAAATTGCCGGGAGGCCGTGCGTCCCGGCAACCATCTTCATCAAGAATCCTGACCTCGGACTGAAGGTTGCCACAGCTGCCTTATGAGGTTAACGGGTGCGTCGCCAGGCGTGCCTTCCGGACAGTAGGGACTGGACTATGGGCAAGGTAACAGGGTTTCTCGAGATCGACCGGCAGGTGCACAAGTACCAGCCGGCTTCCGACCGCATCCGGCATTTCCGCGAGTTCACGCTGCCGATGTCGGACAAGGAGGTCGAGAAACAGGCCGCGCGGTGCATGGATTGCGGCATTCCGTATTGCCATGGACCGACCGGCTGCCCGATCCACAACCAGATCCCGGACTGGAACGACCTCGTCTACAATGGCGACTGGGAAAACGCGATCCGCAACCTGCATTCGACCAACAATTTTCCGGAATTTACCGGCCGCATCTGCCCCGCACCTTGCGAGGAAGCCTGCACGCTGAACCTCGAGGATATTCCGGTCGCCATCAAGACGATCGAGCAGGCGATTGCCGACAAAGCCTATGAAACCGGCCATATCCGGCCCTATCCGCCGGAACGGAAGACCGGCAAGCGCGTCGCGATCATCGGCTCGGGGCCGGCAGGCATGGCGGCTGCCCAGCAACTCGGCCGCGCAGGCCATGACGTTCACGTCTATGAGCGCGAGAGCCGGCCGGGCGGGCTGATGCGCTACGGCATCCCCGATTTCAAGATCGAGAAGCATTATATCGACCGGCGCATCGAGCAGATGCAGGGCGAAGGTGTCAGCTTCCATTGCGGCGTCAATGTCGGCGTCGACAAGCCGGTCGCCGAACTGCTCGCCGAATATGATGCCGTGCTCTATTGCGGCGGTTCCGAAACGCCGCGCCCGGCCAACATCCCGGGCGACGATCTCGACGGCGTGCACGACGCCATGCCCTATCTGGTGCAGCAGAACAAGCGTATCGGCGGCGAGCCGATCCAGTCGGTCGCATGGCCGTCGCGCCCGATCGTCGCCGGCGGCCAGCATGTCGTCGTCGTCGGCGGCGGCGACACTGCCTCAGACTGCGTCGGCACCGCCTTCCGCCAGGGCGCGGTGCGCGTCACCCAGCTCGACATCCGGCCGCAGCCGCCGGAAAAGGAAGACAAGCTGTCGGTCTGGCCCTACTGGGCGACCAAGATGCGCACGTCATCGTCGCAGGCCGAAGGCGCCGAGCGCGAATTCCAGGTGGCGACGCTTGAATTCATCGGCGAGGACGGCCAGCTGACCGGGGTCAAATGCTGCGAGGTCGACGAAAAGCGCAAGCCAATCGCCGGCACCGAATTCGTCATCCGCGCCGATCTCGCGTTCATCGCCATCGGCTTTGCCGGGCCAGCCGCTCGCGGGCCGGTCTCGGAACTCGACGGGCAGATGAAGATCGTCACCGACAGCCGCCGTTCGAAGAATGTCGAGGCCAATGACCGGGACTACAGGACCAGCGTCGAAAGGCTCTATGCGGCGGGCGACGTGCGGCGCGGCCAGTCGCTGGTCGTCTGGGCGATCCGCGAGGGCCGCCAGGCGGCGCGCGCCATCGACGAGGCGCTGATGGGATCGAGCGTGCTGCCGCGCTGAGCCCGTTCCGAAGAGGTTCTGTTTACTGGCGGATCGCCGTCGTCGTATCGGATGCGGCCGCCGTCGCAGGTTGTGTCTTGGGCGGCCAGGAGAAGTCATCGGCGCGGCCCGGTGAGGCGTCGGGCGCCTTGCCCTCGACGATCAGCCTTTCGCCCGGCAAATTCTTGTCAGCTTTTGCCGGCGGGGCGGCGCCGAGAAGTTCCGAGCCGCCGTCCAGCGCCGGATCGCTGAGCAGCATCGGCGCGGTGCGATCGACAGCTATCGGTGCGGCAGCAGGTGACGGCGCCTCGACGGGAGCGCCGGCCGGGGCAGACGCTGTCACCACGCTTCCCGGCGCGGCCAGCCCAAGGATCTTCATCAGCGGCTTTTCGGTATAGAAGGCGAGCTTGCGCTTGCCGGCCTTCGACATGTTGATGCCGTCGTCGGAACGCAGGCGCACCGATTGGCCGTTGATGTCCGGTCCGCTGGTGATGAAGGCGCCGTTCTCGTCGACGAACCCGTCCCAGACGTCGACGAATTCGCCGCCGTGGCTTTCGGCGGACGAGCGGAAGATGTCGTTGAAGGCCAGCATGTCGGAGGTCATTTTCGAGACCCGGAAGGCCGGCATGCCAACCCACAGATACGGCACCTTGGTTGCTGCGATGGCCTTGCCGAACGCTTCGGTCCGGCGCTCGTATTCCTTGGTCCAGTTTTCGGATCGCGGCTGCTCGCGTACATCGCCGACGCGCATCTGCTGCCGGTCGTTGGATCCGAGCATGACGACGACGGCTGCCGGTTTTTCGGCAGCGATCAGCGACTTGACCTGTTCTGGCCAGTTGTAGACATCGTCACGCACGAAGCCGGACGATCCGTTGGCACGGACGACGATCCTGACGCCAGTGTTCTCGGCAAAGGCGGCGTCGAGCCCCTCAGCCAGCCCAGACGCCATGAAATCGCCGACCACCAGAACGACGCGTGCATCCGGCGCCTTCTCGGCCACCGGGGTTGTCGGCTCGGCCGGCGGCGGCCGGCGAACTGACCGGGGCTTTCTCAGCTTGGGCCTGGGCTTTGTTCTCTGGAATTCTCTCTGGAATTCGGGCGGCGGCTGCTCAAACCGCTCGCTTCTGCGCGGAAACAACAGGTCGCGCAGCGACCAGCCACGACTTTCCGGCTCCTGCGCCATGGCCGAGGTATGAAAGGCACTGGCGGCGCCGACTGCCAGAACGGCGATCGCCAGAACCAGGATCGGCACGCGACGAACGATTAACCGGATGCGCGCAGCCGAAACCAATCACCCTCTCCATCCCGCAACCGGCTCTAGTTCTGCCTGAGCCATTTGAGCACTTCCTTGCTCGGATATCCGTCCTGGGTCAAGCCGGCCTTTGCCTGGAAGGCCATGATGGCGGTTTTCGATCCGTCACCGATCTTGCCGTCGAACTTGCCGTCGTAATAGCCGTGCTCGGAAAGTCGCTTCTGAAGCTCCTGCCTTTCCTCGAAGGAGAGCTTGGTAAACGGTCGCTTCCAGTCCTGCACAAGCCCGCCATAGCCGGCGATTTCGTCGGCAAGAAGGCCCACGGCGAGCGCATATTTGTCGGCATTGTTGTAACGCTTGATGACGGAGAAATTCTTGATCATCAGGAAGGCCGGCCCGCCGCTGCCGCCGGGCAGCTTCAACGTCGCCTTGTCCGCACCGTTCTTGAACGGCTTGCCGTTGGCACGGCTGACCCCCAGCGCCTGCCATTGCGACAGCGACTTCGAGCCTCCGGGCAGCTTCTTGCCGTCCGGAAGGCTGACCTCATAACCCCAGGTCTTGCCTGCCTGCCAGCCGTTCTTCCTCAGCAAATTCGCGGCTGTCGCCAGTGCGTCGGGAATCGAATTCCAGATGTCGCGCTTGCCGTTGCCGTCCATATCAACCGCATAGGACTGGTAGCTGGTGGGGATGAACTGGGTATGGCCCATCGCGCCGGCCCATGAGCCGCTGAGATGGCTTTCGTCGATGTCGCCGGTCTGCAGGATCTTCAGCGCCGCGATCAGCTGGGTGCGGGCAAATTTCGCTCGCTTCGGATCGGCATAACCAAGCGTCGCCAGCGAGCGCACGACATTGCGCATGATATCATCGCGCTTGAGAGTTTCGCCGTAGTTCGATTCCATAGACCAGATGGCCAGCAGGATGTAGCGGTCGACGCCGTATCTTGCCTCGATCCTGTCCAGCCAAGGCTTCCATTTCCTTGCCATCTGCTGGCCGACGGCGACCGACTGGTCATGGACGCGGTTATCGAAATAATCCCAGGCGGGTGCGGTGAATTCGGGTTGAGTACGGGCCTTTTCCAGCACCACCGGGTCAGCATCGTTGATGCCCTTGAATGCCTGGTCGTAGACGGAGCCGGAAACGCCGCTCGCCACGGCGGTAGCACGGAAGCTGGCGACCCATTGGCGGAAGCCGGCATCGGCAAAAGCCGGCCCGCTGGGCATGAGCAAGGCAAACGAGAGGCTGGCGGCCGTCAGGACGCTGGTGAAGCGCCTTGCGGCGTTGCGAACGGACATCTTTCCCTCCTTCTTCATCTCAGGAAGACTATTCATCGCCGAACCCGGTTAGCATTTGGTTTACCATAGGTGCCGTCCGGGGTGAAAAGATGCGTCAATGCTTTACCAGCTGAGATTTCTGACCCGCCGTTCAGTAATCCTCGATTTCGGCATGAAAATGTCTCGAATCGGGATTGCCGAACAGGCATGCAAATGGATAATTGGCACATGAAGAGAGTTCGCAAGGCAGTGTTCCCGGTTGCCGGTCTCGGCACGCGCTTTCTCCCCGCCACCAAGGCCATTCCCAAGGAAATGCTGACGGTCGTCGACAGGCCGGTCATCCAGTATGTGGTCGATGAGGCGCGCGAAGCCGGGATCGAGCATTTCATCTTTGTGACCGGCCGCAACAAGGCGGTCATCGAGGATCACTTCGATGTCCAGTTCGAGCTCTACGACACGCTTGCGCAGCGCGGCAAGGACGACCAGCTCGCCCGCCTGCAGCGGCTGCAGCCGGCGCCGGGGCAGACCAGCTTCACCCGCCAGCAGGTACCGCTCGGCCTTGGTCACGCCGTCTGGTGCGCGCGCGAGCTCGTCGGCGACGAGCCCTTTGCGCTGCTGTTGCCCGACATGATCATGCAGTCGGAAAAAAGCTGCATGAAGGACATGGTCGAGCTTTACGCCGAGACCGGCAACAACATCGTCGCCGTGCAGGAATGCGATCCGGCCGAGGCGCACAAATACGGCATTGTCGGCCGCGGCGAGGACGCGCATCACGGTTTCCGCATCACCGGCATGGTGGAAAAGCCGAAGACCGGCACGGCGCCGTCGAACCTCTACATCAACGGGCGCTATATCCTGCAGCCGGAGATATTCAAGATACTCGAAGGTCAGGAAAAAGGCGCCGGCAACGAGATCCAGCTCACCGATGCAATGCTGAAGCTGCAGAAGCAACAGCCCTTCTACGGCTACCACTACCGCGGGCGAACGTTCGACTGCGGCTCGCCCGAAGGCTTCGTCGAGGCCAACGTTGCCTTCGCACTGTGGCGCAGAGACATGAATGCCAGCATGGCCGGTGTCATTCGCACGCTTCTCGACGAACTCGCGCCGCCAGAACGCCGCGGCGTAGCCTTGTAGTTTCAACACCGGTTGCCGCGCTGATCGGCTAAAGCGCGCCGCGTTCGACCGGCCTCATGCGACGCGCTTTAGGTTCTTGTTTTACGCAAGTCGTTATCGCAAAACCGCTGCACACTTTTGCGCGACATGCATTTAGCGCTGCAACTTCAAGCCGACGAAGATACTGTTGGCCGTGTAGTCGCGCCCAACCAGGTTGCTGGTCAGTTTTTCAGTCCTGGCGCGGGTGGTGAGCCCGGTGTAGCGGTTCAGCCACCACGTCAGCGCAGCCTCGGCGCTCAGCGTTAAATCGTGATCGTCGGAGCCGGTATAGTCGCGCCATTCAAGGCCGAGAGCGGCATTTCCGGTCAGGTTGGCGCGGATCTGCCGCTCGCCGGTGAGGCTGCCGGAATAGAGCATGTCGCCGCTTTCGCCCGCATTCGTCGTGTTCTCGGCGGTCGTCTGTGCGGTGAGCCCGATCGTGGTGCCGCGTTCCGGCGACCATTTGAGATCGGCATTGACCGTCGCGCCCGAAATAGCCGGCAGGGCATCGTCGTCGATAGCTTCGCGCAGCCAGCCGACCGAGAACTCGCCGCTAAGCTTCTCGCGGAGATCGAGCTCGACGCCGGCCCGTGCGCCAAGCCTGGTCGAGGAGCGCTGGAAGCCGTTTGGATCGACGCGCAAATCATAAGCGCGCCGGCCGATCTCGATTTCGGTGAACGGGGTGATGGCAGGCGAGATCTCGTAACCGGTACGCAAAATGGCCGTGTAGAGCGTCGAGTCGCGGCCCTTCTGCGACAGCGATCCGCCCGACGAAAGCTTGGCGTCGCCAAAGATGTCGTGCTCGACCGCGCCGGTCAGCGCGAAGCGCATTTTGCCGGCATCCTTCTCGACGGCGAGACTGCCGTTCACGGTCTGGCGCACCGGCTGGCCAACGGCGCCGACGACCGCGTCCGGCGCCGAGGCCGATTCGGGCAAGGCCTCATAGCCCAGCTTGGCGATGGCGCGCAGATCATTGTCGAGATCGATGTTGAGTGTGCCGTCGACGCGGCCTTGCGCCTCGTGAATGTCATAGCCGGACAAGGTTTCGCGGAAGATGCCATAGCCCTCAACCGTCGCCGAATTCTCCCGCCAGTCGGAGACGGCGTTGAAGCGCAGCGTCGTTTCCGACAGCAAGGCCGGCTTGCCGAGGCTGCTCGAATCGGCGTTTGTCGAAGACGTCAGGCCTTGCTCGAGCGTCGGCCGGATCACGAAGGAGCCGAGCTTGATGCCGGTGGCGGCGAACGGGTCGTCCTCGTTCTTCTTGTCCTGGCCTTCGATGGCTTCGGTGCGCTCGGCGCCAGGGTCGAGCTTGAGCCTCTCGGCGGAATCGATGGTGACGGCACGGCGGTTGACCGTATCCTGCTCGTCTATGGCGGCGGTATCGGTGTCGTCGGTCGCCGCCGCGGCTGCAGTCGCGGTTCTCTTGCGCTTCTGGCTGTCAGCGGTCTCGTCTTCGGCGTTGGCCGCATTGGCGGCGCGTTGCGTCGCGCTTGGCCGCCGTCGGGGGGGCGGAGCAGGGTTGTCGGGAAATGGGTCGCCGCTGGCCGCTGGTTGATCGAAAGTGCCGCCGGTTGCGGCCGCTTCGTCCGTGCCGTCGTCAGGCAACGCCCCTTGGCTGGCCGGGCGATAGGTAGGCAGCGGCGTATTGTCGTTGGCGGTTGCAGCAGCCTGCGCGGCTTGGGTTCCGGCTATGCTCGATTGCCTGATCGTGTACTGCTGGTCGTCCAGGATTGTCGATTCCGAAACCTCGCCACGCAGCTCGGTTTCCTGGGCGCAAAGCAGTGCCGGCCGCGACAACGCAAAGACACTGGTTGCCAGCAGCAAAGCGCAGACCGCCTTGCCCTTTCGTCCCATTTTGTTTTGAGGCTGAAACCCGGACATCGGCACCACTGCTTGCGCGGCGCACGCGCGCCATACTTACGAAACCGTAAATGGGGATGGTTAACGGAGCGTTGAGGCATGGCCCGTCAGGAGGTTCGGGACGGCAATTCCGTTGGACAGGCGCGCGCCGAAGCGCTAATCGCATCGTCCATGGACGTGAAATCCCCAGACAGGAAGCGGCATGACGGGCAGGCCGCGATTGCCTCGGCGCTGAGAACCGTGGCGACGGAGCAGGCCGGCGTCGCGGCACTGGCAGACGCTCTCGAAAACGGGCTGGCCGAGCCGTTCGCACGAGCCGTCGGCATGGTGTCGCAGATCGATGGCCGCGTCATCGTCACCGGGGTCGGCAAAAGCGGCCATATCGGCTCGAAGATCGCCGCAACGCTCGCCTCGACCGGCACGCCGGCCTTCTTCGTCCACCCTGCCGAAGCCAATCACGGCGACCTTGGCATGATCGCCAGAAACGACGCCATAATCGCGCTTTCGTGGTCGGGCGAAAGCCTGGAGCTCAAGGGCATCATCGCCTATTCGAGGCGCTTCTCGATCCCGCTGGTCGCGGTCACCGCGGGTGAAAAATCGGCTCTGGCGCGCGCGGCCGACGTTGTGCTTCTGCTGCCGCGAGCACCGGAAGCCTGCCCACACGGGCTTGCGCCGACGACCTCGACACTATTGCAAATGGTGATGGGCGATGCGCTGGCCATCGCGCTCCTCGAGGCACGCGGCTTCACCCCGGACCATTTCCGCACGTTCCATCCCGGCGGCCAGCTCGGAGCCAACCTGACGCAGATCCGCGAGATCATGCATGTCGGCGACAGGCTGCCGCTGGTGTCGTCAGGTACCGGCATGCGCGAGGCAATCCTCGAATTGTCGCGCAAGGGGTTTGGCTGCGTGGCCGTGACTGCCGCGGACGGCAAGCTGATCGGCATCATCACCGATGGCGACATCAGGCGCCATATCGGCAGCGATCTCCTGGCAATGAGCGTCGATCAGGTGATGACCAGAGAGCCGAAAATGGCCGCGCCCGACACGCTTGTTGCGACGGCGCTGCAGACGATCAACGACTCGGCTATCACCAGCCTGATGGTGGTCGAAGGCAGGCGGCCGATCGGGCTCGTCCATCTGCACGACCTGCTGCGCATCGGTGCTGCCTAGCGGGCTTCTAGACCGCCTCGACCGTCAGTTCCAGGTCGGTATCAGCGGCGCCCGTCACGCGCACTTGCGTGCCGGCCGGCAGGTCAGGGCCGGAGACGCGCCACAACGTGTCGCCCAGCTTTATGCGGCCGCGCCCGTCCTTGATCGGCTCGGCAAGGGTCGCCGTCCGGCCGACCATCTGTGCGCCGCGACGGTTGAGCAGGGGCTGGTCGGTTTCATCATGGCGCCCGCCCACCAGCCGCTTGCCGACATAGGCCGAGACCAGCGACAGCGCGAGGAAGGCGAGGACCTGGACTTGCCAGGTCCAGAAACCGGCATCCCAGATGAGCAGTGAGACGACGCCGATCAACAGCGCGGCAATGCCGATCCACAGCATGAAAATGCCCGGCGCGATGACCTCCATTACCAGCAGGACGAAGCCGAGGACCATCCAGCTCCACGGGCCGAGTTCGGAAACAATGCGGTCGAGCATGGCTGTGGCCTCAGGTTTCGCTCGGACGAACGACCGGCGGGCGGGCGGCCCGTCGTGCGGCACCGGCGGTGCCTTCGCTTCGGAAAACTTCCTTGGCGATTTCGCCAATACCGCCGAGCGTGCCGATCAGCGATGAGGCCTCCATCGGCATCAGCACGAGCTTGCTATTTGTCGCTGAGCCGATCTTGGTCAGCGCTTCGGTGTATTTCAGCGCGACGAAGTAGTTGAGCGCCTGCACGTCGCCTTTGGAAATCGCCTCCGACACCACCTGCGTGGCGCGTGCTTCAGCCTCGGCCGAGCGCTCGCGCGCCTCGGCATCGCGGAAGGCGGCTTCCTTGCGGCCTTCGGCCTCCAGGATCTGCGATTGCTTGAGGCCTTCGGCGGCGAGGATCTGCGCGCGCTTATTGCGCTCGGCCATCATCTGTCGGCCCATCGATTCGACGAGATTGGCCGGCGGGTTGATGTCCTTGATCTCGACACGAGTGATCTTGATGCCCCAGGGATGCGCCGCCTCGTCAACGACGCGCAGCAGGCGCTCGTTGATGGCGTCGCGGTTCGACAAAAGTTCGTCGAGGTCCATCGAGCCCATCACGGTGCGGATGTTGGTCATCGTGAGATTGAGAATCGCATTCTGCAGGCCGGAGACCTGGTAGGCGGCCTGCGCCGCGTTGAGCACCTGATAGAAGGCGATGCCATCGACGGCAACGGTGGCATTGTCGCGGGTGATGATCTCCTGCGTCGGAACGTCGAGCACCTGCTCCATCATGTTCATCTTGGCGCCGACACGGTCGACGAAAGGCACGATCAGGTTGAGGCCTGGGTTCAATGTCTTGGTGTAACGGCCAAAACGTTCGACGGTATAATTATAGCCTTGCGGAATTGTTCGGATGCCCTTGATAAGCACCAGCACGACAAGGGCGACAAGAACAAGAAGCGCGATATCAAAACCACTGAAACCCATTTGGCTCTCCCCTCAAAGGCCGGCCATGTTGGATATTCCACGCGACCGATTCCCATCAAACACTTAAGTGTGTTTCAGCAATGTTACAATCAGGTGATCACGGATTGCGGGTGCATAGACGGGTGATCTGTTCAGGCCCAGCCGGACAGCTCGCGCCGCACCATCGCCTCGATCACCGCCATGCCCTCGGCACTGTCGTTGAGGCAAGGGATGTGTGCGAACTTTTCGCCGCCGGCATGATGGAAGGTCTCGGACGCTTCCCTGCCGATCTCGTCCAGCGTCTCGATGCAGTCGACGGAAAATCCTGGATTGACGATGGCGACCGATTTCACGCCTTCGCGCCCTAGTCTTTCGACCGTCTTGTCGGTGTAGGGCTGCAGCCACTCCTGCGCGCCGAAGCGCGACTGGAAGGTGGTAATCAGCTTGTTTTCATCCCAGCCGAGCTTTTCGCGCAGCAGTCGGGTCGTCTCGAGGCAATGGGCCTGGTAGGGGTCGCCCTTGTCGGAATAGGGTTTCGGAATGCCGTGATAGGAAGCGATGACAATTTCCGGTTCGAAGTCGAGGCTCGCCAGATGCTTTTCGATCGAACGGGCGAGCGCCTCGATATAGGCCGGCTCGTTGTAATAGGGTGGCACGCTGCGAATGGCCGGGGCGCGGCGCATCTTCATCAGCGCGCGAAACAGCTGGTCGTTGGCAGTCGCAGTCGTCGTCGCCGAATATTGCGGATAGAGCGGGAAAGACAGGATGCGGTCGCAGCCTTGCTCGACCAGTCTCTCGGCCACGCTCTCGGTCGAAGGGTTGCCGTAGCGCATCGCCCAGTCGACGACGACATTGGGTAGCTCGCCGAGCGCGAGCCCGAGCTTCTCGGCCTGGGCGCGGGTGTAGGTTCGCAGCGGCGACTCGTTGCGCTCCCGGTTCCATATCCTGGCATAGTTGGCCCCTGATTTCTTCGGCCGGGTGGTGAGGACCACGCCGTAGAGGATCGGATACCAGATCGCCTTGTTGAGCTCGATGACGCGCGGATCGGACAGGAACTCCCGGAGGTAGCGCCACATCGGCTTGAAGCCGGTGCCGTCCGGGGTGCCGAGATTGATCAGCATGACACCGACCTTGCCGGTCCTGACCAGAGGGCGCCCTGCCGACGGCGAGGCGGCAGTCTTCTCGGCGTTGATTTCAGCAGGGTTGGCAAGCGTCATGAGGTTCTCCAACACCGCGAACCAACGGTGCCGCGGCGAAAGTAGCGATGCCGCGCCGGTTTTCAAATGCTGCGTCTGGCCGCACCTTATCCCAGAAATGCAACACCCGCCCGGTCTGCCGGGCGGGTGCATTGCGTTCCTGCGGCCGGATTACTTCGAGGCCGCCGGGATCGTCAAGGTTGCGCCGACCGGAAGGCGGCGTGGCTCGTAGGCTTTGTTGGCATCGGAGATTATTTTCCATTTGGTGCCGTCGCCATAAGCCTTCACCGCGAGATCCCAATAGGTATCGCCGGCGACGATTACATGGCTGCTTTCGGCCGGTGCCGGCTCAGCCGGAGCAGGGGTCGCCGGAGCCGGTGCGGCCGGAGCCGCAGGTGCCGCCGGCTGGGCCGGCTCGGCGGGTGCGGGTGCCGGCGCTGTTTCAGCCGGGACGGCCGGCGGCGTCTTGGAAATGTCGCCGGAGCCGGCCGGCATTTCGGGCATTGCCGGCTCAACGGGCTTTGCAGGCGCAGCCTCAGCAGGTTTTGGCGGTTCGGCAGGGTTGGCAGGTTCTGCGGCCGGGGCCACGGTCGCGGCGATCTCGGTGATGCGGCCGTCGAGCTTCGGCGTATAAGGCCGGTGCGCGCCTAGGTAGTCGGCGACGACCTGTTCCAGCCCTGGGCCGTAATCATAGGCGTTCTTGGCCTTCTCGGCGAACACCTTGTAGCCGTCGCCGCCCTGGCGGACATAGTTGTTGGTGGCGACCAGGTAATCCTTGTCCGGCTTAATCGGCGTCCAGGCGCCGCCTTCCATGACCTCGACCGATTTGACGCGTCCGTTAGGCGGCGCCGATTTGTCGAACGCATATTTCAGGCCGGCAACCTGCGGGAAGCGCCCGGCGCCGTCCTCGACCTGGCTGAGGCCGCTTTCGAGGCCGGCAACCAAATCCTTGCCGGAGATCTGGAAGGTCGCCAGCGTGTTCTGAAACGGCAGGACGGTGAGAACCTCGCCCATGGTGACGGTGCCCTGGTCGATGGAGGCGCGCAAGCCGCCGCCATTCGAGATGACGATCTCGACACCTTGGCCCTTGACCCGGTCGAGGACGGCGTCGGAGACCAGATTGCCCATCTCGCATTCGCGGGCGCGGCAGTTTTCGCGACTGCCGTCGATCGCCTTGGTGGTCTCGGCGACTTCCTTGTTCTTCAAGGCCTCGATCGGCGCGCCGAGTTCCTTGATGCGGGCAAGCACGGCGGGGTCGGGCGTGATCGATTTGTCGAGATGGATGGGATCGCCGCTTGCCTCCTTGACGACGCCGTTGTCGTCGAACACGACCTTGAACTCGCCGAGATATTTCGAATAGGACGCCGCCTGCACGACCGGCACTTTGTAACCGTCCGGATTGTCGACCATCGTCGGATATGGGCCTTCCGCCTTGGGGTCGGTGTTGGACAGCAGCGAATGGCTGTGGCCGCCGACCACCACGTCGATGCCCGGGATCTTGGCGATCACGTCGCGCTCGCGCTTGTAGCCGATATGGGTGACCGCGATGATCTTGTTGACGCCCTCTCGCTTCAGTTTCTCGACCTCGGCGGTGATCGACTTGACGTCGTCTTCGATGGCAATGTTCGGGCCAGGGGTGGCAAGCTCCGGCGTGTCGTTGGTGACCGCGCCGACGATGCCGATCTTCTGGCCGCCGACCTCGACCACGATCGACGGCTTGACGCGGTCGCCGAGCTTGGATTGCGCATTGGCCTTCACATTGGCGCCGAGCACCGGAAACTGGATCATGTCGAGAAACGGCGCCAGCGCCGACTCGCCATCGTCGAACTCATGGTTGCCGAGAGCCTCGGCATCGAATTTCATCTGGTTGAGGAATTCGCCTTCGGTCTTGCCTTTGTAGGTCGTGTAGAAGAGCGAGCCCTGGAAATTGTCGCCGGCGCTGAGCAGCAGCACGTTCTGGCCCTCCAGCTTCTTGCGCTCCTGCGCAATCGCGGTGACCAGGCGGGCGGCACCGCCGACGCATTCGCCCTTGGTCTCCTCCTCGGCCGAGCAGGTCGATTCGTACTTGTTGTTGCTCTCGATGCGGCTGTGCCAGTCGTTGATGTGCAGGATGTTGAGCGTGTAGTCGGCAAAGGATACCCCAGCCGACAGGCCAAGCGCCGATGCCGACAGCGCGGCGATGGCAGCAATCTTCTTCATTCTCGTCTCCCGGGTGACTTGACCAGTGGCGTTAACGCTCTTGTTTGACTGGGATGTAACAGCCCTCTCAGGCCATGTTCACATCGCGTTTCAGTCGATGCAAGCTGAAATCGGCATCAGCTTTGCCGGCGCAAGAAGACGGCGGCTTGAAGCCGCCGCCCTTGTGCAAAGTAAATTCGGAATCGGATTTCAGGTGCGCCTGGTCAGCACAAAATTCTGTCCGCTCGCGCTGGTGCAATTGAGCTGGCTGGTGGAGACCATCAAGCAGTTGAAGCTGATTGGCGTCTGGCGGATCAGCGAAGTGCCATGGATCTCGACCGAGGTGCCGCCGGTCATGGTGTAGCTGCCATCGGCAAGCTTCTGGCCGGTATCGGTGGCGACGGTCGCGAAGCTGCCGCCCTTGAAGGTCGACAAGCCCGTGCCCTGCGCGTCGATCCAGGAGCCTTCAACCCCCTTGGCCGTGATCACCGGCGGCTCGCCTGGGCCGGTTGTCGTGCAGGCCGCCAACGCGACCGTAGCGGCCGCGGCAATGCCAGCCGAAAGCAGTCTTTGCGCAATCGTCATCTTCAAGATCCTCTCCTCTCGCATCGGCCCAAAATCGATCCGATTTTCGGAAAGCACGATGCGCACATTCAAAGTGCTAGAGCGTACTTTGTGCGTCCAAATGGACGCACGTCGCTCTAGGCCGCCCCTCTTCAATCGCCCGATTTCCGGGCGATTGCAAGCTGGCGGAGTGTCGAGGCAACGCTGCTATCGAACGAGGATGTTGCGGAATTGCCACGGGTCTTTGGTGTCGAGATCCTCGGGAAACAGACCAGGCCGATTGTCGAGCGGCGTCCAGTCGGTATAATAGCTCCTGACCGGCCCGAGATATGGGTTCTGCACGTCGAGGCAGCGCTTGTAATCCATCTCGTCGGCTTCGACGATGCCGGCCTCGGGATTTTCCAGCGCCCAGACCATGCCGGCCAGCACCGCCGACGTGACCTGCATGCCGGTGGCGTTCTGATAGGGCGCCAGCTTGCGCGCCTCGGCCAGCGACAGCTGCGAGCCGTACCAGTAGGCGTTCTTGGCGTGGCCGTAGAGCAGCACGCCGAGTTCGTCGACGCCATCGACCAGTTCATTTTCGTCGAGCACGTGATGCACGGGCTGAGCCTTGCCGGCGACACCGAACATCTCGTGCAGCGACAGCACGGCGTCGTTGCAGGGATGATAGGCGTAATGGCAGGTCGGCCGGTATTGCACCTTGCCCTTCTTGCCGCGCAGCGTGAAAAAATCGGCAATCGAGATCGCTTCGTTGTGTGTCACCAGGAAACCGTATTGCGGGCCGGGCGTCGGACACCATGTGCGCACGCGTGTATTGGCGCCGGGCTGCTCCAGATAGATCGCGGCCTTCGAACCGTTCTTGTGGCTTTTGGCGTTCTTCGGCATCCACGCCTCATGCGTGCCCCAGCCGAGCTCGGCCGGCTGCAGCCCTTCCGAAATGAAGCCTTCGACCGACCAGGTGTTCCAGAACACGTTCATCGGCTTGGGCTTCTTGGTGCGCTGGGTGTCGCGCTCGGCGATATGGATGCCCTTGACGCCGGCCTTCTTCATCAGCCTGGCCCAGCCTTCGCGATCGTGCTGCGCGGGTTCCGAGAAGTCGAAGCCAAGATCTGTGGCGAGATTGACCAGTGCCTGCTTGACGAACCACGAGACCATGCCCGGATTGGCGCCGCAGCACGAGATCGCCGTGGTGCCGCCCGGGTTCTTCGCGATTTCAGTACGTACGGTCTCGCGCAGCGCATAGTTGGTGCGTGAGGCGTTGTCGGCCTTCTCGTCGAAATAAAAGCCGAGCCAGGGTTCGACCACCGTGTCGATATAGAGGACGCCAAGCTTGCGGCAGAGCTTCATCAGCTCAAGCGAGGAAGTGTCGACCGACAGGTTGACGCAAAAGCCCTGGCCGCCGCCATTGGTCAAAAGCGGTGTCAGCAGCTTCTTGTAGTTCTTTTTGGTCACTGCATCCTGCATGAAAGTGATGCCGCGCTCGTCGAGCAATTTGCGGTCGGCGTCGCGCGGGTCGATGACCGTCATGCGCGACTTGTCGAATTTGAAATGGCGCTCGATCAGCGGCAGCGTTCCCCGTCCGATCGAGCCGAAGCCGATCATCACTACAGGGCCGGTGATCTCACCGTAAACGGGCCAGTTTTCATTCGCCATTTATCGATTACTCCCTCAAAAAACGCTTCGGAACAGCGGCTTGGCCGCGGCGCGACAAACCATAGATCATTGTCACAATAAAGCGAAAAGCGGACGGCCGGCGTTACACCGCGCCATCCCGGCTACGGCTCGACCAGTCTTGCGAATTCAGGCTTGAAGAGGTCACGTGCCTCGGAGACCGGCAGTTCCAGCAGATCGTCGGCGCAGGCCTGGATGGCATGCGGCAGGGTCTGGAGCCCGAAAACCAGAACCTGCTTGTCGCCCTCACGCCAGAGGCTGACCGCTAGATATTCGCCGATGAGATCGTCCATGCCGCATTCGGCTTCGTGATCGATATCGGTCTGATCGATCGGTTTCTTGCGCCGCTGCTTGACGAAGGAGGCCAGGGAAGGACCGGGCTTGCCATCCACCGTATCCGAGAAAATGTCCTGAAGGCCAAGCAGGACGCCGCGCCGCACATCAATGATGTAGGCGTCCGAATAGTTGGTCGGATGCGCTCCGCCGCAGAAGATGCTGCCGGACTCCCGCCAGCTCATCAGCCGCGACGTCAGCGAGCTCACTTCGAATGTGCTGTCCTCATAGCCGCCGAGCGTGCCGTCGTTCCTACCGTCAATCGGCCCGCCTTCGTTGAAACCGGCATATTGCGCCGCCACGCAGCCCAGTGCGCCGATGTTTGCGCGCCAGTGCCTGTCTTGCAGCAGAGCATTCGCGGCCTCGATCGGAACGTTGCCGGACAGTTCGACAATGCGCGGCGTGGCGAATTTGGTGCGAGGGTCGACGACATAGCGGTAGGTTGCGTCCGACCAACCAATCGTCTTGCCGTTATCGAGCTGAGTGTCCATCCGCAGATAGTCACAGGGGGACGTTTCCATAGTGAGCGGCGTGTCATTGGCGAAGAAGTTCATGAAGCTGAAATCGTAGAGATCGAGCGGGGTGCTGGGCTCGTTCCCGGTCACTTGCCGACTTGCGACCCGTTCCAATCTGAGCGGCAGCGCCTTCTTTCCGTTCCAGCTGCCTTCAAGGGTCTTGCCGTTACTGGATGAGGCCAGGCGCCACACAGCGGCGATCGGCGCGGCCTTTCCGTCATCGCAATTATCGGCGCCGCATGCCTCCTCCTCGGCCAGTTCGAACTTGCTGCCCTTCTGCAACCTGGCCTGCAGCGGTATATCGACGCCCTTCGAGCGGTAGAAGTAGCGGCCGGCCAGCGGGCCGTCGGCGGTCGCGGGGTCGCCGGTGAATTCGACGACGATATCGCTTTTTCCAAGCTTGCCGGCATAAGTCACCGGCTCCGCCTCAGCTGCTGTCGACAGTACCAGGATCGCGGCCATGAACGTGACCGGCCTGCCAAGATGCTGGATCATTGTTCCCCCAAGCCACAAGTTACAGTTGTCTTCCGCCGACAGTCACGGTCGGCTGTCAGGCCCTTATAGTCAAGTTGTGCCCCGTTCAGTGCCAGACGCTGCTTAGCGAAAAGACGCTGCCAGCGCCGCCCCTGATGCGGATGGCGCATCCGCGCGTTTCAGCGGACTTTTGCCCTCGGCCCGGCCGTGGAGGCTCGAACCACCAGTTCTACCGGCAGAACGACCTGGCGGGGGGCCTCATTGTCAAGAACCATTCGGGCGGCCAGCCTGCCTTTTCCGATCACGTCTTGCGCCACAGTGGTCATCGGAGGCGTGGTGCGTGCGGATTCAGCGGTCCCATCGAAGCCAACGACCGATACGTGGCCCGGCACGTCGATGCCGCGGCGAACCGCCTCGTCCAGTATTGTGATCGCCTGCCAATCCGACATGGTCAGGATCGCGGTTGCTTCAGGCGCCCTGTCGAACACCACTGCTCCGGCAGATGGCTCGCCTGGGATCGTCTCGATGATCGGGACATCGTCGATCGACAAATTCGCCTCCGCCAAACCCTGTTTGAAACCGTCGAGCCTTTCATCGTCGAGCGGGAAGCCGGCCAGAAGCGGGCGCGTTGCCTGTCCGGGCATGTGGACAATCGGTCGGCCGGGAGTCCGTCGCACCGAAAGGATGGCAAAATGCCGGTGCCCCAGCCCGGTCAAATGCCGGACGGCAGCTACCGCGCCGCTCCAGCCGTCGATCTTTATCGAATTGATGTCGGGACCTGCGTCGCTTTCGAGAATGACGAAGGGCAGACGCCGTCTCTGGACCGAAATTATGAGACCAATATCGGCGCTGTGACCAAGGATAAAGCCGTCAACCAGCGCATCGCGGATGCTGGCGAAGCGCGTGTCATCGGTGCCGTTTACAAGGCTGAGCGTCGTTCCAGCCTCGTCGCAGGCGAGCGAAACGCCGAGCACCAGCTCGCGGCCATAGGGGCTTCTCATCACTTCGGAGATGGCGTAGGCGCCAGGCGGCATGAACCCGATGGCATTGAACTTGCCGTCCCGCAGCAATCGTCCTTTCGGATCGGGGCCGCCAAACCCGAGCGCTCGCGCGGCCGCTTCGACGCGCTCGCGCAATTCGGGCCTAACCAGCTCCGGCCGGTTGAAGACGTTGGAGACAGTCCCCCGGGAAACTCCGGCAGCCTTGCCGACATCGGCTAGGGTTGGCATTGGCGATTCACTCGTTTTTCCTGAGGTAGACCATTTTTTGGAGCGCTCCAAGAATTTTATTGACTCAAAACCGAAATAGGCGGATCGTATTCCTTGGAGCGCTCCAAGAGCGTATATTCGGAGGATTGTTGCGACTAGACATTGAGAATCGTCAAATGGCGTGGCCGCAGCGCCATGCCCAAGGAGAGGATGATGGCAGAAACCGATGCTTTTCCAGCTTCGCTCGTCGGCAAGACTTTCGACTGCGTTTTCGGCCCCTTCGTACCACGGCTGACGTTTTTCTCGCCGCAGGAATTGCATATCCAGGCGTCGATCGGGACCACCGAAATCGACGAGGTGGTCACGGTCGACCTGACCAGCGTACGCCCGAATCTCGTGCTCGCGAGTTGGACGGAGCAGAGCGGCAACTTCATCGTGCAGTTGCAGGATCACGAGAAGGGGATCGTCCATAATTATGCGCGGCTGGCCGATGGGCAGCTCTTCTGTGCCCAGGGTGCCATTCAAGTCGTTCCTGCATAAGGGAGGAAAATGCGATGGAGCTCGCTTACGATAGTCATCTGCTTGCCCGAATTCTGCTAAGCGTCGCGACCGTGGGCTACGGCGTAGCGACGATCAAAGCCGACTTCAACGCCACACATGCAACCAATCCGTTGTGGACCCCACACGCCCGGTTTCATGTCGTCTGGCAGGTGCTGAGCTACACCGGTGTGGCGCTGATTGCGCTCGGACTTATCTGGATCAAGGGACAACTCGAAGCCGAGCGGCTCTATCTCGCCGGGGGATTGGCCGCGGCTATGTATGGAGCATTCTTCGCGGCCATGCTCTCGCGGCCGATCTACGGTGGCGTGCTGTATGACGAGAACGGCTATCCGCCGTTCCGGCCGCCGTTTGGACCGGCGGGCTGGCGGTGGGATGTCAACGTCACCGTCTTTACCGCAATGTCCGCGATCCTGCTGCTGGGCCTGGCCGCGATTTAGGACAGCACTAGCGCCCTGAGCCACGCGACCAGCCGGTCACGGTCGGCGGTCATCCCCTTGTAGTCGAGTTGTGCCTCGTCCAGCGCCAGAAGTTGTTCGGCCAAGGACGCCGCGAGCGCCGCGCGGTCGGGGTGGCGTTCCAGCACGGCGAGCGGGTCGAGATGGATGCGGATGGTGAAGAGTACGTCGCCCGAAACGGGGAGCTTTCTCAGCGTCTGCCGTTCGACGCGGATAAAGGCATGGGCGTCGATGTCGCCATCCGGGAATCTCGACGGGCGACAGCTGGCGCGGTCGATGCGTTCGAGGTTGGAGAGCGGATGGTAGAGCGCGTCGCCCGCCTGGATCGACCAGTTGTAGCGCTCGACGGCTTGGCCCTGGAGGCCGTCGAACATGCGGTTGATGAGATCGGCCGGGCGTGTGCCCGGGCCGAAACCCGGTACCGGCGCGTGGATCTGCTGCAGCGGCTTGCCGAATTTTTCGATCAGCGACCATGACGAGGGGAAGCAGAGCGAGCCGGCCGCCAGACGCCAGCCGCTCTCGTCGCGGCGCATCAGGATCAAATCTTCCTGGACGAGCAACGAGGCCGCGGCAAGCGGCGCATCGCTGAAAGAAGCTGCGGTGCCCGAGCCTTCGAGATCGTCGGTGCCGCCGATCACCTCGATCCCGTCGGCGGTACGCCTGTGGGTCTCAGGAAAGTTCGCCGCCAGATGCGCACCGACCAGATCGAGCACTTCGCGCTGGGCGTCGCGCGTTGCTTGCTCCTCGACAAAAACCTTGTCGGGAATTTCCGCGTAAAGCCGGCATTTCTCGGCAAGATAGGGCAGCAGATATTCGTCGACCTCGATCCATCTATCGAGATTGAGCGGCTTCAGCCCGATGGTGAACAGTTTCGACGAGCCGTCATAGGGTGTGTGGGTCGGTGGGCGGAAACTCATGCCTCTTTGTAGGCTTCCAGTGCGGCAGCGGCCATTCTCGCCGTGAATTCGGTGATTTCGTAATCGGCGGCACCTGCCTTGGCGAAGGGATCGTCCGCCAGTCTGGCATCGAGCTCCTCGCGTGGACCGCGCGCGATGATGATGCCGCCGGTCCTTGGCCGCTTTGGCCCGGAGGCGACAAAGATACCTTGCGCATAGCAGGCCTTCAGCCACTCGACATGCGCTTGCTGCAGGCAGTCGATCTCGGTCAGCGGCACCTTGTAGTTCAGCGAAACCACGAACATTGTTGTCTCCAGATGCTTCAGCCCAGCCGCGCCGGGATCAATCCGCGCAGCGAGTTGCCGACGAACAGCGCCTTGGCCGATTGCAGTTCGTTCCACGTGTAGACCGCTTCACCGGCGCGGCCTTGATCCAGCAGTTCGCCGCGCAGGACGCCAGGCAGCAGGCCGCAATCGAGCCGCGGCGTGGCCAGCACGCCGTCGCCGAAATCGGCAAAGACGTTGGTGATCGTGCCCTCGCAGATTTCGCCGCGCTCATTGGCGAGCAGCACCTCGTTGGCGCGGCTGGCGAGATATTCGGCGCGGGCGCGCGTATAGGTTTGTCGGCCGCTGGTCTTGTAGCGCAGCAGCATGTCGCTCGAATCAAGCCGCACGCGCGCCAGCTGCAGGGTCCAGACCTTGTCTGCGGCGAGCGGCTCGTAGGGCTGCACCGACACCGCCACTTCGCCCTTGCGCGACAGGACGAGGCGAGTGCGCAATGCGATGTGCTGGCGGCCGACCGCATTCATCAGCGCTTCGCCGACCCTTTGCGGGTCGCAGGCGAAGCCGAGTTCGCTTGCCGAACCGTAAAGCCGCGCGAGATGGCGGTCGAAACGGACGAAACCCGAGCCGGGTTCCCAGCGCATTGTTTCGATCAGTTCGAAATCGGCAGTGTTCCCGTCGCGAAACGGGCTTTCAGCAGACACTCCTGGTACTCCTCTTCGGCTGTCGAATCGAAGACGACGCCACCGCCGACATTGTAGACCGCCTCGCCATTGGCAAAGAGCGAGATGGTGCGTATCGCCACCGAAAAGCGCATCCGGCCGCCGGGCGCGATCCAGCCTATGGCGCCGCAATAGACATCACGCGGGCCACCTTCCAGCTCGCGCAGGATCTCCATGGCGCGGATCTTCGGCGCGCCGGTAATCGAACCGCAGGGGAACAGCGCGGCGAAAATCTGGCGGATGGCGAGGCCGGGCAAAAGTTTTGCCCGCACGCGGCTCACCATCTGGTGGACCGTCGGGTAGCTCTCGATGCGAAAAAGCTCCGGCACATCGAGCGTGCCAACCTCGCTGATCAGTGAGATGTCGTTGCGCAGGAGATCGACGATCATCCGGTTCTCGGCCTGGTTCTTCTCGTCGTTGCGCAAGAACGCTTTCAGGCGATCGTCCTCGGCCTTGGTGGCGCCGCGCGGCGCAGTGCCTTTCATTGGATGCGTCTCGATCATGCCTTCCGCGTCCACCTCGAAGAACAGTTCGGGCGAACGCGACAAGACGATCGGATCGCCGAGCGCGACCAGCGCGCCATACTTCACCGGCTGGCGTTCGGTCAGCGCGTTGAAGGCGGCCAGCGGATCGCCCGACCATTGCGCGCGGACCGGAAAGGTCAGATTGCCCTGGTAGCAGTCGCCCTTGCGAATATGGTCATGCAGCCTGGCAAAGCGTTTGGCGTAGTCGTCCGAAGACCAGGCTGCCTTGGCGTCGAAGATTGGGCCGTTGCTAGCCGGCAGATCGCCTGGCGCGATCGTCTCCTCGACTGGCGCGTCGAACACGCCGAGGCAGAAAAGCGGGGCGCGGCGGCCGGCCGGCAGCAGCGGAACGAGCTTGGGTTCGAGCAGGTAACCGGCCTCGTAGGAGAAATAACCGGCCAGCCATTTGCCGCCGTCATGTGCTACCTGCGCGGCTTCCAGGGCAGGCAAAAAGTCCGCCTCGCCATGCGCTGCGATTATCTCGGCCGGCCGGTCGAAAACGAGCTGCCGCGCGGTCTCGTCGTTCCTGAAAATTGCAAAGGGCAGGGGCAGGGACATAAGGCTCGGATGCTGCGGTCACCAGCGATCGATCTATATGGGGGCTCGACCGTGTGCAATCGAGGGAGCGGCGTCTCAAGACGCAAAGGCGCGGCGGCAAAAACAAATGCGGCGCCAGAGGGCGCCGCCTTGTTCCAGATGCCGCCTGCGATGGATCAGGTGTTGCTGGCTTCTCCCGCGGTCGGGAAGCGGCGCGCAAATTCCTTTTCGTCGCCGGCGGCAAGCAGTTTCGCCTGCTCGATCCAGCGTTCACGTTCGATACGGCCGTCGAAATTCAACGTCGCCTCGATCCGCTTGACATCGTCGGGCGTCCAGGCGGCGATCTGGGCATAGGTCGTGACCCCAAGCCCTTTGAGCAGCCGCTCGTTGGTGGGGCCGATGCCGATCAGGCGACGCAGATCGTTGGCTTTGCCTGCCGCGGTGGCTGTTGCCTTGCCGGTCGCGGCTTTCTTTGCCGCCGGCGCAGCCTTGCTTGCCGCTGGCGCGGTCGTCGGCGCGGCGCTCGCTTTCGATGCAGGCGGTTTCGGCGTTGCCGTTTTCGCGGCACTTGCGCGTGGCGCGGTCGCGGCCTTCGCCGTTGCAGATTTCTTCGGCGCCGGTTTAGCCGGTGCGGATGTCGACATCAGCGTTGACGGCGCCTGCATCGCGGCTTTGGTCGCGCCGGTCTTGGCGGCTGGCGCCTTGGCTGTTGCCGCCTTCGCGGTTGGCGCCTGGGTGGTTTTCGCCTCGCCCAGCCGGCGTTCGAGATCGGCGCGGGCGCGGCCGCATGCATCCAACTCACCGGTCAGACGGTCGCTATCGGCCCGCAATCTGTCGCGTTCGCTGCGCGTGCGGTCTAGATCGCCGCGCAAACTGTCGAGTTCGCCACGCAGGCGTCCCCAAATGAACCAGCCAACCAACACACCTACCAGGAACGCCAGGAGCATGTAGAAAAAAGTGCCCATTGTCTTTCTCTCTCCAGTCCGATCCGTCCGCCCTGGCCTGTGGAGCCATGACCTCGGCGAAGGACCATTCGATGGTGGTTCCGCAATTTGCAGAACAGCCGGCTTCGATCGAGCTGTCGGCGACCGGTTTGCCCCTGGCCAACAACCGTTGTCGCATCCGCCGACACGCCATGACCGGTCGGGATTTTCCGACCGGATCCATTCGTGCCCGGCTGAGCTTGAGGGCGGACGCTATCATACAGCTTACGGGAATCTAACGGAAAACTTCCATGGAAAGTTATTTAAGAACAAATATCCAAGACAAGAATAGAACCATCGCCAATATGCATTGCAGCTAAACTGTTCTGGAAAACCCGGTCATCCGGTGTTGCGCATCACCCAGTGTTGCGCATCAATTGTCCAGTGCTTCCAGCTCGTCGATCAGTCCGCTGATCACGCCAAGCCCGATCTGCCAGAAGGCAGGGTCGGCCGCGTCGAGGCCGAACGGTGCCAGAAGCTCGGAATGATGCTTGGTGCCGCCAGCGCGCAGCATGGCAAAATATTTCTCCTGAAAGCCGCGCTCGGCGTTCTGGTAGACCGCGTAGAGCGAGTTCACCAGGCAATCGCCGAATGCATAGGCATAGACGTAGAAAGGCGAGTGGATGAAATGCGGGATATAGGTCCAGAAAATCTCGTACCCTTCGCGCAGCTTGATCGCCGGCCCGAGGCTTTCCGCCTGCACTTCCAACCAGAACTGGCCGAGCTTGTCGGAGGTCAGTTCGCCGCTCCTGCGCTCGGCATGCACTTTGCGCTCGAACTCGTAGAAGGCGATCTGGCGCACGACCGTGTTGATCATGTCCTCGACCTTCTGGGCGAGCATGGCCTTGCGTTCGCGCTTGTCGGTGGTCTGCTCGAGCAGCGAGCGGAAGGTCAGCATTTCGCCGAACACCGATGCGGTTTCGGCCAGCGTCAGCGGCGTCGATGCCATCAGGGCGCCCTGGCCGCCGGCCAGCACCTGGTGCACGCCGTGGCCGAGCTCGTGCGCCAGCGTCATCACGTCGCGCGGCTTGCCCATGTAGTTGAGCAGCACATAGGGATGCGCCGAAGGCACGGTCGGATGCGCGAAGGCGCCAGGCGACTTGCCGGGTCTCACCGGTGCATCGATCCAGTTGCGGTCGAAGAAAGTTCTGGCGATCTCCGCCATGTCGGGCGAAAAGCGCTGGTAGGCGGAAAGCACGGTGTTCTTGGCCTCGTCCCAGCCGATGACTGCCTGCGGGGTCTCGGGCAATGGCGCATTGCGGTCCCAGTGGTTCATCACCTCCATGCCGAGCCAGCGCGCCTTCATCGCGTAATAGCGATGCGACAGGCGTGGATAGGCGTCGCGAACCGCGGCGGCGAGTGCATCCACCACGCTGCGTTCGACGCGGTTGGCGAGGTGGCGGGAATCGGCAATGTCCTCGAAGCCGCGCCAGCGGTCAGAAATCTCCTTGTCCTTGGCCAGCGTGTTGGTGACCAGCGTAAAGACGCGCAAATTCTTGCGGAAGGTCGTGGCCAGCGCCTCGGACGCCCGGCGGCGCACCTCGCTGTCTGCGTCCTGCAGGCGATTGAGTGCCGGCTCCAGCGTCAGCTCCTCGCCGTCGACGTCGAAGCGCAAATCGGTCATCGTCTCGTCGAACAGGCGATTCCAGGCCCCGCGCCCGGTGATCGATTTTTCATGGAAGAGCTGCTCGATGCGGTCTTCGAGCTGATAGGGCTTGTCCTTGCGCAGATCGAGCACCCAGGGCCGGTAATGGGCGAAGGCCGGATCGGCCGCGAGTGCGTTTTCGATCGCGCCATCGTCGATGAGGTTCAGCTCGAGCGCGAAAAACAGCAGGTGCGCGCTGGCATCGGTCATCTTTTCCTGGATGTCGCCATAGAGCTTGGCGCGCTGCGGATCCGACGTGTTGCCGGCATAGACAAGCCCGGCATAGGAGACGATGCGGCCGATCAGCTCCTCCAGCGCTTCATAGGCCTGAAGCGTCTCGCCAAGCCTGCCGGCGCTGCCACGCCCGGCCTCGGCGGCGAGCGTGCCTTTCCAACGGCTCTCGAAGGCGATGGCATCGACGGCGGCCTTGGCGATGTCGCGCTTCAACTCGGGCGCTTCCATGCCCGAATAGAGATCGGCCAGATTCCATTCCGGCAGGTCGCCAAGCTCCGCCACGCCCTGACCGGGCGCCGCCGCCAGCTTTCGAGCAAAAACCATGCGCATTGCCGATCCTTCCAGACACAAAAATTCGAGGAAACGAGAAGCCGGTCAAATCCTAAGGAATTCATTCACCGGGTTTTTTGAAAGCTTATTTAGAACCCTGTGCCAAGATGATCCATAGGGCGCATTCTCGGGCGGGCACGGTCGGATCAGTCATGGCAGCTTCCATACTCATAGTCGATGACGATCCCGTGCAGCGCAGGCTTCTCGAGGCGGCGGTGACGAAATTCGGCCACACCGCGATCGTCGCCGATGGCGGCGAGGCGGGTCTCGAGTTTGTCGACGGACCCAATGCGCGCGACGTGTCGGTGGTCATCCTCGACCTTATGATGCCCGGGCTCGACGGCATCGGCGTGCTGAAGGCGATGCGCGAGCGTGGCATCCACATTCCCGTCATCGTGCAGACCGCGCAGGGCGGCATCGAAACCGTCGTTTCGGCAATGCGTCACGGCGCCTTCGACTTCGTCGTCAAGCCGGCCTCCCCCGACAGGCTGCAGGCGTCGATCGGCAACGCCCTCAAGGTCGAAGCGCTCGAAGGCGAAGTGAAGCGCTCGTCACGACAGCGTGGCGGCCATCTGACATTCAAGGACATGATCACCCACAGTCCGGCGATGGATCGGGTGATCCGGCTCGGCCGCAAGGCGGCGGCGTCCAACATTCCGATCCTGATCGAAGGTGAATCCGGCGTCGGCAAGGAACTGGTGGCGCGCGCCGTCCAGGGCAGCGGCGACCGCCGCTCGAAACCCTTCGTCACCGTCAATTGCGGCGCCATCCCCGACAATCTGGTCGAATCGATCCTGTTCGGGCACGAGAAGGGCTCGTTCACCGGCGCCACCGAAAAACATACCGGCAAGTTCGTCGAAGCGCACACCGGCACGCTGTTCCTTGACGAAATCGGCGACCTGCCGCTCGACGTGCAGGTCAAGCTGTTGCGCGCCGTACAGGACGGCGAGGTCGATCCGGTTGGCGGGCGCTCGGCCGTCAGGGTCGACATCAGGCTGATCTCGGCAACCCATCGCAACCTGCTGCAGCAGGTCAAGGACGGCAAGTTCCGCGAGGACCTGTTCTACCGGCTGAACGTCTATCCGATCTTCGTGCCGCCATTGCGCGACCGTCGCGACGACATCCCCTATCTGGTCGAGCACTTCATGGAGAAGGTGGCGCCCGCCGATCCGCGCCACCGCCTGCGTGGCATCTCGGCTGCGGCGCTTGCCATGCTGCAGGCCTATGACTGGCCGGGCAACATAAGGCAGCTCGAAAACGCCGTCTTCCGGGCTTCGGTGCTCGCCGACGGCGACATGCTGACCGAAGAAGAATTCCCGCAGATCCGGGCGCAAGTCGAGGGCACGGTCAACCTCGATTCGGGTATCGCCTTGCCAGCTCCAGGGTGGCCAGCTTCAGGGGGGCCAACTCCAGGGTGGCCAGCTTCCGGAGTGGCTTCGGGCAGCCAGCCGCGCGACAACATATCGGCCGCTGGCGGCATCGCAGCCGCCGACGCCGATGCACCAGCCAAGCCTCGTTTCGGCACGCTGCGGGCGCTCGACGAGCGCGGCAATGTGCGTGCGCTGGCCGACGTCGAACTCGAAATGATCAAGCTCGCCATCGATCACTATAACGGCCAGATGAGCGAAGTCGCCCGCCGCCTCGGCATCGGCCGGTCGACGCTCTACCGCAAGCTCAAGGAATACGGCATCGACCCGGAAACCGGCCGCGTCGAACGGCTCGCTTCCTGAGTCACAGGGCCAAGCCGGTTCTCATCCGGACATCATTCCACGCAACTGCGCCTCGAAATGATGTGTTCGCCACAGTGTTCACGTATTAAGGCGGACGGTAACAGATCGTGTTTCGAGCTGGCGCCAAAACATGATCTAAACCAGCGGTTTACCAAGATATCCTGCGCAATATTTTTGGCGGGATATCGCCACCGTGTTACCGCATTTCGGCTTCAATAAGCGATGATTAACCATTAGGATCGATATTCGGATGCACACACCACGCATCCGTTTGGTCAAATCCGGGGACAAAACGGCAGCCTGCAAGGCCTTTTGATTTGAACAGAATCGAACGACACAAAAACGGGCGGCATTATCACATGAGCGTCTGGCCGAGATGGCTGGCAGCGGTGATTGTTGCCGTCGGGTTCCTTGCAGCAGCGGCAACCGGCGCCAGCGCCGAGACACGTTCGCTGAAGCTCTATCATCTCCACACGCATGAAAAGGCGGAGATCGTCTACAAGCGCAACGGGCGCTACGACCAGGCGGGCTTGCGAAAGATCAACATCATCCTGCGCGACTGGCGTCGCAACGAGCCGACCAAGATGGATCCGCGCCTGCTGGACCTGGTCTGGGAGGCCTATCGGGAGAGCGGCGCGACCGACTACATCCAGGTCGTCTGCGGCTATCGTTCGCCGGCCACGAATTCGATGCTGCGCAGCCGCAGCAGGGGCGTCGCCGAAAAAAGTCAGCACATGCTCGGCAGGGCGATGGATTTCTATATTCCCGGCGTGCCGCTGAAGAAGCTGCGCGACGTCGGCCTCAGGATGCAGGGCGGCGGCGTCGGCTACTATCCCAGCTCCGGCTCGCCGTTCGTGCATATGGATGTCGGCAATGTACGCCACTGGCCCGGCATCAGCCGCCAGGAACTGGCGCGCGTGTTCCCCAACGGCAAGACGCTGCATGTGCCGAGCGACGGCAAGCCGCTGCCTGGCTATCAACAGGCGCTCGCCTCCTACAAAGCCCGCAAGGGCGCCGGCGCGCCGGCCATCGAACTCGCCAGCGCAAGCGGCGGTGCCAAAAAATCCCGTGGGTTCCTGGCAGCCCTCTTCGGCGGTGGCGACGACGAGGCGGACGACAGCGCCGATGTGGCGATGGCCGAGCCGGCGCCAAAGCGCCGTAACGTGAAGCCGGCGCCGTCCGCCAAGAGCAGCAACCTGCCTGGCATTGCCATCGTGGCGCCTCAGGATGCCAGGCGCGCTCAGATTCCGGAAGTCGCCGATGCTCCGGCGCCTGCGCCTGAACCGGAGAACGACACGCCGGAGACGATCATCGCGGCATTGCCTGCCCGCAGCATTCCGCTGCCGGATTTTGCTCCGCGTCCGAAGACCGACGTCGGCGCCCAGCCGCCTGAAAACGTTCCGTTCGGCGTGGCGGATGCGGCTGGATCGACTGAACAGGCGGTGGCGACCGCGCAAGCGCCGGCAAGCGTGGCGCCGGCAAATGTTCCGTTCGGCATAGCAGACCCGTCTGCTGCGGCCGGCCCGGTGCAGGTCGCGGCAAACAACATTCCCGTGCCGAGCTGGCGGCCCAATCATTCGCTGCCGGCCGATCTTTCGTCGGTGGGTCTTGCGCCGCAGGACAAGCAAGTGTTGCTGGCGCTGGCGAGTGCGGCCGAGCGGAGCAACACCGCCACCGACGCATTCTCGGTATTGCCGTCGGCGCGGCCCGACAGTTCCCAGCCCGACGAGGTCAAGGCCGTTCTGGAAAGGGTCAGCGCGACCGACGAATACAAGGTCGCGTCGCTTTCCGAGCAAGCATCGGTGTTCGAGGAACCGGCGAGCGACGACGGGGCATCGAGCGACGGGGCATCGCCGCGCGAGGCCATCGTTGCCCGCCCGGCAGGCTCCGATCCGGCCGCCGTCATCGGTGCAGGCGTGAAGACCACACGCAAGGAACCCAGGGCCACCGCCCGCGACCTGAAGCCCGGCCCCAAGCCGGTGGTGGTCGCCGCCGCGCCGCAGTCCGCCCGGTGGGCGCTGCACAGCGGTGAGTATGTCGCAACTGTTTCAGATGCGACAACGGCGCCGCGCTACGCCTACGACTTCGTCCGTACGGCACCGAGCGAGGTCTATACGATAGGCTTCCAGCCGGGCAACGAGATGGCCGACGCAAACCGGTTCACCGGCAAAGCCGTCAAGTTCATGTCGGTGGCCCGCTTCAAGACCGAGTAGGCCGCGCTGGGCACCTCGCGCGGCTACCTCCACCGCCGGCACTGGCTTCCTTCATCCAGGGATGCTAACCAGCGGTCGGCATTCTCCCGCTTCGTCTAATGGTAGGACAGCGCCCTTTGAAGGCGTGAATCGTGGTTCGAGCCCATGAGCGGGAACCAGCCGGCGAACCAGATCGGCCAGATCGGCCGCGGCTTTTGATGCAGAAGATGCTAGCGCCCGAGCTTGCTTGCCGCGCGTGCCAAGGCTTCGATCTCGTCCCATTTGCCGGCCTTGACCAGCTCGTCCGGCGCCACCCAGGAACCGCCGACGCAGATGACGTTGGGCAGGCTGAGGTAGTCGGCGGCGTTCTTGCCGGTGATACCGCCGGTCGGGCAGAATTTCACGTCGGCAAGCGGCGAGGCGAAAGCCTTGAGCGAGGCAATGCCGCCCGACTGTTCGGCCGGGAAGAATTTCAGAAAGCGCAGGCCGGCTTCGCGGGCGGCCATGACCTCTCCCGGGGTGATGGCACCGGGCAGCAACGGCACGTCGCTGTCCTTGGCTGCCGCGAGAAGCTCGCGGGTGATGCCGGGGCTGACGATGAACTTCGAACCGGCGGCCGCCGCCTCGCCGAACTGGCGGGCGTCCAGGATGGTGCCGGCGCCGACGACCGCGTCTTCGACCTCGCCCGCCACCCGGCGGATCGCCTCCAGCGCGTCGGCGGTGCGCAGCGTGATCTCGATCACCGGCAGGCCACCGCTGGCCAGCGCCCGGGCCAGCGGCACCGCGTCGGCGGGATTGGCGATCTTCAGCACCGGTATGACCGGCTGGCCGTTGAGGAGCGACAGGAGCTTTTCGGTCGTGCTGGGCATTCGTCGTCTCTCCTCTGTTGATCAAGTCGACCGGTTAGCAGAAGGCGGTTTTTCTGTCCACGAAACGCGGCGTGTCGCGATGTCACGCGTGGTGTTCGAAACCCTCCGTGATCAGGTCGCTCCCGGCTCTGCCTTGATCCGGCTGTCGTGTGCGTTTAGTGGCTTGGTGATGACACTTCCCAGCCAAGCCTTCCGCGTTGCCGCGCTTTACCGCTTCGCCCGGCTCGACACCTTCGAGGCGCTGCGCGCGCCGCTTGCTGCCTTCTGCTGCGCGCGCGGCGTCAAAGGCACGCTGCTGTTGGCGCGTGAGGGCATCAACGGCACGGTCGCCGGCAGTGAACCGGCAATCGCGGCGCTCATCGATCATCTCGAATCCATCGACGGTCTCGCCGGCCTCGAGATCAAATACAGCAGCGCCGCAACGATGCCGTTCCACCGCATGAAGGTGCGGTTGAAGCGCGAGATCGTCACCATGGGCGTGGACAATATCGATCCGGCGGCAGGTGCAGGCACCTATGTTGCGCCTGCCGACTGGAATGCACTGATCTCAGATACGGGCACCATCGTCATCGACACGCGCAACGCCTACGAGGTGTCGCTCGGAACGTTCAAAGGTGCTGTCGATCCCGCCACCACCAGCTTCCGCGAATTCCCGGCCTGGGTCGAGCAGCATCGGCATGAGCTCGACGGGCGCAAGGTCGCCATGTTCTGCACCGGCGGCATACGCTGCGAGAAGGCGACGGCCTATGTGAAGTCGCTGGGCTTCGAGGATGTGTTCCACCTCAAGGGCGGCATTCTGAAGTATCTCGAAGACGTGCCCGCCGAACAGAGCCTCTGGCAAGGCGAATGCTTCGTCTTCGACGAGCGCGTTTCGGTATCGCACGGGCTGCTCGAAGGCGAGGCCGAACTCTGCCGCGCCTGCCGGCACCCGCTAGCCGCAGAAGACCGGCTGTCGCCGGAATATGCCACCGGCGTTTCATGCCCGCATTGCTTCGATGCCCGCTCGGACGAAGATCGCGCCCGCTACGCCGAGCGCCAGCGCCAGGTCGAGCTGGCGCAAGCGCGCGGCGACCGCCACATCGGAAGTTAGCTTCACGTTAAGCAACTTCACGTCAAGCAACAGAGAAACGATCGATGACCCACAGCCATGTCCCGTCGTTCTGCCGGCGCGCGACCTCGGTGGTGATGGTGCCATCGGGAAGCCGGGTCGAGGTGAGCGCCAGGTCGCCATTGACGACAGCCGGGCGCTGATCTCCGGACTGAAATTTTCGGCCGGTTGCGGTGCTCTCCGCGAACAGCCCCCGGATGGCTTCGCGGCCGAACGTCAGTTGTCCGCCACCGCTGTCGATGACGGCATGCTGCTCGAAAAGCGCTGCCATGCCGTCAATGTCTCCGACCCACTGCCGCGAAATCAGCAGGCGCTCCAGCTCCTGGGGATCGCGTGCCGGCTGGCGGGCTGTCTCATTGGTCATGCCAGGCTCCTCCCAAGCGACGTGCCGCGACATTACTCGAAGTCGGGGGCGGTTTCGACACGTCCAATGTCCACAGCGTCGCGTGTTTTTTGGCGCGGAAGGAGGCTGCAGCACTGTGATTTCCGTGTGAAATCCCAGCAGATGTCGGTGCGAGGTCATGCGTGGCAGCGGGCAAAAGGATGCACCGCGTCATTGTAATGTCAAACTGCGGGACCTAGGTCTTCGACGTGCAAACCTGCCCGCGCACCTTCGGCCGGGCCAATTCTGGAGGCATAGATGTTCGATCCCAAGAAGCTCCTCGACGATCTGCTCGGCTCGCAAATTCCCGGCACCGGATCGACCGTCCGCGACAAGGCCGGGCAGGCGGTGCAGATGGCCAAGGACAATCCGCTTGCCGCCGGTGCGCTGGCCGCGGTGCTGCTCGGAACCGGCCCAGGCCGCCAGGTCACCGGTGCGGCGGTGAAGCTTGGTGGGTTGGCTGCGATCGGCGGCCTCGCCTACAAGGCCTACCAGAACTACAAGAACGGCAACGCGCCGGCCGAGACGCAAGCTGCAGGCGAACCGGAATTGCTGCCGCCGCCGGCCGATACCGCCTTCCATCCGTCGCAAGCGCCGCAGGGCGAAGACGAATTCACGCTGACGCTGGTCAGGGCGATGATCTCGGCGGCGAAGGCCGACGGCCACGTCGATGACGAAGAGCGGCAGAAGATCGCCGGCAAGCTCAGCCTCGCCGGCGTCGGCGCCGAAGCGGAGAAATTCCTGATGTCGGAACTGGAGGCGCCGCTCAATCTGGATGCGCTGATCGCAGGGGCCAAGACCGATGCGCAAAAGCTGGAACTCTACACCGCCTCGCGTCTTGCCATCGATCCGGACACGCGGGCCGAACGCGGCTATCTCGACCTGCTTGCCGGCCGTCTCGGCCTGCCGGATGCGCTGGTCGACCATGTCGAGGCGACGGTGGCGGCGGCCAAGGTGCCGGCAGCGGGCAGCACGGCCAAGCCGGTCGCAGGCTCGCGCTGGTAGCTCGAAGAGGAAGCCTCGGAGCTCGGCGCCGTTGGCGTTAGCTTCTCGTTAATCCGGTGGGCGCATGATTCAGGCAGTCGGATCGGCTTTCCTCCTCCCAAGCCCGGTTCGGATCAGGGGCGGTCGCCAATGGCCGCCTTTTTTGTAGCACGAGCCGTTGCGCCGGCTTGCCATGGTTCCCGTCATTTGCGATGCCTCGTCCCTTTCAGGGAGTACAGCCATGACCGACTCTAAAACCGCCATCGTAACCGGCGCCGGCACGGGCATCGGCAAAAGCGTCGCCACGGCGCTGCTCAAGGCCGGCTGGAACACGGTCTTCTGCGGTCGCCGCAAGCCGGTGCTGGAGGATGCGATCGCCGCGGCCGGGCCGACGCAGGCCAAGGCATTGGCCTTCGCCTGCGACATCAGCAAGGCCGATCAGGTCGACGATCTGTTCGAGACGGTGGCTGCGGCTTTCGGGCGCGTCGACCTGCTCTTCAACAATGCCGGCACGAGCTACAAATCGACATTGATCGACGACATCCCGGTCGACGTGTGGAACGACATCGTCGGGGTCAATCTCACCGGCTCGTTCCTGTGTGCTCGCGCCGCGTTCGGCGCCATGCGCAGGCAGCAGCCGATGGGCGGCCGCATCATCAACAACGGCTCGGTATCGGCCTATGCGCCACGGCCGGGCTCGGTGCCCTATACGGCGACCAAGCACGCCATCACCGGGCTGACCAAGACGCTGGCGCTGGACGGCAGGCCCTTCGACATTGCTTGCGGCCAGATCGACATCGGCAACGCGCTGACCGACATGGCGCAGGCGATGACGGTCGGTGTGCCGCAAGCCAACGGCACCATTGCCGCCGAAGCGGTGATGGATGTCGAGCGCGTCGCCGATGCCGTCCTCCATATGGCCAGCCTGCCGCTCGACGCCAACGTCCTGTTCATGACCGTGATGGCGACGAAGATGCCGTTTGTCGGGCGAGGCTAAATTAGTCTCAACCCGGTCCTAAATCAGGGCCGGGTGACCGGAAGCGGCACGCCGGGTAAATATAGCGAAATCGGGCGGATTTCGTAGACGGCGGTCGGATTGACGCGGCGAAGGTCGCGCGCAATGTCGATGGCGGCGTCACGGTTGGCGCAGTCGACGACATAGAGCCCCAGCAATTGTTCCTTGGTCTCGGCAAAGGGCCCGTCGATAACCATTCCGGTGCCTGGCCCGCGCAAGGTGCAGGCGTCTTGCGTCGCGCCGAGCCGGGCCGCCGGCCCAAGGGTGCCTTGCCGATAGAGCCGATCGTTGATCTGGAGAAGATCGGTCATCAGCGCCGCATCCTGCTCAGGCGTCAGTGCCGTAATCGCTTCTTCCTCGTGATAGGCAAGAATGGCATAGAACATCTGGCGTCTCCTTTCGTCGTACCCTCACTTTGCCAGAAACGTCTCGATCCGCTCCAGCGCGCGCAGGATGTTCTCTTCGGAATTCGCGTAGGACAGCCTGACATAGCCTTCGCCGAGAATGCCGAAATCGGGGCCGCCGATCAGCGCCACGCCGGCATCCTCGAGCAGCGCCGAGGCGAGCTTCTTGGCCTTCCAGCCGGTCTTGGAAACATTGGGGAAGGCATAGAAGGCGCCTTTCGGCGTAATGCATGAAACGCCCGGCAAGGCATTCAACCCCTCGACCACGACCTTCCTGCGGCGGTCGAAGGCGCGCATCATCTTGTCGACGTCGTCCTGCGGGCCGTCGATGGCGGCTATGCCGGCATACTGGCTCGGCGCGTTGACGCAGGACCAGCAATTGACCGCCAGCTTGCGCACCTTGTCATAGAGATGCGCGCCCTTGTCGCCGTTCGGCCAGATCGACCAGCCCATGCGCCAGCCGGTCATCGCCCAGGTCTTCGACCAGCCGTTGAGCACGATGAGCCGGTCGCGGATTTCGGGGAAGGCGAGCAGCGAGCAGTGCGTCTCGCCGTCATAGGTCATCACGTCGTAGATCTCGTCGGAGAGGATGGGGATGTCCGGGTGCGCTTCCAGCCCCTTGACCAGCTTCTCGATCTCGGCGCGGGGGGTGACGCCGCCGGTCGGGTTGGCGGGCGAGTTGAGGATCAGCAGCCTGGTCTTCGGGGTGATCAGCGCCAGCGTCTCCGCGGCCGAAAAGGCAAAGCCGTTCTCCTCGCGCATCGGCACCGGGATGGGGGCAGCACCGGTGAACTCGATCATCGAGCGGTAGATCGGAAAGCCGGGATCGGGATAGAGGATTTCGGCGCCCGGCTCGCCGAACATCAGGATCGCCGCGAACATGGTCGGCTTGCCGCCGGGCAGGATCATCACCACTTCCGGCGAGACTTCGACGCCGGTGATGGCCAGCGTGCGGCGTACCACCGCTTCGCGCGTCGCCAGCAGGCCGTTGGCCGGCGTATAGCCGTGATGGCCATCGCGCAGCGCCTTGATCGCGGCCTCGACGATATGCTGCGGCGTCTTGAAGTCGGGCTGGCCGATGCCGAGATTGACGATGTCGCGGCCTTGATGGGCAAGTGCCGTGGCACGCGCCAGCACCGCGAACGCATTTTCCTCGCCGAGGCGGTCGAAGGCCGAAATCGTGTGGAGCATTTTTCCCGTCCGTGTGGTTCTTTCAGCGAGCGTGCGTTTTTGTGAGCGTCCGCCCGCAAAAGTCAAACGGATTGGAGTTTTCGGTGTCGGAAAATCTCAAGAATTGGCAACCGCGCCCGCGGCCCGAACGCAAGGTGCTGGAGGGGCGAACTGTCAGGCTGGAGCCGCTCAATGCCGAAAAACACGGCGACGGTTTGTTCGAGGCCTCGTCTGTGGCCGATGTCGACGGCCGCTTCGCCTGGCTGCCAGACTACCCGCCGGAGAGCCGCGCCGCCTTCCAGCCATGGCTGGACAAGGCGGAAGCCAGCGAAGACCCGCTGTTCTTCACGGTCATCGACAAGGCCAGCGGCAAGGTCGCCGGGCGTCAGACGCTGATGCGCATCGACGCCACCTACGGCGTCATTGAGATCGGCAACATCTATTGGGGCCCGCTGATCTCGCGAAAGCCGGCGGCGACGGAAGCGCAGTTCCTGTTCATGAAGTACGTCTTCGACGAGCTTGGCTACCGCCGCTACGAATGGAAATGCAACAACCGCAACGAGCCGTCGAAGCGCGCGGCGGAACGTTTCGGCTTCAAGTTCGAAGGCATTTTCCGTCAGCATCTTGTGGTCAAGGGCGAAAACCGCGATACCGCGTGGTATTCGATCATCGACAAGGAATGGCCTGATCTGCGCAGAGCCTATGAGGCGTGGCTCGATCCGGCCAATTTCGACAGCGAGGGCCAGCAGAAGCGGCGGCTCGAGGATTTCCGCGCCGAGTTCGGCGCCTGACCATGCTCCCGAAAAGTGGTATCCGGTTTTCGGAAAAGATCATGGTCAAATAAAAAGATAGAGCCTCCATCCCGATTCTGCCGGGATGGACCAGGCTCTAGCAGGAGCTCATAGATGGCGCATACCCACGACCATGCTGCGCAGGGCCACGACCACAGTCACGGTGCCGGGCATGTGCACGGCTCGACCGACAAGAAGCGCGTGCTGATCGCGGCCTGCCTGACCGCAGGCTTCATGGTCGTCGAAGCGCTTGGCGGTCTCTTGACGGGATCGCTGGCGCTGCTGGCGGATGCCGGCCACATGCTTGCCGATTGCGTCGCGCTCGGCCTTGCCTGGTATGCCTTTCACCTTGCGAGCCGGCCGGCGACCGTGCGCCTCACCTACGGCTTCGGCCGGGTCAAGACACTGGTCGCCTACACCAACGGCATCGCCATCTTCGCCATCGCGCTGTGGATCGTCTACGAGGCTCGGGGCCGCTTGCAAGCGCCGGCTCCGGTGCTCGGCGAGCCGATGCTGGTCGTCGCGATGGCCGGCCTGCTGGTCAATCTCGGCTCGTTCTACGTGCTGCATGGCGGCGACCGCGGCAGCCTGAACATGCGTGGCGCCATCCTGCATGTGCTCGGCGATCTGCTTGGCTCGGCGGCGGCGATCGTGGCGGCGCTGGTGATCCTGGCGACGGGCTGGACGCCCATCGATCCGATCCTGTCGGTGCTTGTCGCGCTGCTGATCCTGTCCACGGCCTGGTCGCTGATGCGCGAGGCAGCTCACGTCCTGCTCGAGGGCGTGCCGGCAAGCCTCGACCGCGACCTGATCGCCAGGGACATCGAGGCGACAGTCAAGGGCGTGCGCGAGGTGCATCACATGCATGTCTGGTCGCTCGACGGTTCCAGCAACATGGCGACGTTGCATGCCTGCCTCAATGACGGCGTCGACGCGCATATGGCGGTAAGCGCGATCAAGAAGCGGCTTGCGCAGGAGCACGGCATAGCCCATGCCACCGTCGAACCGGAATTCGGCCGATGTGCCGACAGCCATGAGCATGATGGCGAGCACGATCACGCGCATGATGCGGCACCGCACCGCGGCCATTATCACTGACTTCGGGAGTTCCTGGCATTGGCAACGATCGACATGAACTCTCGCCACCCTGGCGCCGCGTGATGGACCGCGACACCCGCAATGCGGCGATCGGCGCCGCCTGGATTTTGCTGCTGTTCGGCATCGCAGCCTATTATCTTCCAACGGTGATGCTGGCGGTCGGCAAGGTCTCGACGGTTCTTGCCGGCGTCGTCGCGGCGATCTTTATGGTGGCAATCTTCGTCGTGTTCTGGCTGCGTAGCCGCAGCCAGCGCAAAAAAGGAAAGTGACATGCGCATTCTGATTACCGGCGCGGCAGGCATGGTCGGCCGCAAACTCATCGCCAGGCTGGCCAAGGACGGGACGCTCGGCGGCCGCAAGATCGCCGCGCTCGATCTTCACGATATCGTGCCGCCGCAGGCGCCGGTGCTCGAAGGTGTCAGCATTACCCTCCACACCGGCGACCTTGCCGCACCGGGAGCGACCGCAAATCTGGTCGCGCCGCGCCCCGACGTGATCTTTCATCTCGCCGGCGTGGTGTCGGGCGAGGCGGAGGCCAATTTCGATCTCGGCTACCGCGTCAATCTCGACGGCACCAGGGCGCTGTTCGATGCCGTTCGGCTGGCCGCATTTGCGCCGCGCGTCGTGTTCACCTCGTCGATCGCCGTGTTCGGCGCACCGTTTCCCGACATCATTCCGGACGAGTTCCACCCGACGCCGCTGACCTCCTACGGCACGCAGAAGCTGATCGGCGAGGCGCTGCTTGCCGACTATACGCGCCGCGGTTTCTTCGACGGCATCGGCATCAGGCTGCCGACCATCTGCGTCAGGCCGGGAAAGCCGAACAAGGCGGCCTCAGGGTTCTTCTCCGGTATCATCCGCGAGCCGCTGAGCGGCCATGAAGCGATCCTGCCGGTGCCGCGCTCGGTCGTCCACACACACGCCAGCCCGCGTTCGGCGGTGAATTTTTTGATCCATGCGGCTCAGATCGACGGCGCCGCCGTCGGGCCGCGCCGCAACCTGACGATGCCGGGCGTCGCCGTCAGCGTCGGCGAGCAGATCGAAGCGCTGGAACGTGTCGCCGGCGCCAAGGCGGTGAAACTGATCCGCGAGGAGCCCGACGAGACGATCTGGGCGATCGTCAAGGGCTGGCCGACGCGCTTCGAGGCGCGGCGCTCGAGGGAGCTTGGCTTTGCCGCCGAGACGAGTTTTGATGAGATCATCCGCGCCCATATTGAGGATGAGCTGGGCGGCAGGATTTAACGTGGCGCCGTCTTCCTTCTCCCCTTGGAGAAGGTGGATTGGCGCGCAGCGCCAAGACGGTTGAGGGGTGCTGGACGGAGCGCTGTTGGCGCCAAGCTGGAACACCCCTCATCCGTCGCCTTCGGCGACACCTTCTCCCACAAGGGGAGAAGGGAGAGTCGCGCCTGGACGTCACCCGCCGGTCGTCAGGCTGGCCGAGAGCAGCAGCAGGCCGAACAGGAAGACGAAGGCGGCGCCGCCGATCTCGACGATCGAATGGATGCGGTTGCCCATGCGGCCATCGCCGGCGAAATACACCGCCCAGTTCTTCGCGGTCACCGCAAGCGTCGCCAGAGCCGAGACGGTGATTGCGGTGCCGAGCGCCATGGCCAGCACCGAAAGGATGCCGCCGAACCACAGCCCATTCAGCAAGGCGAAGCTCAGGACGATCAGCGCGCCTGAACAGGGGCGGATACCGACGGCAGCCACCGCCGACCAGGCCGTGCGCCAATCGAAGCGATCACCGGAAAGCAGCGCCGGGTCGGGCGCATGCGAGTGTCCGCAGGTGTCGCAGACCTCGCCCGCCGCATGGCTGTGGTGATCGTGTGCAGCATGGGCGTGGTGGTGGTCGTGGGCGCCGTGATCGTGATGGTCATGCGCATGATCGTGGTGGTCATGCGCATCAAGCGCGTGGGAATGTGCCGCATGGGCATGTGAATGGCCGGCATGTGAATGGCCGGCATGGGCAGCCGAGAGGCTGTAGCCCGGATTTGCGCCGAACAGGCGAAGGATGGCCGGGCCGGTCTTGCGCCACAGCAGCCAGGCGCCGAACAGAGTGACGAAGACATAGCTCATGATTTCGAGGAACCATGCGGCGTCTGTCATCGAGACAGCAGTGCCGCGCAGCAAGAAATAGGCGACCAGCATCACCACGATCGCGGTCAGCGCCTGCAGCAGGGCCGAGACGAAGGACAGCATGATGCCGCGCCGGAGCGCCACTTCATTGGCCACCATGTAGGAAGAGATCACCGCCTTGCCGTGACCGGGGCCGGCGGCGTGGAAAATGCCATAGGCAAAGGACAGGCCGATGAGCAGCCACAACTTGCTACCGTCCTGGCGCATCGCC
This sequence comes from Mesorhizobium sp. M0040, assembly GCF_040323505.1. Classification (NCBI taxonomy): domain Bacteria; kingdom Pseudomonadati; phylum Pseudomonadota; class Alphaproteobacteria; order Hyphomicrobiales; family Phyllobacteriaceae; genus Mesorhizobium; species Mesorhizobium sp. M0040. The sequence goes on from NZ_JAMYVA010000001.1 coordinate 191,578, forward strand.
TTCATCGCGCCGGCAAGCGCATGATAGAATTCCTGCTGGCGCAGATTGATCCACATCAGGATGTGGGCGAACGGGCCGGTGGTTGGGGCCGTCCCGTCATTGGTGCCGATGCCGAGCGAACTCTGGGCGTGGGCGGAGCCGAGGAAGTGCGTCATCACCAGGGTGGCGGCCAGAAGGCCGATGGCCAAACGCAGGGACGGTTTCGTCACTGGATCTATCCTTCCGGCTGACAGGTAAGTTCGAGCTTGGTGGCGAAGATCTTGCTCATGTCGGTGCCCGTCGGATCATTGAAGAACGCGTCGGTCAGGGTCTTCTGGTTCTGGGCGATTGCCTCGTCCGGGTTTGGGCGGATGACCTTGCTGGTGCAGGTCGAGGGCAAGCCATCGACCTGCAGATTGGCATCCTCGGTGAAGTCGATCGCGGTGTAGAAGGTCGGGTCGTAGACGCCGATATCGATCTTGCCGTTGAGCTTGATCGGCACCTTCGGTTCGGATTCGAACAGGATGATGAGCTGGTCATTGTCGAAATTGGCCATCAAATGCGGCGGTGGGTTCATCGCCACGTCCTTGCCGTCGACAGTGACGAGCTGGAAATAGTTGAACTCGGCAAGCGAGGCATGGACGGTGTCCGCAACATCCTTCAACTCCTTGTCATCGAGTTTCAGGTCGGAATTCTTGTCGAACTCCATCATCACCGTGCTCGAAAACAAATCGTCGAAGCGCCAGAGATGACGCAATGACTTCACGGTTTGGTGATCCGGGCCGAGGACCACTTCGAGGCGGGCTTCGGCGAAGACGTGGGGATGCACCTCAGCCGGCCCGACGGCGGCAAACGTCGCGGTCAAGGCCGAGGCCAGCATGATGGCTTGCTGTTTCAGGTGCATTCTCGGTCGCGATTCAATCGGCTTCGGTGAATTGCCGACAGTTACCAGAAAGGGGGCGAAAATGGGACCGCAAGGCGGCTGAAAGCTCATGCGTTGTCCAGCGCCTTGAACCACTGCACCAGGAAATCGACAAAGACACGAACTTTTGCAGGCAGATAGCGCCGGTGCGGATAGACGGCGAAAATGCCGCCGCCGGGCAGAATGCGGTCATCCAGCGCAGTCACCAGCTTGCCGCTTTCGATGTCGGGCGCGGCGATGAAATCCGGCAGGATGGAAAATCCCAATCCAGCGACGGCGGCCGCCCTCGCCGCCATCGGGCTGTTGACCTCGATCGGGCCAGAGACCGAAACACTCACCGTATCGGCACCGTCGCCCTTGAACGGCCAGTTGGTGAGCCAGCGGCCATTGGTGTCGATGATGCAGGGCACGCGGGCAAGGTCTTGCGCCCTGACCGGCATGCCGTGCTTGGCGATCAGTTCGGGAGACGCGCAAAGCCGTACCGAAAATGGCGCCAGGCGCCTGGCGATCAGCGAGGAATTTTCCAGCCGCGAAATGCGCACCGCCAGATCGAAGCCCTCCTCGACCAGATCGACGAAACGGTCGTCGAGATGGATGTCGAGCACGATGTCGGGATGCTGCTTGGCGAAATCGATCAGCGACTGGCCGATCGGCGCGTCGGCAAACGTGCGCGGCGCCGACAGCTTGATCCTGCCGCGCACGTCGCCGGAGGATTCGCGCACCGCATCGGCAAGGCTGTCGACCTCGCGCACGATCTCCGAGGCGCGCCGGTAATAGGTGTGGCCGGCCTCGGTCAGGGAAAACTGCCTGGTGGTGCGGTTGAGCAGCAGCGCGCCGAGCTCGTCCTCTAGCTCGCGCACATATTTCGACAATAGCGCCTTCGAGCGGCCGATCTTGCGCGCCGCCGCCGAAAATCCTTCGGCCTCGACCACGTCGATGAAGGCGCGCATGCGGGTCAGCGTATCCATGTCATGCGCCTCCTTGGTGGGCCGAAAGGATGCGGGCGGCCAGCGCAATCAGCTGCCGGTCGCGGTTCTTCGGGCCGAGCAGCGAAAGACCGAACGGCGCCCCGCCGGTCTTGCCGAGCGGCAGCGTGATTTGCGGAAAACCGGACAGGCCGGAAAGGCAGAGCAATCTCAGCGCCCGCTCGCGATAGGTCTGCAAATCGTCGAATGACGCGGCCTTGAGCGGCGCGGCACCGGGAGCGGTCGGAAGCACAAGAACGCCGTCCTCGCCAAGCAGGTCGCCAAGCTCGAGGCGAAACGAAACGCGACGTTCCGTTTCGTGCTGCGCGGTTGCCGGACCGATGGTCGCGCCATGCTCGAAGCGCTCCTTGACGCCGGGTCCCAGCATGCGGTCGCCGCCAGCGATCCAGGCGCCGTGGCTTTGCCAGGCTTCATAGCCTTGCAGCTTACGGAAGCACCAATAAAGATCGTCGGTGGAATGCGACAGCGGGCCAACGCTGCGCGGTGCGCCCAGCACCGAAGCGACACTGCGGAGCATGGCGCGATATTCGTCGGCCTCGTGCGGGCCGAGCACGAGGCCGTCCAGCGCAGCGAGAGTGACGGGGCGTCTCAGTTCGTGGGAATGCGGATCGTCGCCGAGCAGCACCGTGCCGACCTTTTCGTAGATGACGATGTCGCTTGCGAACCAGCCGAACGTGTCCAGCGAAGGCGCCAGCGGCATGGCGCCGTCGAGCGGGATGCGGCCATGCGTCGTCCTGAGGCCGATCAGGCCGCAGAAGCTTGCCGGCGCTCGGATCGAGCCGCCGGTGTCCGATCCGGTTGCAATGTCGGCCAGCCCGCCGGCGACTGCCGCGGCAGAACCGGAGGACGAGCCGCCGGTGACGCGGTCGGGTGCTGCCGGGTTGATGGGCGACGGGAAATGCGCGTTCAGCCCGAGCAGGGAAAATGCGAGTTCGTCGGTCTGCGTCTTGCCGACGAAGCGGGCGCCCGAATCAAGCAGCGCCTGGACGGCCGGCGCGGTCGCCATGGCCGGTGAAGCGTCCCGGTACTTCTGCGGGTTGCCGCAACCGGTGCGATAGCCGGCGACGTCGAAGATATCCTTGACGGCCAGCCGCAAGCCGGCAAGCGGGCCGGATTGCGCATTGGTAACAGGGACTTGATCAAGATCGAGAAAAGCGTTCAGCGGGCCGCGAGTGCCTGTCATGCGTTCGATATCCGGATGTGCTTGCCGCAGCATTGTTCTTCTGGTTGCCGCAGCATTGTTCGATGCCACAAATTTTACAACCTGCCATACGATTTTTATTGATTGTGAAATCTTTCGATCTTATATCGCGCTTGCCCAAAGTCGCACGTGCCTGTGGGTGTCCGCCGATCCTCGAATGGTGAGGGATATCGGTAAGGTAACTGGAGCCAACCCCTCCAGTCGGTTTAGCGGCCAACCGCCAGACCGAGGACACCTTGAAGCAACGACGGTGCGGGCCTTTCTGGTGTTCTGCCGGTCGTCCAAAGACCGGGGTTACTGAAGAGGCACACCTTCATTGCCGGCAGTGCGGACGGGTCTCCCATCCAAGCCAAGGCAGACAAAGCGAACCGAGGCCGGGCAAGGCCAAGGTTCACCGCCGCGAGACGGCGTTTCATGGTTCCGGGGTCTCCACCGGCTGGTTCCATGGATTTCCGTCCCGCCTTTGTCCACCGCGTGTTCGCGAGGCCGAGAGCCCGCGTCCGCAAGCCTTTGTGCGCGCCGAAAGGCGCTGATGGAGAGACCCGATGGCTACCCAGCGCATCCTTGACTTTCTCGCCACCCGACGTCCGAACGGCCCGTGCCTCGTCGTCGACCTCGATGTCGTGCGCGACAATTTCCGCGCCTTCGAGAAGGCGCTTCCCGATTCCAAGATCTACTATGCGGTGAAAGCAAATCCGGCGCCGGAAATCCTGCGCCTGCTTGCTGCGATGGGCTCGTCCTTCGACGCCGCTTCCGTTGCCGAAGTCGAGATGGCGATGGACGCCGGTGCGCCGGCGGACCGCATCTCCTTCGGCAACACCATCAAGAAGGAGCGCGACATCCAGCGCGCCTACCAGCTCGGCATCCGGCTGTTTGCGGTGGACTGCGTCGAGGAGGTCGAGAAGATCGCCCGCGTCGCTCCCGGCGCCCGTGTGTTCTGCCGCGTCCTGACCGACGGCGAGGGCGCCGAATGGCCGCTGTCGCGCAAGTTCGGCTGTGTGCCGGCGATGGCGGTCGACGTGCTGCGCCATGCCAAGGCGCTCGGCCTCGACGCCCATGGCGTATCATTCCATGTCGGCTCGCAGCAGACCGACCTGACCGCCTGGGATCGCGCGCTGGCCGACGCCAAGAAGGTGTTCGCGATGCTGGCCGACGAAGGCATCGTGCTGAAGATGGTCAATATGGGCGGTGGTTTCCCGACCCGCTATCTCAGGGATGTGCCGGTGGCGCAGGCCTATGGCCAGGCGATCTTCTCGGCGCTCAGGAAGCATTTCGGCAACGCGATCCCCGAGACGATCATCGAGCCGGGCCGCGGCATGGTCGGCAATGCCGGCGTCATCAAGTCGGAAGTCGTGCTGATCTCGAAGAAAGCCGACAACGACAATGTGCGCTGGGTGTTCCTCGACATCGGCAAGTTCGGCGGTCTCGCCGAGACCATGGACGAGGCGATCCGCTATCCGATCGTCACCGCGCATGACGGCAGCGAGACCGCGCCTTGCGTGCTCGCCGGCCCGACCTGCGATTCGGCCGACGTGATGTACGAAAAAACGCCGTATCCGCTGCCCTTGTCGCTGACCATCGGCGACGAGGTGCTGATCGAGGGCACCGGCGCCTACACGACGACCTACGCCTCGGTCGCCTTCAACGGCTTCGAGCCTCTCCGATCCTACGTGATCTGAGGGCTCGCAAGAGTTGCTCAGATCATCCCCGGTGGGCGCCTGTCGCCCGCCCGGGCTCGCCTGTGGAACAATCCGCTCGTGAAGGATCGCGGAAATGGACATTGCAGATCTCATCGTTGAAGGCGTGGGAATCTCCCCCCTCGAGGGGGAGATGGCCGCGAAGCGGCCAGAGGGGGTCGGTTCGACTGGACTCGGCCTCCTGCCGCAGATGGAGGCCGGCGCTTCACGCGCGACAACCCCCTCTGTCGCCTTCGGCGACATCTCCCCCTCGAGGGGGGAGATTGCCGGCGCCTTTGCCATCACCGCCGAAACCGCCGCCGACATTGGCGCTCGCGAGGCTTTGCTCGATCGCGCCATGGGGCCGAAGCGCCGGAAGAAGTCGTCGGAAAAGCTGCGGCGCGGCCGCCGGCCTTCGGAGGGCCTGGCCTTTGTCGCGCGCGATGCGTCGGGCACTGTTGCCGGCACGGTGCGGCTGTGGGACGTGGTGCTGGGCGAGGGCGGCACGGCAGCGCTGCTGCTCGGCCCGCTTGCGGTCGACCCGGCGCTGAAAAATGCCGGCATCGGCTCGGCGCTGATGCGCCATGCGGTCACTGAGGCCGAGCGGCTTGGCCATGCGGCGATCCTGCTGGTCGGCGACGCGCCCTATTACGAGCGCTTCGGGTTTTCGGCCGCAAAGACCGGCTCGCTGGCCATGCCGGGGCCTTACGAGCGGCACCGCTTGCTGGCGCGGGAACTGGTTGTCGGCGCGCTCGACGGCGCGCAAGGCACGCTGAAGGCGGCAGGGCGCAAGCTGAAGGCGCAGGGGCTGCCGCTCGCTGCCTGATGGTTCGAAGCAAGCCGCCCGCCATCGTGCGGCGGCTTGTTTCACCTCAAGCGATCAGCCGATCAGCTGGCTGAGCGCCATGGCGACTGTCATGTCGCCTTCGACCTTTATCTTGCCGGACATGAAGGCCATCGTCGGGTTGAGATCGCCTGATATCAGCGAGTCCAGGTCGTCGAGCGACAGCTTTATGGTGCAATCGGCCGGCGCATCGGTAGTCGAGACATCGGCGCCGTCGATGACGACGACGCCGTCGCTGCCGGTGTCGAATTTCACCGAGCGATCGAACCCGGCACTCGCCACGCGCGACCTGATCTTGTCGGCAATCTCCTGAACGCTCATGGCGGTTCTCCTCGTCTCGTTGCGTTTGTCGCGCCTTGGCGCTTCGACCTGGCCGAAGTCGCATGGCTGGTTTTACAGCCACGGCCGCCGGCGCATATAGCTTCGGGTTGACGTTTACGTCAACGCGGCTCCCCGAGCTGAGGATGGGCTTTATCGCCGCAGCATCACGCGGGCATGGTTGCCGGTGCTGTCCTTCGCCAAATTCATGGATGCGGTGCTGGTGCCGAGCATGAACGTGCAATCGGCGGCCGAGACCTTCCAGCGCGCCGGCGCCGAGGAATTGGCGGTGGTCGAGGATTTCACCGACCGCAAGGTTGTCGGGCTGTTGACCGAAGGCCACCTGATGCGGCGCTATGCCGAAGAACTCGACAAGGCGCGGCGCGATCTGTCGGGCGAGGGGTAGCCGCGTCCTCTCGCGATAGCGATGCGACACACATGTCGGCTGCTGTGTAAGGAGGGCTCACGTCAACGGCCCGCTAATCGCCGGCTCCGAAATCCGATTGCGCGGACTGTCTTCTTCCTTGTGGAAGAGTGTCTTGAAGAAAAGAACGTCGGGAACCGCCTTGATTACTTTTGCGATCACGGCGGTCGCGAGCACGGCAAACGCTAGGCGACCGAGAAGCACGCTCGTAACATCAGCGCCAAGTGTGACAACGACCAACGTATCCTCAATGAGGCTGTGGGCAAAACCCATGAACACGCAGGCAAGGAATATCTGACGCGGCTCCGCGCTAGGCGTGCGCGCCTCGCGGATCAGCAGTCCTGCGCCATAGGAAATCCCGAGAAACAGGCCAACAGCGGCGAAAGGTACCGTCTGCTTTTCGATGCCGGCGAGCCGAAAGAGCGGTGCAAGCCCTCTGTTCATCCACTCCAAAATGCCCGACATCTTGAGAAGCTCGATCACCCAGCTCAGCGCAAGCAGAACAACGAGCATGATGCCCAGGGTTTTGAGCGTACCCAGGAGAAAGCCGCCCCAGTCGGTGCTTTCATTCGTCGGCATCCACGCCGGCTTCACCGGTCCTGACAGCCATCCGGTCACGGCGAATATCTGATGCAGAAGGACAGCAAAGACCAAACCCCCGCCAATACGAAGCGCCGCGGTGACCAGGAAGCTCGGCCCGGCCCTCTGAATGATCCGTTGCTCGATCGGAATGGCATGTGCAAACAGCAAGAGAGCCGAAAGAACCGTCATGTCGGCAGTGCTGAGCGCCGAAACCGGAACCAAGGTGAATACGATCACAAGCGCGCCCCAGATCCCGACCAGCAATCCCGTCAGCCAGGCAAAGGCGAGTTCAGGTGGCAACCCCACCTGCAACATGAGCGGGGAGAAGAACGGAGAAATCGCCTGGATGACGCCAAGGTCCTGCAGCAGCCGCGTGGCAATCGCAACCGGAACGATCACGCGAACCAGTTCCCAATAGATTTCAAGCGTCTCCAATGTCTTGCGATAGAAGGCGGCGCAAATTGCCATCATGCTGCTCCATCATCCCTGGAGCCATCTGAGTAGCGTGAGACGCTTCGCATTTGTGGTCAAAGTTTGCGATTCCGTGCAATAAAATTGCAACGCACCGACGATGAGCGCGACCGACATGGACAAGATCGACAGAAGGCTTCTCAACCTGCTCCAGGATGATGCCTCACGAACTAACGCCAAACTGGCGGGGTTAGTCGGGCTTTCCCCTTCGAGTTGCCTGCGCCGCATACGACGACTGAAGAAGAGCGGTGTCATCAGCCGCGTTGTCGCGCTTCTCGCACCGGCAAAGGCTGGCCGGGGCTTGAAGGCGATCGTCGCCGTCGAACTGGAGCGTCATGGTGAGCAGTATATGAGGGACTTTCTCGAGTTGGCCGCTCAGGAACCGGCCGTCACTCAGGCCTACAGTGTAAGCGGCGAAACCGACGCCGTCCTCATGCTCCGCCTGACGGATATGGAAGAGTTCGATGCGCTGTGCGAGCGACTGTTCCGAGACCGAAGCAACGTCGCGCGATACCACACGATGTTCGTGATCCGAACGGCCAAAGAAGTGACCGCAATTCCACTGTAGTGTTCGGGTTGCGATAGACCTGCCGGGCCGCGAATTCAGCGGCCCGGCGGAGAAACTTTACGAACATTTCTATATGCCGAAAGGGGGTAGTGAAGGCAGCTTGGAGGCAACGCCTCGCGCACGCGAGGACAATCGCCAGCGCCGAATGTCGGAATTGGGCGCCAGCTCGACGCATTTCATGGCGCCTCCCTCACGCCCAGGCATGAAGCTGTCCTTGTTGGCTCAAGGAGAATTTGCATGCGCGGTCATTGCTTATGTGGCGCTATTGCCTTGAGCGGCAGCAGGTAGGCGATGATCTGCTGATCGCCGAGTGCTGGATCAAAGCCAATAATGTCGGAGGCGAAAAGGTCGTGGGCGGGGCCTCTCTCGAAGCCAAGGCTTTCATACAGCTTGCATGCAGACGTCATGAACGAGGCAGTGTGAAGTGCAAGGCCGCCTGAGCCCTGCAGACGCGCTTGCAAGACACACCATTCGCAAAGCGCGCGGCCGTATCCGCGGCCCTGTGCCGAGGGAGCAACCGCGAGGGTCCTGAGGCCTGCCAGCCCGGGCGGCCAGCCCATGCCGTCAAAGGCGGCATCGGCGTAGTAGGTGACCGTCCCGACGAGGCGTCCCTCGACTTCGAGCACCGCGACGCTGGCTTTCGCCCAACGCCCCGCGACATCCCGCGCATCCTTGACGTAGGGCTCGAAGATGTGCGGTGCCAGAACGGGCCGTAACGATGCGAAAGCCTCTGAGACGAGCAACCCAATTCCATCCAGTTCCTGACGGCTTGCCAGGCGGACGCGTGGCTTGGATGCGATCTGCATGCATGTCCTCACTGCTCCAGTAATTCGACCGTATGTAGGGCTCCCTCCGGCTGGCTGGACTTCGCCCGGCTTCGGCCGTCGGCCGCATCCCGCAGCGCGATTCACCCGGAGAGGTTCGCCTGCCACAATAATGACCGGCAGCAAGATTCCAATGGACCTGAGCCGTCGAGCCGCGACGACGAGTTAATCGGCGGAGCACCTCAAACTTTCGGTAACAGTTTGCTCATGCTTATGCGCTCCTCGACCTCGTATCCGCACTTTCGGTAGAACCCAAGAACCGTCGAATTGGAAGCGACAATCTGGAGGTTGATCTTTATGCAACCAAGGCCGGCGAGCCGCCTTTCGGCCTCATGGATGAGGGCCTCGCCGATCCCTTTTTGGCGATGGGACTGCAAGGTAGCGATGCGCGATATCCACCCTCGATGGCCGTCATACCCGGCCATGATCGATCCGACGACCTGATCGGCCGCTATCGCCACCAAAAGCAGGTTCGGCTGATGCCTCAGCTTCTCGCGAAGCGGGAGCGATCGTAGTTGCGCGACATCTCGAGCCCAGACTATCCGGCTCTATAGTGGAGCGATACGGCGACCCAGCAGCAGAGCGATGCCCAACGCCGGAAGCGTCGCCGTCGCGACGGCGAAGAAGACGAATTGCAGCCCGGCCGACCCAGCGACCAAGCCGAGCGCCGGACTGCCGAAGCCGAGCGCCACGTCGAGGAAGACAGTGTAGAGTCCCATGGCTAGGCCGCGGCTGCGTGGTGGAAGATGGCTTACGGCCTCGGCACCGAAACCGGGATAGACCAGCGAGTAGCCGAGGCCAGTCAGGCCCGCTCCGATGGCGGCGAGAACGGGCCCGGGCGCAAGCCAGATCAGCATCAGCCCTGCCGCCTCGACCGCCACGAAGATCACGGCGACGCGCGCGCCCCCTAACCTGTCAGGCAGGTGGCCGAAGCACAGCCTTGCCGCGATCAGCGACGCGGCATAAGTGGTGAAGGGAAGCCAGACCGGCTGCCAGCCGCGTTCGGCAAAGAGCAGCGCGCCAAAGGACAGGATTGCGCCATAGCCAAGGCTGCTGAAAGCAGCTCCGACGCCGGGAAGCCAGACCGCTTGCGCCACGCTCGTCCATGACTGTCGCGCGGCGCTCGCGGCGAGGCTGGTGCCACGCATAGGCAGGATGGCAAGCAGCGTCGCAAGCGGCAGGCCGACCGTCGCGAGTGCGATCGCGGCGAAGCCGCTCGCCGCGTAAAGCGCAGATCCGATCGGCGCGCCTAGCGCGAGCGCCGCGAACATCGCCGTGCCCACCCAGGCTATGACCTTTCCGGAGTTCTGTCCGCCCGCAAGGGAGAGGCCCCAGGCGACGCCGCCGGTGATGATGAAGCTCTCAGACGCGCCCAGTACCGCCCGGCCGGCGAAGAGCGCCGATGCGGACGCTACCGGCCGGTCGAGCAATGCCAGCGAGCCGAGGTAAATGAACCCCGCCAGGGCAGCGGCAATGAGGCCGACGATGACGGCCCGCTTGCCGCCGCGCCCATCGGCATAATTTCCGGCTCCAATGCGCGACAGCATCGAGGCGACGAACTGGCTGCCCGTCACCAGCCCGACTGCGAAGGGGCCGAAGCCGAGCTGCTGGTGAAGATGCAGCGGCAGGACGGGTAGCGCCAAGCCGATCAGGAGGAAGCCGGCGAAGACAGCCGCCATGATTGGCACCAGTTCCGCCATCGCGCCATTTCGGTCAGAAGTCCGCGCCATTGTGGCCACCGATAACACTTTGACAGCCGGGCTGTTCCGATCAGTAACGTTCGTAGGTCACGCGCCAGCCTTCGGCCGGATTGTCCGGCGTCAGGACCAGTTTGTTGTCCGAGACTTCGAATTTGCGTTTCATGCTCTTCCCGACAAGGTTGCGGACCAGGGAGGACTCGATCGTGATGACGAAGGTCTTGTCCTGGTCGTTGATGGCGACCGGCCCGTAATAGGCTTCGTAGCCATTCGCCGTGTAAGGCGTGTCCGGCGCCTTAGCGTCGGGGTTCTGGGCCTGCACCGAGAGGGTGCCGGCCTCGGTGAAGATGACCTGGCCGGAATATGGCACGGGCTTGAGGTTTCCCTCGGCACCGGTCTCGAGCGACCTCATGCGCCATGCGCCGATGATCGGGGACTCTTGGGAGAAAGCCGGCGTGGCGACCGAAAGCGCAAGCGCAAGGGCAGCGATCTTCAATCTCATCGTCATATGTCGTTGTTCCTTTTCTGATTTGTGGGTGCGGACAGGCCGTCCGCCCAATCTTCGCTCACACGGAAAGCATGACCTTGATGGCGCGCCGCTCGTCCATGGCGCGGTAGCCTTCAGCGACCTCGGCCAACGGCAGCTTGAGGTCGAAGACCTTGCCGGGCTTGATCCTGCCCTTGAGCACACGGTCCATGAGGTCGGGCAGGAAGCGGCGCACCGGCGCGGGGCCGCCCAGCATGCGCTTCTGGCCGAAGAAGAGATTCTGGCCATCGAAGCTCACGCCATGCGGCACGCCGACATAGCCGATGGTGCCGCCGGGGCGAGAGCAGGCCAGCGCCTGGTCGAAGGATTCCGCCGTGCCGACGCATTCCAGCACCGAGTCCGCGCCGACGTCCTTGGTGAGCCCTTTGATCCGGGCCACACCTTCCTCGCCGCGCTCAGCGACGATGTCGGTCGCGCCGAATTCGCGGGCGAGTTTTTGGCGGCTGGCGTGCCGGCTCATGGCGATGATGCGCTCGGCGCCCATCTCCTTGGCCGCAAGCACGCCCATCAGGCCGACCGCACCGTCGCCGACCACCACCACCGTCGATCCTTCTCGGACCTCGGCTGCGTCGGCCGCATACCAGCCGGTGCCGAGCACATCGGACACAGCCAGCAGGTCAGGGATGAGTTCGGCCGGCGGCACCTCGGCGCTGGCGACCAGTGTGCCATCCGCCAACGGCACGCGGGCGTAAGGCGCCTGCGCGCCCGACATGAACTCGCGCTGCACACAGGACGACTGGAAGCCGAAGCGGCAATGCGGGCAGGTATTGTCGGAGAGGCAGAACGAGCCGACGACGAACTGGCCGGGACGGACCGTGCGCACCTCTGCGCCGACCTCGACGACGATGCCACAATATTCGTGGCCCATATGCATCGGGCCGTTGACCGGCTGCAGCCCGCGATAGGGCCACAGGTCCGAGCCGCAGATGCAGCTCGCCGAGAGCTTGATGATAGCATCCGTCGGGCGAAGGATCCTTGGGTCTTCGACTTCCTCGCAGCGGATGTCGCCGGGCTTATGAAGAACGGTTGCGAGCATTTTGGTTCCTTTCGAGTGGAGAAGATCAGGCGCCGTAGTCGGCGTCGCTGACATGTTCCAGCCAGTCCACGACCTTGCCGTCTTTGACCTCCTGGAGCGCAATGTGGGTCATGGCCGTCTCCGGTGAGGCACCGTGCCAATGCTTCTCGCCGGGCGCGAACCAGACGACGTCGCCGGCACGGATTTCCTCGACCGGGCCAGCCTCGCGCTGCACGCGGCCAAGGCCGGAGACGACGATCAGTGTCTGGCCGAGCGGATGCGTGTGCCAGGCGGTGCGGGCGCCGGGCTCGAAGGTCACCTGTGCGCCTTGGACCCGCCCGGCATCGAAGGGATTGAAGAGCGGATCGATCCGCACCGTGCCGGTGAACCAGTCAGGTGGCCCCTTGCCGGAAGGCCTGGTGCCAGCGCGAAGAATGTCCATGGTTATCTCCGTTGGGTCCTCAAATGCGCTCGATGCGAAGCGGGAACTTGCCGCTTACGTGTAGGGCCTCTTCGCCCGCGTCGAAGCGGCCGAGCCTGATCAGCCCGGGATGGCGGTAGTCGGCGTAGAACATGGCCAGATTGCCCCAGGGCATGAAGTAGCAAAGGTCGTATGGCCGCTCGTTGCCGAACGGGCCGCTGCCCTCCTCCGTCAGCTTGCGCGGCAGATAGGCAATCTTCTCGTTATGCGCGTAGTCGTCGATGGTGAGATCGAGCGGCAGCATGATGAAGAAGTCGCGCGCCGACGGATTGTCGTAGAGCGTGGCGGTCATGGTCCGGCCATTGAAAATCATCTTGATCTTCATGTCGGTGGGCTCCTGGCTGCCTGGGTCGCTGCCCTGCTGGCTGCGGGCGGCCCGCGGCAGGACCGTTGCCGCGAGCGCGGCGCCGAGCAACGCGCGGCGGCTGAGGTCCGGACGGTCGATCGTCATGGCTGCGACCTCCGGGCCAAATGCGACGCTGCAAAGGCGGCGAGCGCCGATCCACAGAGCAGCACCGCGCCGAAAGTGAATGCACCCCACCAGCCGACCGTATCGAAGAGCGTGCCGCCGATGGCGGCGCCGCCGGTGATGGCGAGCTGGATGACGGCTACCTGCAACCCGCCGCCGGCCTCCGCGTCGTCCGGCAACGTGCGGCAGAGCCACGTGCCCCAGCCAACGGGCGCGGCCGTGCCGAAGAAGCCCCAGGCAACGAGCAGCGGCGCTGTAGGAATCGGCAGCGTACCGAAGGCGATGAGCGCTACGGCCAACGCGGCCATGACCAGCGGGATGACGATGAGGATGCTAAACAGGCGCGTGCGCAAAAGCCGGCCTATGCAGAGGGTGCCGAGCACCCCGGCCAGCCCCATCGCCAGCAGGATCGCCGAAAGCGCGGCGATGTCGAGCCTAGTGACGCTCTCGAGGAAGGGCCGCAGATAGGTAAAGAGCGCAAACTGGCCCATGAACAGCATCATGATCGACGCCATGCCGATGGCGACAGGAAAACGGCCGAGGAGCGCCAGCGGATTGCCTGGACGCTTCCTCCGGCGCGGGGGCAGCGCCGGCAGGCTTGTCCACTGCCAGACCAGCGCCAGGAGCCCAAACGGCACGACGAGGAAAAAAGCGCCGCGCCAGCCGACATAGGCGCCAAGAAAACTGCCCAGCGGCGCGGCGATGGTGGCCGCAATGGCATTGCCAGCGTTTAGCATGGCGAGACCCTTCGGAACCATGTCTTGCGGCACGAGGCGCATGACGATCGCGGTCGACATCGACCAGAACCCGCCGATCGCGATGCCGAGCAGCGCTCGGCCGACCATGAGGAACGCGTAGTTCGGCGCGAAGGTGACAGTGAGCCCGGACACGATGAGGAGAAGGGTGAAGCCGGTCACGACCAGTCGGCGGTCGATCCGGCGCGTGAGGCCGGCGACCAGCAGGCTGGTCACGACGGCGAAAGCGCCCGAAATCGAGATCGCCTGTCCCGTGCGGCCCGCGGTGATGCCGAGATCGGCCGCGAGCGGCGACAGCAGGCTGACCGGCATGAATTCCGACGCGATGAGCACGGAAACACACAGAGCCATCGACAGCACCGCGCCCCATGCGGCGCGGTCTTCGACAAGCCTTGTGTCGTAGGTCGTTTCCATAATTGGCATCCTTGCAAGGCGACGGGGGTGGATCAGCCGCCCATCCCCGTCACCATGCTGGAAGATATTGCAGAGGAACCCATTCTATTAGACTGAGTAATTCGCATGGACTTATCTGCTTATGATATAAATGTCAGACGGGAGGTGCCCTATGCAGCGCGATGGCATGAAGGATCTGCTCTGGTTCGTGGCGGTCACCCGGGAGCGCAGCTTCACCAAGGCGGCGGCCAAGCTCGGAACCTCGCAGTCGACTCTGAGCTCGACAATCAAGGAGCTTGAAGCTCGTCTTGGCGTCCGCCTGCTGACGCGTACGACGCGGAGCGTCGCTCCGACCGAGGCCGGCGAGCGACTTTTCCAATCTCTTGTTCCCCGCTTCGAGGAAATCGAAGCCGACCTTGCAAGTCTGGTGGCCTTTCGCGACAAGCCCTCCGGAACGGTCCGCATCACGCTGTCCGACCATGCGCTCCAGACGACCGTCTGGCCGAAGTTGCAGCCCTTGCTCAGCGACTATCCTGACGTGTGTGTCGAGCTCTACAGCGACAACGGCATGAAGAACATTGTGGAGGAGCGTTTCGACGCAGGCGTGCGGCTTGGTGAGAGCATTGACAGGGATATGATCGCAGTGCGCATCGGGCCGGATTGGAGGCTCGTGGCCGTGGCTTCGCCGGAGTACTTTTCCCGCCATCCGGTTCCGACCGCACCGCAGGATCTGGTTAATCATGACTGCATCAATATGCGGCAGGCGACGTTCGGCGGATTATATGCCTGGGAATTCGCCAGGGATGGCCGCGACCTTCGTGTGCGGGTGGAAGGCCAACTCACCTTCAATTCGTCCATTCCCATGATCGAGGCTGCGATAAGCGGTTTCGGGATCGCCTATGTCCCGGAAAACCTCGTCAGCCACCACATCGCCAAGGGATGCCTTAGGCTCGTGCTTGACGACTGGAGTCCGCCGTTTGCGGGCTATCACCTCTACTACCCGAGCAGGCGACAGCTCTCGCCTGCGATGGCGGTGATCGTGGAGGCGCTCCGCCATCGCATCTGACCCCAAGACTGCGCCTATGAATCATGAAGCTGACATTGGTAAATGGTAGGTTCTGACCCAAGCCATTTGACTTCTACGCTGCGGGCGGCTGCTTTCGCCTCAAAGCAGACGTGTAGCTCGCTCGCCTCTATGTCTGTGATTGACACAGAAGCAGTCATCGAAAAGGAGCCAAACTCGCAGGCTGAACTGGCCAAGAATTCTCGTGGATAGCCGAGGTTTTTCTCGAGCCTAGGCCATGTCTTGGTCGTCAATGGGTAGGACAGGGTTGTCCAGTTATCCCCCGGCAAGACGCGGCAGCAGGAAAATCTCCGCCCCTTCCGGCAGTTCCTTCGACCACGTGTCGCGATAGATCGTCCCGTCGATGGCGACGGCGATGCCGCGATCGATGTATGGCTCGAGGCCGGGATACTGCTCAGCCAGCTTCCTGAACAGCTCCCGAATATCCTTCGCCTCGATTTCGACCTTGCTCTTGCCTCCGGCGATCGCGCCGAGCGACCCCCAGAGCGTTACTTCGACCATCAGCCTCCCCGTTCCGCCTCGAGCGCCGCCAGGATGCGCGGCGGCGACATCGGGATATGCGTCATCCGCACGCCCGCGGCGTTCGACACCGCATTGGCGATCGCCGCCAGCGGCGGCACGATCGAGGTCTCGCCGACGCCGCGCACCCCGTAAGGATGGTTGGGATTGGGGATTTCGAGGATCTGCGTGTCGATCATCGGCAGGTCCGAGCAGACCGGGATCCGGTAATCCAGGAAGCCAGGGTTCTGCAGCCGCCCGTCCTTGCCGTAGATATACTCCTCGTTGAGCGCCCAGCCGATGCCTTGCGCGGCACCCCCCTGGTATTGCCCCTCGACATAGGTCGGATGCACCGCCTTGCCGGCGTCCTGGACGACGGTGTAGCGCAGCACCCTGGTGGAGCCTGTCTCGGGATCCACCTCGATATCGCAGATATGGGTGGCGAACGAGACGCCGGCGCCGTCGGCGACGAGCTCACTGTGGCCTGCGATCGGTCCCCCCGTCTTCCCTGACGCGGCCGCGATCTCCTTCATCGACAGCGGCGAAAGGTTGCCGTGCGTAGCGCCTTTGGCAATCGCGTGACCCTCTTCCCAGACCACGTCGTCGACGGGTATGTCCCACATCTGCGCGGCGCGCTGCCTGAGGACCTTGATGGCGTTGCGGGCGGCCGAGATCGTCGCCATGGAGGAGGAGAAGGTGCCGCGGCTGCCGTCCGTCATGTCGTTGTAGCCAAGGCTGGAGGTATCGGCGACCACCGCCTTGACCTGCTCATAGGGGATGCCAAGCTCCTCCGCCGCCACCAGCGAAAGCGACGCGCGGGAACCACCCACATCGACCGTGCCGACGGCAAGCGAGACCGAGCCGTCCATGCCGATGTTGAGGTCGGTGCAGGTCTGGCCACCGAAATTGAACCAGAAGCCGCAGGCCATGCCGCGGCCCTGGTTCTTGCCGAGCGGCGCCTTCATGTGCGGGTGATTCTTCGCCGCCTCCAGCGTCGGCCCGATGCCGATCGG
This sequence comes from Mesorhizobium sp. M0040, assembly GCF_040323505.1. NCBI lineage: Bacteria > Pseudomonadati > Pseudomonadota > Alphaproteobacteria > Hyphomicrobiales > Phyllobacteriaceae > Mesorhizobium > Mesorhizobium sp. M0040. The sequence continues at coordinate 208,325 of NZ_JAMYVA010000001.1, forward strand.
GCCGTATACCGGTCCATAGGACGATCTGGTGCCTTCCTGCGCCGCGTTCCTGATCCGGAACTCGACGGGGTCCATGCCGATCTCCTTGGCCAGCTCGTCGACCGCACTTTCCACCGCAAACGCCGCCATCGGAGCCGACGGCGCGCGATAGGCCGCGGTCTTGGGCCGGTTGACCAGCACTTCGTAGCCGACCGTCCTGACGTTCTCGAGCTTGTAGCAGGCAAAGGCCGTCATGGCGCCGATCTCGGCCCACATGCCGGCATAGGGGCCGCAGCTATAGCGCAGTGTCGCCTCGGCCGCCGTGATCGTGCCGTCCTTGCGGGCGCCGATCCGAACATCGATCGAGGTGGCGCTGGTCGGGCCGGAGGCGCGGAACACCTCGTCGCGCGTCATGACCAGCTTGACCGGCCGGCCGGCCTTGCGCGACAGCGCCAGCGCCACCGGCTCGGCCCAGACATGGGTCTTGCCGCCGAAACCGCCGCCGATCTCCGACGAGGTGACGCGCAGCTTCGAGGCTTCCATGCCAAGCAGTTGGGCGCAGTGCTGCCGGTAGACAAAATGGCCTTGCGTACAGACCCACAGGTCGGCGGTGCCGTCGGAGCTGACAGTGGCCACGCAGGCATGCGGCTCGATGTAACCCTGGTGCGTCTGCTCGGTCTTGAAGGAGCGTTCGACGACGAAATCGGCCTGGCCGAAACCTTCATGGATGTCGCCATGGCCATACTGGGTGCGCTTGGTGACATTGGAAGGCTTGACGGGCTTCTCCTCGAGGCCCTCGGTGAAGATGGCGTCGTTGATCAGGGGTGCGGAGTGCTTCATCGCCTCGTCGACATCGGTGACATGCGGCAGCACCTCGTAGTCGACCTCGATCAGCTTCAGTGCCTGCCTCGCCGTGCGGGCATCGACCGCAGCCACCGCGGCCACGGCATGGCCGTCATAGAGCGCTTTCTTGCGCGCCATGCAGTTGTCGAGGATGTCGTACATGGCGGCATCGCCGTCGGTGAGGTCGGGCAGGTCGGCCGCGGTGATCACGGCCTTGACGCCGGCGAGCTTCTCCGCCTTCGACGTGTCGATCTTCCTGATCGTGGCATGCGCATGGGGGCTTCTGAGAACGCGCCCGACCAGTTGCCCGGCCATGTTGAAGTCGGCGCCATAGCGTGCGCGGCCCGTCACCTTGTCGACGCCGTCGGGACGGATGGGACGCGTGCCGACAGAGGTGAAATTGCGTCCGGAGTAACGCGGATCGAAATTCATCGTCATGCTCCCTTCATCACGCTGGCGGCGTCCTGAACGGCACGCACGATCTTGTCATAGCCGGTGCAGCGGCAGAGGTTCCCGGCGAGGCCGAAGCGGATCTCCTCCTCGGTCGGATCGGGATTCTTGGCCAAAAGGTCCTTGGCAGCCATGAGGAAGCCCGGCGTGCAGACGCCGCATTGGAGTGCGGCGTGTTCCAGAAATTTCTGCTGCAGCGGATGCAGCCTGTCGCCATGCGCCATGCCCTCGATGGTCTCGACGTGCCGGCCCTCGGCCTCCGCGCCGAGCACCAGGCACGAGCACACCAGCCGATCGTCGAGGATGATGCTGCAGGCCCCACAGTCGCCGGTGCCGCAGCCTTCCTTGGCGCCCGTCAGCCCCAGGCGATCGCGCAGGACATCAAGCAGCGTCTCGTCCGGCTGGCAAAGGAACTCGACATTGTCGCCGTTGATTGTCGTTGATACTGCCACACCAGCCATCATTTGCCTCCTGCGCGTGCATAGGCGGTCGTGGCGGCCCGCTTGGCCAGCACACCCGCGACTTTCCGTCTGAATTCGATAGTGCCGCGCTTGTCGTCGATCGGGCGGCAGGCGCCCGAGCAGACCTTGGCGAGCCTCTCCAGCGTGGCTTCGTCCAGCTTGGAGCCGATGAGAACCTCGGCGGCCTCCTCGACCAGAATCACCGTCGGCGCCACGGCGCCCAACGCCAGACGGGCGGATTTGACGCGACCTTGCTCATCGAGCGTCAAGTTCACGCCGGCGCTTACCACCGCGATGTCCATCTCCGTGCGCGGAATGAAACGCAGATAGGCATCGCCCGAACGCGGCAGACGGCTGTCGAGCAGGATTGCCTCGATGATCTCGCCCTTGGCCAGCGACGTCTTGCCCGGCCCAGTCGGCACCGCTTCCACGGCAATCGTGCGCCTGCCTCCTGGCCCGACTACCAATGCCCTGGCGCCAGCTGCCACCAGCGCCGGCACGCTGTCCGCCGCCGGTGAGGCGTTGCAGAGATTGCCGACTATGGTGCAGCGTCCCTGCACCTGCTTCGAGCCGATCAGCTTCGCCGCCTCGACGACGCCCGGCCATGCCTTAATCAGGGCCGCGCTCTCTCCCAATACGGCGCAGGGGACCGCAGCGCCAATGCTAAAGCCGTCCGCCGTTTCGCGGATTTCACTCAAGCCCTCGATCGCCTTGATATCGAGGATCAGGTCGGGTTCGATAAAGCCGCCTTTCATCCTCACCAGGAGGTCGCTGCCTCCGGCGAGAATGGCGACCGTGCCGACTGATCCGGCCAACTGGCCAACGGCATCTTCCATTGAAAGCGGACGTATGTAGCGCATCGTCTCCCCTTAGTGGTCATAGTCACACCAACTGATATAACCGTCTCTCCACAATGGCCATCCTGTTCGTGCATTCGCGGATTGGGCCAGGCGCCGCAATTTCATTTGCTCGTCCAACTGGACGCACCGCCAGCCACTAATGCTCGATCGGTCCCTTCGGCATGACCAGCGCCGTGCCAGCAGTCGTCGGGCGCTCGATCATGCGGCGGACGCGCGCGCAGTCCAGCACCGCGCCGACCCATCCGTAAGTCATCCGTAAGTGCGCTCCCTCTATGTCCTGTTTCGAACCAGGCGACATGTCTGCGCCGTACAGAGAGGGAAACGAACATGAGCACGCTCCTTGCACCAATTGTGATTGGCCCCGTATCGGTCTTGAGTACCTCGGTCCGTATCGATGGGCCGCTTCCCGGCTCGAGCATTTCCCTCCTGGTAAATGGCGTACCCGTCCCTGCGGTAAATGCCGGCGCCACAACCAGTACCTTTGTGCCGGTCGCCGCAGGCTCCCTCAACGTGGGGGATGCATTGACCGCACGCTGGACGCTCGGCGCCGAAACCAGTGATCCAAGCCCGGTCCCGATCGTCGTGCTCGGGTATCCCTCGACGCTAAGCCCATTGGTGTATTTGAGTCAGGTGCACGAGTGCGTCGACTGGGTGCTGATAGGCGCAGCCTATCCTGGCGCCACGGTCGAGATTTTCAACGGCGGCGCATTGATTGGCAGCGATACTGCACGCGGAAATGTCGTACCAGTGCGCATTCGCGGGGCGATCCAGGCCAACGATGTGCTTAGCGCAGTGCAGTCCGTTCAGACGCCTGCCGGACAGGTGAAGAGCAGTCAGACCCCGAGCTTGCCCGCCGAACAGACGCCGTATCGGGAAAATACCATGCCGGCACCAGCAGTCGGCCCGGTTCCTGGGTGCGCGCAAGCAGTACCCGTCAGGGGGTTGGCTCAAGGCGCCACCACGAAGGTCCACTTCAATGGCGACGTGCTGGAATATCCTTTCGTCGGTGCCAACCTCCTGGCGCTGCTTGGCCGTGCCGCGCACAATCCGGATGTCTTCAGCGCCACGCAGCACTTCGAGCGCTGCAATGCATCAAGTCCGTCATCTGCCCCTCCGGTGATCGTCGACGAAACCTTGCCGGTTAGAAAGCCCGTAATCGACGCCTCACAGTACTCCTGCCCGGCAGCCCGTGCTTTGCCTATCTCCAATCTCGAGCCCGGCGCGACATTGACGATCCAACTTGTCGATCCGACTTCGGGTGCAGCTACCGTGCTCGGGAGAATCGGAGTCGGCGAGGATGTGAGTTCCGGCCAATACTGGATTCCCGACGTGTCGGCCCTGATCCCGGCCTCGCCGCCGTTTCCATCGCTCGTCGTCATCCAGGAGCTATGCGGCAAGACAGCCACATCGGATAAGTTGCTGGTGGTAGGGTCTTACCAGGGCAGCGTATTTCCGCCGACCGTCATGGAGCCTGCATTTGAATGTGCAAGCGGCGCTTTCGTCAACAGCGTCGACAACGCGGTCGTACGTTTGTACTCGGATGCGCCAGATTCTCCTGTAATCAGCAAGCCCGTATTCAGTTTTGGCGGCCTCGTTTGGGTCGAGACATTTCGGCCGTTGCGCGCCGGCGAGCACATTCACGCCCAGCTGGAGCTTACTTGTCAGCCCCTCGCGCTTCGGGTCGGGGGCCCGATCAAAGTGTCCGACCTGACCCCACTCAAGACCCCGGATATTCAACAGCCCGTCCGGGTCTTCCAGCGGTTAATTTACGTATCAGGCGTGATTCCCGGGGCGCGCGTGCATGTATTCGTGAACGGGAAGTGGCGCGCCAGCGATACGCCACTTGGTTGGACGACGCTCTTCTTCGGGATTTACGTGGGCGAGCTCAAGGTAGAAGACCAAATTACGGTGATGCAGACATTGTGCACGAAGATGTCTCCGCTCACCAGAGTTCCCGTCAATGTCACCCTCGGGGAAATGCTGCTCTCCGCGGCTCCCCCGTCCCTGATAGCGGGCCAGCCGGCGACGATAACCATCAAAGCAGTCGACGCCGATAACAAGTCCCAATCGGTTGGAGGGACCATATCGCAAGGGGGCGCGGTGGTCGGGGCCACCAACACAGCGTTCACGCTATCTCCGCCGACCGGCCAAGCATCGGTCAGCTTGCAAGTTGCAGCCGTTGGCTACAAGACCGAGACCATCAGTATTCCCCTTACTGCGGCGCCGGTCGTCAAGCCGGCGATGCTGACGATAGCAACGGGTCTCTGGTTCAACGCCACCAAGAAAGAAATCACTGAAATCACCTGGCACCTGCAGGGGCCATCCGGCAGCTTTTCAAAGACCGAAAAGCCGAACGCAGAGCCGGCGTTGGTTCAGTTCGCGTTGCCCAAGCCGGCCGGCGGCGGGTTCACGCCGTTCACTCTCAGCTGCGAGGTCACATTCCAGTTCCAGGATTTCAATTTCATCTCAGGCGTATCTGGGACGAGGTCGAGTGACTTTATCGAGGGAGGCCTCATAAAGCCGTCTCCATCAACCGTCGAGATGTATTGGAGCGGTACCGACCTCACGATCAACTTCCTGGTAAAGTGGATACAGCAGGGCGATTATTTCGTCATAGAGCTCATGTAGTCGAATCGCCAGCGGAAGGGCGTCAGGGTGGCTGGAGCGGTTCATCGTTTCACGGAAACGGCGAACCGCTCTGTCTCTTCCGGACGGAAAACCGTTTCACACTTTTCCTGGAATTGCGCTGGAGCGAGATGCGTTCAAATTGAACGGTGCATCCCGCTTTATCTATTTGTTTTAACCGCATTTCTGCGACGTCAAGTGATTCCACTTGGCTGCAAAATGCTTTAATGCTCGATCGGTCCCTTCGGCATGACCAGCGCGGTGCCTGCTGTCGTCGGGCGCTCGATCATGCGACGGACGCGAGGTGGCTCGTTGCCGCTGTGCAGCGCCCTTATGCGCTCGCCGATGACCGCGTCGGCGTAGGTGGCGCGCCGATTGTGGCGGATATATTCGACCCAGGTCGGCGTGTGGTAGTGCTCGATCCATATCGACGGATTTTCGAGATCGCGCGCCAATGTCCAGTTGCGGGCGCCGTCACGGCGGCGGATGCGGCCGCGCTCGGCCATGGTGGCGAGGAATTCCGGTACGTCCTCGTTGCGGATGACATATTCGATCATGATGGCGATGGGACCGCTGCGCGGCTTGAGATCAAGCGCCAGATGCGGCTCCTGAAAACGGTTGAGCGGATCGAGGTTGAGCACCGCCTGCTGCGGCAGCGGCAGCAGCAGGCCGATGGCGCCTCCCGCCAGCATGGCGACGCTGGCCGCCATCAGGGCGACTTCGGCGCCATGCGCGTCGGCAACGACACCCCAGACCCAGCTGCCGAGCGCGATGCCGCCGAAGGTCGCGGTCTGGTAGACCGAAAGCACGCGGCCGACCACCCAGCGCGGCGTCGACATCTGCACGGTGACGTTGAAATGCGAAAGCGCCGTCACCCAGCAGGCGCCGCCAAGCAGCAGGCCGAGCGACGTCTGCCAGGCATGATTGCTGACGGCGGCGTTGAAGGCGCAGACGGCGAAGCCGGCGAATGCCATGCGCACCATGGTTTCGCTGGACAGCAGCTGCCGCAGCCTGACGCTGGTCAGCGCGCCGCCGACGGCGCCGATGCCGAAGGCGCCGAGCATGATGCCGTAGCTCAAGGCATCACCCTTGACGACGTCACGCGCGACCAGCGGCAGCAATGCCAGGACCGCGCCGGCGCTGAAGCCGAAAGCGGAGCTCCTGACCAGCACCTTGCCGATGTTAGGCGACATGGCGACGTAGCGCAGGCCGGCGCCCATTGCGGCGCCCAGCGTCTCGCGCGGCAAGGTCGATGCCGGCAGTTCCGGCTTCCAGCGGGCCAGCACGACGATGAGGCCGACATAGCTCAGCGTGTTGACGGCAAAGGCAGCGGCGGCACCGGCAGCGGCAACGATGATGCCGCCGATCGCCGGGCCGACGCTGCGCGTCAGGTTGAAGCCCATCGAGTTGAGCGCGATCGCCGCCGGCACTTTGGTGCGAGGCACCATGTCGCCGACCGAAGCCTGCCAGGACGGGCTGTTGAGCGCGGTGCCGCTGTCGATCAGGAAGGTGAAGGCGAGCAGCGTCCACGGCGTCATCAGGTCGAAATAGGTGAAGACGGTCAGAAGAGCCGAGACGACGAGCATGAAGATCTGCGCGATCAGCATGATTTTGCGCCGGTTGAAGCTGTCGGCGATAGCGCCGGCCAGCAGCGCAAACAGCATGATCGGCAAGGTGGTCGAGGCCTGGACCAATGCCACCTGGTAGGACGAGGTGGCGATCGTCGTCATCATCCAGGCGGCGCCAACGCCCTGGATGAGGCCACCGAAATTGGAGACGAGGCTGGCGGACCACACCGCCCGGAAGATGCCGTGCCGGAACGGCGCCAGCGCCGAGGCGCTTTCGCTTTCCGGTGTGTCGTCGTTCATAAATGCTTTCCCGGGCTCAAATGCGTTTGTTCTTCCGATCAATCGGCCCCGCAAGCCGTGGGTTCAAAAAATAGAACATCATTTCGCAAAGGGCGAACGCATTCTGGAAAAACATCATGGTCCAACAACAAGATAGCGGGCGGGTCAGCGCGTGCCGCTGCAGGCTGAACGATCGGTCAGGCAGGCGGTACCGCTTGCCGAGCGCTGCCATGTGATGGAGGCACCGGCGGCACTTCTAGCGGTCCTCGAAGCCGGTCAGCACGCCGACGGCGTTGATGCCGATCTCCTCGACGGCGTAGCCGCCTTCCATGACGAACAGCGTCGGCAGGCCGAGCCTGGCGATGCGGCGGCCGATCCTGGGATAGTCGGGGGTCTTCAGCTTGAACTGGCTGATCGGGTCCTTCTCGAAAGTGTCGACGCCGAGTGAAACCACGACGACGTCAGGAGCATAAGCCGAAAGCCTCGTGCAAGCGTCCTCGAGTGAGGCGTTCCACACGTCCCAGCCGGTGCCGAAGGGCATCGGGTAATTGTCGTTGAAGCCTTCGCCGTCGCCCTCGCCGCGTTCGTCGGCATGGCCGAGGAAGAAGGGATATTCGGTCATCGGATCGCCATGCAGGTTCAGCACCTGAACGTCACCGCGGCGATAGAATATCTCCTGGGTGCCGTTGCCGTGGTGATAATCGACGTCGAGGATCGAAACGCGACCGGCGTCATGGTCGCGGAACCATTGCGCGGCGACGGCGGCGTTGTTGATGAAGCAATAGCCGCCCATGAAGGCCGCCCCTGCATGGTGCCCTGGCGGGCGGCAGAGGGCGAAGGCGGAAGGCTCTCCGGCCTTGACCAGCGCGGCGGCGGTCAGCGCGACGTCATAGGACGACTTGATCGCATCCCATGTGCCTTTGACGAACGTCGCGCCACCGTCGAAGGAGTAGAAGCCGAGCAGCGCATCAATGCCTTTCGGGCGCACGTCGCCGCGAAGGCCGCGCGTCGGCCAGGTGAAGGGAATGGCCGAACCGCTGCGGCCCGACGCTTCCCAGAGCGGCCACACGGTCGGTAGGAAATCGATGTAGTCGCTGGCATGCACCTTCCTGGCGGCGGCGAGGTCGTGGCTTTCCGGCGGCAGGATCGGACCGAGCTTCTCGCTCTCCACCCGCGCCCTGATGAACTCAGCGCGCGAGGGCTTTTCAAAAGCCGGCACGATGGCGCCGGCGATCAGTTCGACATTGCCGGCATGACCGGCATGGAGAGGCGAAAAAACAGTCTTCATGAAATCATTCCGTGGTGAGACGCGGCGACCCTAACTGTCCTGCATGGCCCTTCACAAGGCGCTGGGCCAACCAGCCATGGCTTGCTGGCCCGGCAGCCGGTCGTCTAGCCTGCCGCCAGCGCAACCGAACCGCGGGTAATCATGAGTTCAAATGCCGACCTGATCGTCACCAATGCCCGTGTGCTGACCATGGACGAAGGCAATCCGACGGCCGAGGCGGTGGCGATAAAGGACGGCAACATCATGGCGGTTGGCGATCGCCGGACGATCGAGGCGCTGAAAGGGCCGGCCACGAAGATCATCGATGCGCAAGGCGGTTCGGTGGTGCCGGGCTTCATCGAAGCGCATATGCACCTTTTCGGCGGCGCGGCCGAACTGGACAATCTGCACCTTCAGGGCGTGCATGGCTTCGATGCACTGAGCGACGCAATCCGTGCCTACGCGGCGGCACGGCCGAACGCCAAATTGCTGCTTGGGGCCGGCGTCGATTACACCATCCTTTCCAAGGAAGAGCCGGTCACCCGCCATCATCTCGACCGCATCATCGCCGACCGGCCGTTCGCGATGTCGGCTTCCGATCACCACACGATGTGGGCCAACACCAAGGCGCTGAAGCTGGCTGGCATCCTGCACGGCAAGCAACTCGGCCCCGGCAACGAGATCGTCATGGGCGCCGACGGCCTCGCGGCCGGCGAATTGCGTGAGGGCGAGGCGTTTGGGCCGATCCTCGAGCTTTCCGGGCAGAACCGCGTGCGGCTCGGCCTTGCGACAGGCGGTGAGCCCGACCCATACCCTTCCGCTGATGAGATCACCGCCGACCGTGACTTGATGCATCGCGGGCTGGAATGGTGCGCCCGCCACGGCATCACCTCAATCCAGAACATGGACGGCAATCTCTACCAGCTCGAACTGCTTGCCGGGTTGGAGCAGGAAGGGCGGCTGCTCTGCCGCACCAAGATACCTTTTCATTTCAAGAACTTCATGACGCTCGACAGGCTGGAAAAAGCGTCGAGGATGGCTTCCGCCTACCGATCGGAATGGCTGTCGTCCGGCATGGTCAAGATGTTTTACGACGGCGTGCTGGAAGGCTGGACCGCGGTCATGGTCGACGACTATGCCGACCGGCCGGGCTGGCGCGGTGAGCCGCTGTTCACGCCAGAGCATTTCGCCGAGGTGGCGCTGGAGGCCGACCGGCGCGGCCTGCAGATCGCCGTGCATTCGATAGGCGACGGCGCTGTGCGCGCGGTTCTGGACGGTTACGAGGCGGCGCGGCGGAAGAACGGCAGGCGCGACAGCCGTCACCGGGTCGAGCACATCGAGGTGACCACTGCCGCCGACGTGCCGCGCTTTGCCGAACTCGGCGCCATCGCCTCGATGCAGCCGCCGCACCCGCCCGGCGCCATGGACTTCCCGCTGGAGCCGACGCTTTCACGCATCGGCCGTGAAAGATGGCCGCTGAGCTATGCCTGGCGGACGCTGAAGCAGGCGGGTGCGCATTTCGTCTTCGCTTCCGACTGGCCGGTGTCGCGGGTCGAGCCGATCCTGGGCATTCAGGCGGCGGTGCTGCGCAAACCTTGGGCAGAGGGCAATCCCGACCAGAGCTTCTCGCTGTTGGAAGCGCTTGCCGGCTATACGGTCGAAGGCGCCTACGCCGAATTCATGGAGCACCGCAAGGGCCGGCTGAAACCCGGTTATCTGGCCGATCTGGTGGTGCTGTCGGCCGATATCGAGACAACTGAACCGGGTTTGTTACACAAGGTGCATCCGGTGACTACCATCTGCGGCGGCAAGATCAGTTATCAGGTTGATGATGGGGCTGACGATGGCACGGAGCTTGCGTTCTGAACCGAGATTCAGATGCATGGTTGCCAAGCCGACCGGCATATGCTGACAATCGAATGGGAACTGGATCCGCCAACAAGAGCGGACATGAAAATGGGGAAGTGCGTGCCGGATCAGCCGGGTAAGAGTGCAATCGAAGTCCGCGGCGTCCGCAAGGTGTTCGGTACCGGGGACGCACAAGTCGCCGCTCTCGACACGGTTTCGGTGTCGATCCGCGAGAACGAGTTCTTCACGCTGCTGGGGCCGTCGGGCTGCGGAAAGACGACGCTGCTGCGGCTGATCGCCGGCTTCGACTTCCCCAGCGAAGGCGAAATCCTGCTGCACGGCCACGACATCGCGCCGCTGCCGCCGTTCAAGCGGCCGGTCAACACCGTCTTCCAGTCCTATGCGCTGTTCCCGCACATGACGGTCGCCGAGAATATCGGCTTCGGGCTGGAGATGCTGGGCAAGCCGAAAGCCGAAATCAAGGCGCGCGTCGCCGAGATGCTGAAGCTGGTCAAGATGGAGGCGCTGAGTGCCCGCCGCACCAGCCAGATCTCCGGCGGCCAGCAGCAGCGCGTCGCACTGGCCCGCGCGCTGGCGCCGCAGCCAAAAGTGCTGTTGCTCGACGAGCCATTGTCGGCGCTCGACTACAAGCTGCGCAAGGAGATGCAGATCGAACTGAAACGGCTGCAGCACCAGACCGGCATCACCTTCATCTTCGTCACCCACGACCAGGAGGAAGCGCTGACCATGTCGGACCGCATCGCTGTGATGTCGGCCGGTAAGATCCTGCAGGTCGGCACGCCCTGGGACATCTACGACAAGCCGGCGGAGCGCTTCGTTGCCGACTTCATCGGCGAAACCAATTTCCTGACCGCAGCCATCACCGACATCGGCAACGGCAAGGCTCGCGCGACACTAAAATCCGGCGCGACGATCGACGCGACGGTGGCTGAGGGCTTCCAGCCGAAGGCGAATGCCACCTTGGTGGTCAGGCCGGAACACGCAAAGCTGACCGGCGGCAAGGGCGATCTTTCCGGAACCGTCGAAAACATCGTCTATTTCGGCACCGATACGCATATTCATGTCCAACTGGACAGTGGCGAAGCCTTCACCGTGCGCCAGCAGAACACGCGCAGCGCAGGCTGCGGTTTCGAGCGGGGCGACAAGGTCGGCGTCTCGATCGGCAACGACGCCGCGCAAGTGCTGAGGGATTGATGGCGAGCGCGTTTTCCCAAGCTGCATTGTTCGAAGCAGAGGCGGAGAAGGCCAGCGCCAGGCGCCACCGCCTGCTTTCGTTGCCAGCTTTGATAATCATCGGCATTTTCGGCGTGCTGCCGCTTCTCATCATCGTCATCTATTCATTTCTTGCCGCAGCACCCTATGGCGGCGTGCAGTGGCAATTCTCGACCGACGCCTATCTGAACTTCCTGTTCCAGCGCGACATCTTCGACGACACGCTGCAGTTCACGCCGGATTTCCTGATCATCTATCTGCGCTCGTTCGTCTTCGCCGTGGTGACGACGGTCATCTGCCTGCTGCTCGGCTTTCCGACAGCCTATTTCATGGCCACGCGACCGCCAGCGCAGCGCAACTGGTGGGTGCTGCTGATCACCATCCCGTTCTGGTCGAACCTGCTGGTGCGCACTCTTGCCATCATGTTCATCATCCGCGACGAGGGCCTCATCAACAACGCACTGATGGCTCTGGGGGTGATCGAGAAACCGATCACCATGCTCTACACCAACTTCGCCATCCAGCTCGGCCTGCTCTATTCGTTCCTGCCGTTCATGGTGCTGCCGCTCTATTCCAGCCTGGAGAAGCTGGATTTCCGGCTGGTCGAGGCCGCCTACGACCTCTACGCGACACGTCGGCAGGTGCTATGGCGGGTGATCATCCCGCTGTCGCTGCCCGGCATCATCGCCGGCTGCCTGCTTGTGTTCATTCCGGCCCTCGGCGCCTATGTGACGCCGCTGATCCTCGGCGGCGGTATCCACCTGATGATCGGCGATCTCATCGCCCAGCAATTCGGCTCCGGGCGCAACTGGCCGCTCGGCTGCGCGCAGGCGCTGATCCTGATGGCAGCGGTGCTGGTGGCGCTCTACTTCTATGTCCGTAACACGTCGGGGAAGATGAGGCATGGCTGACCCCCGCAGCGCCGATATCAAGGACCAACCGGGCTTCCGCTCGATCGCCATCATCTGCCTCTGCGTGCTCTACGCGCCGATCCTGATCCTGATGATCTTCTCGCTGAACACCGGGTCTCTGGTCACGCGTTGGGAAGGCATCGGGCTCGGTTGGTATGGCAGTGCGCTGCTCAACCAGGAATTCCACAACGCCGCCAAGAACACGCTGATCATCTCTGTCACCGCCACGATCATTTCGACGATCGCCGCGACGCTGGCGGCGATCGGCATGACCCGGGTCAAGCCGTGGCGCGGGCTGTCGGCCGCCTTCATGGTCATCAACCTGCCGCTGATGGTTCCGGAGATCATCACGGCGGTGGCGACGCTCTCGTTCTTTGCGCTGATCGCGGGCACTCTCGGGCTCAATTTCGGTATCGGCAATCTGATCCTCGCCCACACCGTCTTTTGCATTCCTTTCGCCTATATGCCGATCCGGGCGCGTCTCGAGGACATGGATCTGACGCTCGAAGCTGCCGCGGCCGATCTCTATGCCACGCCCTGGCATGCTTTCCGGCGCATAACGCTGCCATTGCTAGTTCCCGGCATCCTGTCGGGTGGGGCGCTCGCCTTCATCGTCTCCTTCGACGATTTCACCATCACGCAGCTGGTCGCCGGCCCCGGGCAGACGACGCTGCCCCTCTACATCTGGAACCAGATCAGGCGGCCGATGACGCCGGAGATCAATGCCATCTCCACCATCCTGCTGCTGGTGTCGATCCTGTTCGTCTCGATATCGTTCCTGATCGCGCGCCGCCGCGCCAAGTGAGTCAATGGGAAGGCAAAGGAGACTGTGATGTCTAGGAAACTGATGGCTGCCGTTTCGACGGCAGCACTTTTATGGGCAGTACCTGCACTCGCCGATGGTGAGCTGCACATCTACAATTGGGGTGATTACACCAACCCCAAGCTGATCGAGAAATTCGAAAAACAATACAACGTCAAGGTGACGCTGGACGACTACGATTCCAACGAGACCATGCTGTCGAAGGTGCGCGCCGGCAATTCCGGCTACGACATCGTCGTCCCATCCGACTACACCGTGAAGATCATGATCGATGAGGGCCTGCTCGAAAAGACCGAGCCCAATGCGATGCCGAACGGCAAGAACCTCGACCCGCGCTTCGTCGACATCTACTGGGACAAAGGCCGTCACTACACCGTGCCGTGGCAGTTCGGCACCACCGCGTTCGAAGTCAACACCGACAAATACAAGGGCGACATCGACACGCTGGCAATCCTGTTCGACCCGCCGGACGAGTTGAAAGGCCAGATCAACATGCTCGACGATGTCAACACCGTGATGCACGCGGCCGAGCGCTATGCCGGCGTGCCGCGTTGCGGCGCCGACAAGGCCAATCTGAAGAAGGTCAACGACATTCTCATGGCCGCCAAGCCGTCATGGAAGACCTTCAGCTACGACACCATCACCAAGATCACCTCGGGCGATGTGATCGTCACGGAGGCGTGGAACGGCGCAACCTATCGTGCGCGCCAGAAAATTCCGGCGATCAAATACGCCTATCCCAAGGAAGGCATCGAAGGCTGGATGGACAATGTGGCCGTGCTGAAAGGCGCGAAGAACCTTGAAAATGCGAAGCTGTTTCAGGATTTCGTCATGGCCCCGGAAAACGCCGCGCTGATTTCGGAATTCGCCGGTTACGACAACGGCATTACCGGGAGCCACAAATTCCTGCCGTCGGACTTCGCCAGCGCGCCGGAAATCAATCCGCCGGCCGGTGCGCCGACTGCGGAATTCGTGCCACCTTGCCCACCGGAAGTGGTCGAGATCTACAACAAGATCTGGACCAATCTGCGCAAATAGGCTCGACGTGGGATCGATCGAAGGGAGGCTTCGGCCTCCCTTCTTTGCGACAAGGGGATTGGATGAAATCTTATCGCAACAGCGAACCGGCGCCGCCGATCATGCAGGGTTCGCCGCCGCGGATGGTGCCGCCGAAGCTCGACTGGGACCGGCCGCCATGGAACCGCTGGGCGTTCCAGCATATCCGCGAAATCCTGCCGACCGTCGAAGTCTGGCGCGGCAATGGCCATCGGCATCGCTTCGAGCGCGCCGAGGTCGATCTCGACGCGCTGCCGGTGAACGACAGCATGGGTCAGCCGACGACACTCGCCGGACTGCTCGATGAGACCTATACGGACGGGTTCCTCGTGCTCAAGGACGGCAAGGTCGCCTATGAGCGCTACTTCAACGGCATGACCGAGCGCACGCTGCATCTGTCGCAGTCGATGGCGAAGTCGGTCACCGCCTCGGTGTTCGGCATACTGGTCGGGCGCGGGCTGATCGATCCGGCTTTGCCGGTGACGACCTATCTGCCGGAGCTGGAACCGACCGGCTGGGAAGGCGCCAGCGTGCAGCATGTGCTCGACATGACGAGCGGGGTGCGCTTTTCCGAGGAATACACCGATCCCCATTCGGACATCGGCCAGGTCGATGTAGCCATCGGCTGGAAGCCGGTGCCGCCGGGCAGCGATCCGGTCTTCCGCTGGCCATCGCATATGTTCGAACTGATCCTGGGGCTCAAGGAAAAGAGCCGGCCGCACGGCGCCGCCTTCGAATACCGCTCGATCGAGACCGACGTGCTTGCCTTCATCATGGAGCGGGTGAGCGGCAAAAGGCTGGCGCAGCTGATTTCGGAAGAGCTCTGGCAAAAGCTCGGCGCCGATGAAAGCGCCTGCTTCACTGTCGACAGCGCCGGTTATGCGGTCGCCGACGGCGGTTTCAACGCCACGCTGCGCGATTATGGCCGCTTCGGCCAGCTGATCCTCGACAATGGAGGCGGCATCGTACCGGCCGACTGGATCGAGGCGACGCGCAATGGCAGGCATGGACCGGATTTCAGTCCCAGCCTGCCGGAAGGCAGCTACCGCAACCAGTTCTGGATCGAGGACCCGCGCTCGCGAGCGCTGATGTGCCGGGGCGTGTTCGGGCAGCTGATCCGTATCGACTGGGATACGAAAATGGTCGTGGTGAAGCTTTCGAGCTATCCGGATTTCACCAACATCGGCTATTCGGTGGCGACGCTGAAGGCCGTGCATGCCATTGCCGCGGCGCTCGCCTGAACCTCAAAGAAATCCGCAGGACCACCATGACCGGCAAGACCGCGTTCGAAACCAGATACGGCTTTGCCCGCAAGCAAGTGCTGCTCGGCAACTGGCGCGAAAGCCCGTTCAGCCGGTGGTCGTTCCAGAATGTCGGCGAGTTGGTGCCGAGCGCTGCCGTGGCGGCACAGCCGGGCAGCAGCGAAGCGCCGGCCCAGGATTTCGGCGGGTTACTTGGTGAAAAGGTCGCGCTTGCAGGCGGGGCGGAGACGGTCGCGGCTTTTCTCAGGCGCTCCGATACCGACGCGCTGACGATCATGAAACGCGGCAAATTCGTCGGCGACTGGTTCGCGCCGCATATGGGGTTTGGGGCGCGCCACATCGTCTTTTCGATCAGCAAGTCGCTGACCGCCATTGTTGCCGGCATATTGGAAGGCGAGGGGATTTTCGATCCGCAGGCACCGGTAAGCCTCTATCTGCCCGAAGCCGTCGGCTCGGCCTATGGCGACGCGCGTGTGCGGCACGTGCTCGACATGAGTGTCAGCCTCGATTTCGAAGAGGCCTATCTCGATCCGGAAAGTGCCTTCGCCCGCTACCGCCGCGCCATGCTGTGGAATCCGGGCGGGGGCACCGAGAGCCTGGCCACTTTCCTCATGACGCTGCAGGGTCTGGCCGAGCCGCATGGCCGGACGTTCCGCTACCGTTCGCCCAATTCCGACCTGCTCGGCATCCTGCTGGAACGTGCGTCTGGCCGGCGCTTCGCCGATCTGATGCACGAAAAATTATGGGCGCCGCTCGGCGCCGTCAGCGACGCCTCGGTGACAGTCGACATGGAAGGTACGGCGCGCACCGCCGGCGGCATTTCGGTGACACCGCGCGACCTCGCGCGCGTCGGCGAGATGATGCGGCAAGGCGGCACGGCCAATGGCCGCCGTGTCGTGCCGGAAGCCTGGGTGCGCGACACGGCCGAAACTGGCGGTGACGCCGAGGCCTGGCGGCGCGGCACGATGGCGTTCCTGTTTCCGCGTGGCCGCTACCGCAACAAATGGTACCAGACGGGCGCGGCAAGCGGCGCCGTCTGCGGCATCGGCATCCACGGCCAGTGGCTTTACGTCAATCCGAAGGCCGAAATGGTAATCGCAAAGATGTCGTCGCAGCCGGTACCGGTCGACGATCCGCTCGATCTGGATATGGTTTCCTTCTTCGAGGCGCTGAGCCGGATGGTCTGATCCGATCCAGACAGCCGACCTTTCCTGTGGACCTCTCGCCGGGTTGAAAATGGCGCAGTTGGCGCAGCAGTGCTCCGCGCCTATGGTCGCGTCTCTTTTCGACGAATAGCAGGACCGACATGGCAGCCGACATCAAGCGCATCGCAACCATCATAGCCGCCGAGATCGCCGCGCGGCCCGAACAGGCTGCGGCGGCGATCGGCTTGCTCGACGACGGCGCGACCGTGCCGTTCGTGGCGCGCTACCGCAAGGAGGTCACCGGCGGCCTCGACGACACGCAGTTGCGCGACCTCGCCGAGCGGCTCGCCTATCTGCGCGAACTCGACGCGCGCCGCGACACCATCCTTGGTTCGATCCGCGAGCAGGGCAAGCTGACCGAGGAGCTCGAGGCAAAGATCGCTGCGGCCGGCACCAAGGCCGAACTCGAAGACATCTATCTGCCTTACAAGCCGAAGCGCCGCACCAAGGCCGAGATCGCACGCGAGCGCGGGCTCGGGCCTCTGGCGGAAGCTATTCTCGCCGACCGTACGGCTGTACCCGCCGAGCTGGCGCTCGCCTACATCAGCGAAGACGTCGTCGATACCAAGGCGGCGCTCGAGGGTGCGCGCGACATCCTGTCCGAACAGTTCGCCGAGAATGCCGATCTGGTCGGCAGATTGCGGACCTACATGAAGGAACGCGCCTTCCTGCGGTCGCGCGTCGTCGACGGCAAGCAGGAGGCGGGCGCGAAATTTTCCGACTATTTCGACCATGTCGAGCGCTGGGCCAACGTGCCGAGCCATCGCGCGCTGGCCATGTTGCGCGGCCGCAACGAGGAGTTTCTGTCGCTCGACATCGAGGTCGATGCCGATGATGCCTCGCCGGTGAAGCCGGTTGAGCGGATGATCGCCGATACCTACGCCATCGGCCGCCAGTTGCCGGGAGACCGCTGGCTGCTGGAGGTCGCCGGCTGGACCTGGCGCATAAAGCTGTCGCTGCACCTGACGCTCGATCTGATGCGCGATCTGCGCGAGCGGGCCGAAGAAGAAGCCATCCATGTCTTCGCCCGCAATCTCAAGGATTTGCTGCTTGCCGCGCCTGCCGGCTCGCGGCCGACGATGGGGCTCGATCCGGGCATTCGCACCGGCGTCAAGGTGGCGGTGGTGGACGGCACCGGCAAGCTGCTGGCGACGACGACGGTCTATCCATTCCCGCCGAAGAACGATGTCCGCGGCACGCAGGCCGAACTGGCCAAGCTCATCCGGCTGCACAAGGTCGAGCTGATCTCGATCGGCAACGGCACCGGCAGCCGCGAGACCGAAAGGCTGGTGGCCGACATGCTGGCTGATATGCCTGCCGGGTCCGGGCCGAAGCCGCTCAAGGTGATCGTCAGCGAAGCCGGCGCCTCGGTCTATTCCGCCTCGGCAACGGCGGCGGCGGAATTTCCCGGCCTCGACGTGTCGCTGCGCGGGGCAGTGTCCATCGCGCGGCGCCTGCAGGATCCGCTCGCCGAACTGGTCAAGATCGAGCCCAAGTCGATCGGCGTCGGCCAGTACCAGCACGACGTCGATCAGTACCGCCTCGGCCGCTCGCTGGAAGCGGTGGTCGAGGATGCGGTCAACGCCGTCGGCGTCGATCTCAACACGGCGTCAGCGCCGCTTCTGGCGCGGGTTTCGGGTCTCGGCGCATCGCTGGCCGAGGCGATCGTTGCGCATCGCGATGCCTCCGGCCCGTTCGCCAGCCGCCGCGAACTGTTGAAGGTCTCCCGCCTTGGACCCCGCGCGTTCGAGCAATGCGCCGGCTTCCTGCGCATTCCAAACGGCAGCGAACCGCTCGATGCCTCGGCCGTGCATCCGGAGGCCTATGGCGTGGCCAAGAAGATTGTTGCGGCCTGCGGGCGCGACGTCCGCTCGCTGATGGGCGACAGCGCCGCACTCAAGGCGCTCGATTCGCGCGTCTTCGTCGATGAGCGCTTCGGCCTGCCGACGGTGCGCGACATCCTGGCGGAGCTGGAAAAGCCCGGCCGCGATCCGCGCCCCGGCTTCAAGACCGCGACCTTCGCCGACGGCATCGACGACATCAAGGACCTGAAGCCCGGCATGCAGCTTGAAGGCACTGTCACCAATGTCGCCGCCTTCGGCGCCTTCGTCGATATCGGCGTGCACCAGGACGGACTGGTGCACGTCTCGCAACTGGCCGATCGGTTCATCAAGGACGCGCATGAGGTGGTCAAGGCCGGCGACGTGGTCAAGGTGCGTGTCGTCGACGTCGATATCAAGCGCAAGCGCATCGGTCTGTCGATGCGCAAGGATGGCGACGGTGGCGCACCGAAGCCGCGCGACAATGGCAGCAGGCCGGTGCCGCGCGCGCCCGCGCCCCAACGCCAGCCGGAGCGGCCGGTGCAGCAGGGCGCGTTCGGCGCCGCTTTGGCCGATGCGTTGAAGCGGAAGTAATTTCGCGAGCCGGGCTGCGTCGCCAGGTCAGACGGCGGCGCTCGACATTGATGATCCATCACCAATGCTCATGGATCGGCGAAGCTATTTCGTTTGATTTTTTCAGGACGGGAGCCGATAAGCCGCGCGTTTCAAGATTTCTGTTTCGATGCATGTCGTTATCTCCAAGCTGCCGAACACCCTCGGGTCAGGCCCGCGGGCAAGCTTTGGGCGACATGCATGAGTTTGGGAGACCGAGAGCCATGGCCGCCGACAAGAACGCATTCGTCTGGGATGATCCTTTCCTGATCGAGGACCAGCTTTCGGAGGACGAGCGCATGGTGCGCGATGGCGCCGCGGCGTTTGCCGCCGACAAGCTCGCTCCGAAGATCGAGGAAGCCTATCTCGAGGAGAAGACCGACGCCGGGATCTTTCGCGAAATGGGCGAGGCCGGTCTGCTCGGCATCACCATCCCGGAAGAATATGGCGGGCTCGGCGCCAACTACGTCACCTACGGGCTGGTCGCGCGGGAAGTGGAGCGGATCGACTCGGGCTATCGCTCGATGATGAGCGTGCAGTCGTCGCTGGTAATGTATCCGATCCACGCCTATGGCTCGGAAGAACAGCGCAAGAAATACCTGCCGAAGCTGGCGTCGGGCGAATGGATCGGCTGCTTTGGCCTGACCGAACCTGACGCCGGTTCCGACCCGGGCGGCATGAAGACGCGGGCCGAGAAGACCGCGAGCGGCTACAGGATCTCCGGCTCGAAGATGTGGATTTCCAACGCGCCGATCGCCGACGTGTTCGTCGTCTGGGCAAAATCGGCCGCGCATGACAACGAGATTCGCGGCTTTGTCCTGGAAAAGGGCATGAACGGGCTGTCGGCGCCGAAGATCGGCGGCAAGCTGTCGCTGCGAGCCTCGATCACCGGCGAAGTGGTGATGGAGGGCGTCGAGGTCGGCGAGGACGCGCTGCTGCCCAACGTCTCGGGTCTCAAGGGACCGTTCGGCTGCCTCAACCGGGCGCGCTACGGAATTTCCTGGGGCGCCATGGGCGCGGCTGAGGATTGCTGGCACCGCGCCCGCCAGTATGGCCTCGACCGTAAGCAGTTCGGCAAGCCGCTGGCCGGCACGCAGCTTTTCCAGAAGAAGCTCGCCGACATGCAGACCGAGATCGCGCTCGGCCTGCAGGGCAGCCTGCGCGTCGGGCGGCTGATGGATGAAGGCAAGATGGCGCCGGAGATGATCTCGCTCGTCAAGCGCAACAATTGCGGCAAGGCGCTCGACATCGCCCGCCAGGCCCGCGACATGCATGGCGGCAATGGCATCCAGATAGGCTACCACGTCATGCGCCACGCCCAGAACCTGGAAACCGTCAACACCTATGAGGGCACGCATGACGTGCATGCGCTGATCCTCGGGCGGGCGCAGACCGGGTTGCAGGCGTTCTTTTAGCATTGGCAGGTGTCCTCCGCTTCCAGCGCCACTGCTTGGCATCTCCCCTCGCAAGGCGGGAGATCGGCAATTTTCGCCAACGGCGCCACATTTTGTTCTTGCTTTGTGCCGGCAGCTATGCTATTAATTTCGCTATGGTGCTAATTCGCACCGACGACCCGCTCACCGAGGCGGGTTTTTCTTTTCAGCTCTTTTCGACCAAGCATCGCGCGTGCTGCTGACATCAATGTCGGCGGGAAGCGCCCGGTGCTGACCCGCCGGCCTTCGGCTCTGCACCGTTGCAACGTCTTGCCGCCACGCCACGGAATCCCAGGTCGGCGCTCCGTTTCGTGAAGCTGTGAAAGCTGCTTAATTTAGGTGCAGCGCAACATCTCTGCTTGGAGAATGGTCAGCATTCGTGTCAGGGTTCAGCGAACTCCTTTTGAAACGCCGACTTCAGGGGCACCATGGCAATTCTGGCAGCCGTCTATCACCTGACCCACTACAAATACGACCGGCCGGTCGTCTTGGGCCCGCAAGTCATAAGGTTGCAGCCTGCGCCGCATTCCCGCACCAAAGTGCTCAGCCATTCGCTGAAGGTCGGGCCGGCAAACCACTTCGTCAATTTGCAGCAGGACCCCTACGGCAATTTCCTTGCCCGTTTCGTCTTTCCCGAGCCGGTGACGGAGTTGAAGATCGAGGTCGATCTCGTTGCCGACATGACGGTCTACAATCCGTTCGATTTCTTCGTCGAACCGTCGGCCGAGACGTTTCCGTTCGAATACCCCGAAGAGATCCGGGACGATCTGACCATCTACCGAACGCCGGAACCGGCGGGGCCGCTGTTGGAGGCATTCCTGAAAACCCTCGCGCGCCACCCGACCAACACCGTCAATTTTGTCGTCGACCTCAATGCGCGGCTGCAGCGCGAGATCGCCTATATCGTGCGGTTGGAAACCGGCGTCTTCTCGCCCGAGGAAACGCTGGCCGCCGGCAAGGGGTCGTGCCGCGATTCCAGCTGGCTCCTGGTGCAGATACTGAGGAACCTCGGCATCGCCGCGCGTTTCGTCTCCGGCTACCTGATCCAGCTCAAACCCGACCTCGTTGCGCTCGACGGGCCGCCCGGCACGGCGACCGATTTCACCGACCTCCATGCCTGGTGCGAGGTGTATCTGCCGGGCGCCGGCTGGATCGGCTTCGACCCGACCTCCGGCCTGCTCACCGGCGAAAGCCATGTGCCGCTCGCGGCAACGCCGCATTTCCGCAATGCCGCGCCGATCTCCGGCATGGCGAGCTTCGCCAATGTCGAATTCGGCTTCGACATGCGGGTAGACCGCATCGCCGAGCATCCGCGCATCACCAAGCCGTTCTCCGACGAGAGCTGGCAGGCGCTGGACGCGCTGGGGGTCCAGGTCGATGCTGCGCTCCAGGCCGGCGACGTGCGGCTGACCATGGGCGGCGAGCCGACCTTCGTCTCGATCGACGATTTCGAGGCTGCAGAGTGGAACACCGCCGCCGTCGGGCCGACCAAACGCGAAAAGGCCGACGCGCTGATCCGCCGGCTGCGCGAACGCTTCGCGCCGGGCGGCTTCCTGCATTACGGGCAAGGCAAATGGTACCCCGGCGAAAGCCTGCCGCGCTGGACCTTCTCGCTCTACTGGCGCACCGACGGCGAGCCGGTGTGGAGCGACCCGTCGCTGATCGCGCATGAAAAGAGCGAGGCGGATGTCGGACCGAAGCAGGCCGAAGGCCTGCTGACGGCGATCGCCGACGAACTCGGCATCGACAAGACCATGGTCAGCGAAGCCTATGAGGATCCGGCCGAGTGGCTGCTCAAGGAAGGCAAGCTGCCTGACAACGTCGATCCTTCCAATTCGAAGCTGGAGGATCCGGAGGAGCGCAGCCGCATGGCGCGGGTGTTCGAACGCGGGCTGACCAAGCCGTCGGGCTATGTGCTGCCCGTCCAGCGCTGGAACAGCCAGGCTTCCGGACCGCGCTGGCGCTCGGAGAAATGGAAGACGCGGCGCGGCAGGCTGTTCCTGGTGCCCGGCGATTCGCCGGTCGGCTACCGCCTGCCGCTCGGCACGCTGCCCTATGTGCCGCCGGCGCAGTTCCCCTACATAGTCCCGGTCGATCCATCGCTGCCGCGCGGACCACTGCCGGCGCGTGAGGCGATCTTGCCCGGTTCTGCTTCGTCGCCCGCTGCGGCCGAACTGGAGGGCGCCGACGAGATGGCGCGACGCCAGCAGGCGGTCTCCTTTACGGCCGTTACTGGCCAGCAGGACCGCGTTGAACAGGAGATTACCGAGATCGGCGGCGCCGTGCGCACGGCCCTTTCGGTCGAGCCGCGCGACGGACGGCTTTGTGTGTTCATGCCGCCGGTCGAGGCGCTGGAGGACTATCTCGAACTGGTGGCGGCGGCGGAGAAGGCGGCAAGGGCGATCGGCCTGCCGGTGCACATCGAGGGCTACGGCCCGCCGCACGATCCGCGCCTCAATGTCATCCGTGTCGCACCCGATCCCGGCGTCATCGAGGTCAATATCCACCCCGCCGCGAATTGGCAGGATTGCGTGGCGACGACCACGGCGATCTACGAAGAGGCGCGGCAGACGCGGCTTGGCGCCGACAAGTTCATGATCGACGGCCGCCACACCGGCACCGGCGGCGGCAACCACGTCGTCGTCGGCGGCGCCACGCCCAATGACAGTCCGTTCCTGCGCCGCCCCGACCTGTTGAAGAGCCTGGTGCTGCAATGGCAGCGACATCCGTCGCTGTCCTACCTTTTCTCCGGCCTGTTCATCGGCCCGACCAGCCAGGCGCCGCGCTTCGACGAGGCACGCCACGATTCGCTCTACGAACTCGAAATCGCGATGGCGCAGGTGCCACATCCGGACAAGGGCGCGGCACCCCTGCCGTGGCTGGTCGACCGGCTGTTCCGCAACCTTCTGACCGACGTGACGGGCAATACGCATCGCTCGGAAATCTGCATCGACAAATTGTTTTCGCCGGACGGGCCGACCGGCCGGCTCGGGCTGGTCGAATTCCGCGGCTTCGAGATGCCGCCCAACGCGCGCATGAGCCTGGCGCAGCAATTGCTGGTGCGCGCCATCATCGCCCGGGCCTGGAAGAACCCGCTCGACGGCCGCTTCGTGCGCTGGGGCACCTCGCTGCACGACCGTTTCATGCTGCCGCATTATGTCTGGGGGGATTTTCTCGACGTGCTGGACGACCTCAAGCTGAACGGCTTTGCGTTCCGTCCGGAATGGTTCGACGCCCAGCTCGAATTCCGCTTCCCGTTCTGCGGCGAGGTCCAGCATGCCGGCGTCAAGCTGGAGCTCAGGCAGGCGCTCGAGCCGTGGCACGTGATGGGCGAGCAAGGCGCGATCGGCGGCACCGTACGCTTTGTCGATTCCTCCGTCGAAAGGCTGCAGGTGAAGACCGATGGGCTCAACCCGGAGCGTCACGCCGTCGTCTGCAACGGCCGCGTAGTGCCGATGAAGGTGACCGACAACCGCGAGATCGCAGTGGCCGGCGTGCGCTTCAAGGCCTGGCAGCCGGCGTCGGGCCTGCATCCGGCGCTACCGGTCAACACCCCGCTGGTCTTCGACATCTATGACCGCTGGTCGGGCCGCGCGGTCGGCGGCTGCGTCTACCATGTGGCACATCCCGGCGGGCGCAGCTACGACACCTTCCCGGTCAACGGCAACGAAGCGGAGGCGCGGCGGCTCGCCCGCTTCGAACCACGTGGCCATACGCCGTCCAGCTATGTGCTGCGCAACGAAGAAGCCTCTGAAGATTTCCCGATGACCCTTGACCTTCGGCGGCCGCAAAGACTCTGATCAGCCATGGCGAAGGGGAATCACAAAAGGCTGCGCAGCAAGCCGCAAACCCACAGTCTGCTGGAGCACTATCAGCCGATCGAAGGCGTCGTCGACGAGATGGTCGATGCGTCGGGCAATCCGCGGCCGGCGTGGCGGCACTTCATCGAGGCGCTGGAGGACCTGGGTCCGGAAAAGCTTGCCCAGCGCTTCGCCCGCGCCGACCAGTACCTGCGCGATGCCGGCGTCTATTACCGCGTCTACGACAAGGCCGGCGCCAACGAGCGGGAATGGCCGCTGGCGCATGTGCCGCTGCTGATCGAGGAGCAGGAATGGGCTGGTATCAGCGCCGGCCTGGTCCAGCGCGCCGATCTGTTCGAGGAGACCATCGCCGACATTTACGGTCCGAACCGGCTGGTCGAGAAAGGCATTCTACCGGCCGGATTGATCGCGGCCAGCCCCGAATATTTGCGGCCGGTCGTCGGCACCAGGCCGGCCAGCGGCCATTTCCTGCATTTCTGCGCCTTCGAGCTCGGTCGTGGCCCGGACGGCCGCTGGTGGGTGCTTGGCGACCGCACACAGGCGCCGTCGGGCGCCGGCTTCGCGCTGGAGAACCGCGTCGCCACTACGAGGGCGCTGTCCGACATCTACGGCGAGATGCATGTGCACCGCCTGGCCGGCTTCTTCCGTCGCTTCCGCGACGCGCTGATCGGCATGGCCAAGCAAGCCGGCGGCCGTGTCGCCATCCTGACGCCGGGACCGCTGAACGAAACCTATTACGAACATGCCTATATCGCCCGCTATCTCGGCATCATGCTGCTCGAGGGCGAGGACCTGACCGTCTCGGGCGGCAGGCTGATGGTGCGCACGGTTTCGGGGCTGATGCCGGTGAGCGTCTTGTGGCGGCGGCTCGACGCCGCCTTTGCCGATCCGCTTGAATTGCGGCCGGACTCGCAGATCGGCACGCCGGGGCTGGTCGAAGCGGTCCGGCAAGGGGCGGTTTCGGCCGTCAATGCACTGGGTTCCGGCCTGATGGAGACGCGCGCGCTGCTCGCCTTCCTGCCGAAGATTTCGCGCGCCCTGCGCAATGAGGAACTGCTGCTGCCGACGGTCGCGACATGGTGGTGCGGGCAGGAGACGGAGCGTGAGCATGTGCTCGCCAATATCGATAGCATGGTGATCGGCCCGGCGCTGTCGACGCGGCTTGCCTTCGAGGACGACGGCTCGACCAAGCTCGGGTCAGCGCTGTCGGTCGAGGAACGGGCCGAACTCGTCGCCAGGATCGAACGGGACGGCGGCGACTTCGTCGGCCAGGAAGCGGTGACGCTGTCGACCACGCCTGTCTATGTCGGCGGCTGGCTGGAGCCGCGGCCGGCAAGCCTGCGCGTCTATCTGGCGCGGACGCCGGAAGGCTGGACGGTGATGCCGGGCGGCTTTGCCCGTGTCGGCTTCTCGCTCGACCCGACCGCCATCGCCATGCAGCGCGGCGGCCAGGCGGCGGATGTCTGGGTGGTCAGCGACAGGCCGGTCGAGCGCGAGACGCTGCTGCCGCAGGAGCACGACAGCTTCACCCGAACCTTGCCCGGCAGCCTGCCCAGCCGCGCGGCTGAGAACCTGACATGGCTCGGCCGCTATATCGAGCGGTCGGAAGACACGGTGCGCATCCTGCGCGCCTACCATGTGCGGCTGGCCGAGACATCCGATCCCGAGATGCCGCTGCTCGCCGATATCAGCGACTATCTCGCGCCGTTCGGCATCGACGTCGAGACGGCAATCCCATTGGGGCTCATCGGCACGCTGGACAGCGCCGTTTACAGCGCCGGGCAGATCCGTGACCGCTTCTCGCCCGATGGCTGGCTGGCATTGAAGGATCTGTCGAAGACCATCCATCAATTTGCCGCGACAGTGGCGCCGGGCGACGACGCGACAAGGGCAATGACGGTCATCCTGCGCAAGCTGGCCGGGTTTTCCGGCCTGCTGCACGAGAACATGTACCGCTTTGCCGGCTGGCGTTTCCTGGAAATCGGCCGCAGGCTCGAACGCGGCATCCAGATCGCCCGCACGCTCGCCCGGCTGACCGGAGCCCAGGCGCCGGAAGGCGCGCTCGACATGATGCTGGAGATCGGCGACAGCGTCATGACGCACCGTCGGCAATATCCGGTGCAGGCGGGGCGGCGCACGGTGGTCGACCTTCTGGCGCTCGATCCGCTCAACCCGCGCTCAATCCTTTTCCAGCTCGAACGGCTGAAAGCCGAAATCGCGCTGCTGCCCGCTGTCGGCGCTGAAGGCCATATGTCGCCGGCGGCCAAGGAAATCCTGCAGCTCAACACGTCGATCGCCATCAAGGAGCCCTCGGACATGACGGCCAAGGCCCTCGGCGATCTCGCCAATGAAATCGGCGGGCTCTACAACAGCCTCGCCAAAGCCTATTTCGGGTAGAGACAGCATGCTCTACGACATCAGGCTCCACCTGCGTTACGACTATGATGCGGCGGCCGGCGGCGGCCGCCATCAAGTGCGCGTGCTGCCGCCGACCATCCCTGGCGTGCAGCGCGTCATCGCCGCTTCACTGTCTTTTGTGCCGGCGCCCAGCGAACGTTCCGACTTTTCCGACTTTTTCGGCAACAGTGTCACCTCGATCGCCTTTCGTGACGCGCATGATGCGCTCGACATCAGGATGAGCGCGCGTGTTTCAGTGTCGCGGCCCGAACCCGGGCTCGACGTATCGCCGGACATACGCCGGCTGAGGGAAGAACTCGGCGCAGTGCACTCGCTGGCGCCGGCTTCGCCGCATCACTTTCTGGCCGCCAGCGATCATGCCGGCATCGACGCGGCAATCACTGCCTATGCGAAAGGCAGTGCCGGCAGTTCGACAGTCGGCACGGCCATGGCTCTGTGCAACCGCATTCACCGCGATTTCACCTATGACGGCGAGGCGACCACCGTGCAGACGCGGGCCAGCGACGCCTTTGGCCTGAAGCGCGGCGTCTGCCAGGATTTTTCCCACATCATGATCGCCGGCCTGCGCGGCCTCGGTATTCCCGCGGGCTATGTCAGCGGGTTCCTGCGCACCATCCCGCCGCGCGGGAAGCCGCGGCTCGAAGGCGCCGACGCCATGCACGCCTGGGTCAAGGTGTGGTGCGGGCGCGATGCCGGCTGGCAGGAATTCGATCCGACCAATGGCATGCGGGCAAGCAACGACCATATCACGGTCGGCTACGGCCGCGATTACTCCGATGTGGCGCCGATCGTCGGCGTGCTGAAAACCACTGGTGGACAGGTCGGCGAGCAGGCGGTCGACGTCATTCCGGTCGTGCTCGAAAAGGCGTGACGACGCACGTCTTCGTTGCACGGCGACGTCGATAGGCTGTTCTGGAACCAAGAGATCAAGAGGCGTTGGAACCCGCAGCCGGCAAGCGGCTTATCTACGGAAATTCCGTGGAGAGGACATGCTGGACAAATCCGGGTCGTCGTCTGGCCAATCGGCTGTGAGGAAAGCTGCACCAAAAAACGGGGTGCCGCAGAACGGAGCGCTGGAGAACGGCGCGCAAGCCTCGGCCGTTCGGGCCTCGCTCAACTATGTCACCGACACTGAACCCGGTATTCGCCGGCTGCGTTCGGGCAAAGGGTTCTCGTACAAAGGACCCGACGGGCGGATTGTCGACGGGGAGGCGCTGGCACGCATCAAGGCGCTCGCCATTCCACCGGCCTGGACGGATGTGTGGATCTCGCCAGACCCCGATGGTCATATCCAGGCGACCGGTCGGGACCAGCGCGGACGCAAACAATACCGCTATCACCCGCACTGGGCGGAGGAGCGTGACGGCGTCAAATATTCGAGCCTGATCGCCTTCGCCGAAAGCCTGCCCGAACTGCGGCGGCAGATCGACGTCGATTTGCGCCGTCACGGCCTACCGCTGGAACGCGTCGTTGCGGCTATCGTCTGGCTGCTCGACAACACGATGATCCGTGTCGGCAATGCCGCCTATGCCCGCGACAACAAGAGTTTTGGGCTGACCACGCTGCGCGACCGCCATGTCGACATCAAGGGCTCGAGCCTGCGTTTTGCCTTCATCGGTAAATCCGGCAAGGAATGGAGATTGAAGCTTGTCGATCGCCGGATTGCCAAGGTCGTGCGTGGAGCGCAGGACCTGCCGGGCCAAAAACTGTTCCAGTATCTCGACGAGGACGGAAACAGGCATCCGGTGCGCTCAGACGACGTCAACCGCTATATCAGGGAGAACCCCGGAGCGGAGTTCAGCTCCAAGCACTTCAGAACCTGGGGTGGCACCATTCATGCGGCGTCGCTGTTTGCGCAAACCGAACGTCCCGAAAGCCAGGCGCAGCAAAAGCGGGTGATGAACAATGTCATCGACAAGGTTGCCGAGCGGCTCGGCAATACGCGCGCGGTTTGTCGCCAATGCTACATCCATCCGGAAGTGTTCCGCGCCTGGTCCGAAGGACGGCTGCTGGACGAAATGGCGGATGCCAACAAAGGCAAGCGCTCGATCGCCGGGCTCGACGACGAAGAGGCCTTGGTCTTGAGATGGCTGAAGGCGAGGGAATGACGCCAGACCGGGAGCGTATTTTTTTGTCGACGCCATGTCGGCATCGGTCCTAGTGTTTCGTCCTTTGACAGAGAAAAGGACGACCCATGCTCTACGCGATCCTCTGCTATGCCTCCGAAGACGTCGTCTGCTCCTGGAGCAAGGAGCAGGACGACGCAGTCATGGAAAAGCTTATCGGTGTCCAGGAAAAATATGCCCAGGCGGGCCGGCTTGGCCCGGTGGCGCGGCTCTTGCCGACGACCGCGGCGACGACGCTGAGGAAGGTCAAGGGCGAATCGATCGTCATCGACGGCCCGTTTGCCGAAACCAAGGAACAGTTCCTCGGCTTCTACACGCTCGAATGCGCCGACCTCGATGAGGCCGTCGACTTCGCGCGCGAGCTTTCCGAGGTCAACCCGAGCGGCGGCTCGTACGAAATCCGGCCGGTCTCGTTCTTCAATCCCGCCAAGGTTTCCGCATGACCGAACTCGCCTGGATCAGCACGGCAATCAGCACCGCTCGCCCGCAGGCGATGGGGGCATTGCTGCGCTACTTCCGCGACCTCGACGCGGCGGAGGAAGCATTCCAGGATGCCTGCCTGAGGGCACTGAACAACTGGCCGAAAAACGGTCCTCCGCGCGATCCGGCAGCCTGGCTGATCTTCGTCGGCCGCAACAGCGGCATCGATGCGGTGCGCAAGCGCGCCAAGCAGGCGCCGCTGCCGGAGGAGGACCAGATCTCCGATCTGGAGGATGCCGAGAGCGACGTCGCCGAGCGGCTGGACGGGGCGCATTACCGCGACGATATTTTGCGGCTGCTGTTTATCTGCTGCCATCCCGACCTGCCGGCCACACAGCAGATCGCGGTGGCGTTACGCATCGTCTCCGGCCTGACGGTCAAGCAGATCGCCCGCGCCTTCCTCGTCGGTGAAAGCGCAATGGAGCAGCGTATCACGCGCGCCAAGGCGCGTATCGCCGAGGCCGGGGTGCCGTTCGAGACGCCGGGAGCGGTCGAGCGCTCCGAACGGCTCGCCGCCGTCGCCGCCATGGTCTACTTGATCTTCAACGAAGGCTATTCCAGCAACAGCGGCGAGGCTTCGGCGCGTGCGCCGCTTTGCGAAGAGGCGATCCGGCTGGCCCGCCTGCTGCTCAGGCTGTTCCAGACCGAGCCGGAGATCATGGGGCTGACGGCGCTGGTGCTGCTGCAGCATGCACGCTCGCCTGCTCGCTTCGACGAGAACGGCGAGATCGTGCTGCTCGAAGACCAGGACCGCAGCCTGTGGAGCCGCAAGATGATCGATGAAGGCCTGGCGCTGGTCGATAAGGCGTTGCGCCATCGCAAGCCCGGTCCCTACCAGGTGCAAGCGGCGATCGCCGCACTGCATGCGCGGGCGGAAAAGCCCGAGGATACGGACTGGAACGAGATCGACCTGCTCTACGGCCTGCTCGAGCAGATGCAGCCGTCGCCGGTGGTGACGCTCAACCGCGCCGTCGCGGTCTCCAAGGTGCGTGGACCGGAAGCCGCACTCGCCATGATCGAGCCGCTGGAGGGAAGGCTTTCCGGCTATTTCCATTTCTTCGGCCTCAAGGGCGGACTGCTGATGCAGCTTGGCCGCGGCGAGGAGGCGCGCGTCGCTTTCGACCGCGCCATCGCGCTTGCCAATACGGCCGCCGAGGCAGCGCATATCCGCATGCATATCGACCGGCTGATGAAAGAAAGCGCCGTGCGGGAAACCGCCAAGACGGCACACTGATTCGCTCTATCTGGCTGGTTCAACAGTCGGACGCCGGCTTGGACCATGCCGGGGTGGCGATTTCTCCCTGAAACGCGTAATGCCACGCCATGACAGCGCCTGGTATGCCGACCGGCAGGGAACCGGTATGGCGAAAAGTTTGGGCCGACGCCATATAAGCGACGGCATCTGAAAGGGATAAAAATGACGATTGCGATGGAAACGGCCGGGCTTCTGGCGAAACTGGGCGTTGCCGAGCGCGCGCTTACGGGCGGCGATCTTATCGTGCGCAGCCCGGTGACCGGCGAGCAGATCGCCGCGCTGAACACCATCTCGCCGGCCGATGCGGCAACGACCATCGACAATGCCCACAAAGCTTTCCTGGCGTGGCGGCAGGTGCCAGCTCCCAAGCGTGGCGAGCTGGTGCGGCTGCTCGGCGAGGAATTGCGCACACACAAGGCCGAGCTTGGCCGGTTGGTATCGATCGAGGTCGGCAAGATCCCGTCCGAGGGTCTTGGCGAAGTGCAGGAGATGATCGACATCTGCGATTTCGCCGTCGGTCTTTCCCGGCAATTGTACGGCCTGACCATCGCCACCGAGCGTCCCGGCCATCGCATGATGGAGACCTGGCATCCGCTCGGCGTCGTCGGCGTCATCTCGGCCTTCAACTTTCCGGTCGCGGTGTGGTCGTGGAACGCAGCACTTGCGCTGGTCTGCGGCGACGCGGTGGTGTGGAAGCCGTCGGAGAAGACACCGCTGACGGCGCTCGCCTGCGAAGCGATTTTTGCACGCGCGGTAAAGCGTTTTGGCACGGACGCGCCGCAGGGGCTGGCGCCGGTGCTGATCGGTGATCGCGCCGTCGGTGAGATCCTGGTCGATCATCCCAGGGTGCCGCTGGTCTCGGCCACCGGCTCGACACGCATGGGCAGGGATGTCGGCCCACGGCTGGCGAAGCGCTTTGCCCGTGCGGTGCTGGAGCTCGGCGGCAACAATGCCGGCATCGTCTGCCCGACGGCCGATCTCGACATGGCGCTCCGCGCTATCGCCTTCGGCGCCATGGGCACGGCCGGCCAGCGCTGCACGACGCTCAGGCGCCTGTTCGTGCATGAGAGCGTCTATGACCAGCTCGTTCCGCG
Source organism: Mesorhizobium sp. M0040 (assembly GCF_040323505.1). NCBI lineage: Bacteria > Pseudomonadati > Pseudomonadota > Alphaproteobacteria > Hyphomicrobiales > Phyllobacteriaceae > Mesorhizobium > Mesorhizobium sp. M0040. The sequence goes on from NZ_JAMYVA010000001.1 coordinate 240,054, forward strand.
CCTGAAGAAGGCTTATGAGAGCGTCTCGGTCGGCAATCCGCTGGAGACAAGCGCTCTGGTTGGCCCGCTGATCGACAAGGCTGCCTACGAGAATATGCAGAAGGCGCTGGAGGAGGCGGCTTCGCATGGCGGTAAGATAACCGGCGGAATGCGGGTCGAGAACGGTCACCCCGAGGCCTACTATGTGCGTCCGGCGCTGGTCGAAATGCCGCGGCAGGTTTCGCCGGTGACGGAGGAGACCTTCGCGCCGATTCTCTATGTGTTGAAATATTCCGACTTCGATGCCGTGCTCGACGAGCACAATGCGGTGGGAGCGGGGCTGTCGTCGTCGATCTTCACCCGTGACCTGCAGGAATCCGAGCGCTTCCTTGGCGTCGACGGATCGGACTGCGGCATCGCCAACGTCAATATAGGCACGTCAGGGGCCGAGATCGGCGGTGCCTTCGGTGGCGAGAAGGAGACCGGCGGCGGCCGCGAGTCGGGGTCCGATGCCTGGAAGGCCTATATGCGGCGCGCCACCAATACGGTGAATTATTCCAAGGCGCTGCCGCTTGCGCAGGGCGTGTCGTTCGACATCGATTAAATTCCAAGGCTTGTCGTGGCGCGCCAAAGCCGCCACGACGACTTTCAAGTCAGCGTTCAGCCGTCCCGGAAGATACAAAACAGTTATCGAAGGCTGCATCGATGATGGCGAGCTTGACCGCCTGGGCGGTCATGTATTCCTGGTAGAACTCGCTCGACACCCACATGACCGAATGACCACGCTGGCCCAGCCAGCCGATGCTGCCGAGTTCCTCGGCATCGCGCAATTTGCGTGACAAATGGGTCCGGGAAAGCTTGAGCCAGTTCGCGAAATCCCCGATTGAGACGACACCGGTCGGGATTCGGTCCAGGTCGGCATGATCGGGGTCGACGCCGGACATCAGCCAATCCATGACGATGCCGCCATTGTCGAGCCAGGTGAACAAGGAAAAAGTCTGTCTTGGCTCGCGCACGGCATGCGACGAAAGCAGTCCGTCGGCCACCAGTGGCTGCAGTTTGGCGAGTACGTCCGGTTGTGCGACGAATGCAGCCAGTCGAGATCCACCATCCAGGCTGTCCAGTGTTTTCAGATGAGCCATGACCCAGCCGGCAACCGTCTCCAGAGTGCCCGCGGCCGGCTCAAAGGGGCGGATGCGCCCATATTTAATCGGCAGATGCCGGATGAAACCGTAATGCAGCATCTCCTTCAGGAAGGCATCGGCGGTGTTGCGGCTGGCCACCGAATGCCGGCAGATGTCGTCCATGAACCGTGCGGACGTAAGTCCCTTGCGATGATCGTCCGGCTCTCGATTGAAATACAAGCCAAGGCCGATATGGGCCATCAGCCAACGCTGTTGCGTGGCGAATACGGAAGCCAGCCGCGGGTTCGCTTCATAGGTCTGGAGAAGCGTCCGCGACTGAGCCTGGACATGACGACGCAGTGCCGGATGGCTGGCAATGTCTTCAGAAACCAGCGCCATCCCCGCCGAGCCCAACCAAATTTGCAACTGGAAAATGCCGATCACAATTTCAGCCTTCGCGGGTCGTGTCCAGAGCCGGCGCATTAGGATACGAGCTGAATCCCGCCGGCTAGTGGGCTGAATTCCGCGACTTGATCGCCGAGGCCACTGATTTCGCTGCAGAGGGCCAGCCCGCTCGAACCCACCAACGATGACTTCGCCTGTCCAGCCCGTGCTCCCGCCGATGGCGACGCGGAACCAACACAAGCTTTGCTCGTTGAAGAACGCTGATTGGACTGAGACAGTGAGGGACTACAAAATGGAGAATGGCCTTTTCGCCACGCCGCCTGCAGCTTTCCGGCAAACAGAGTCGGTCTGGCCACGGGCGCTCAAGTGGCTGTTGCGCCGAGTGCGCAGCGCCTCCGACAGCTCGGGAACCATGTTGAAGCCAATCCTTTCCGAACCCGAGGACGATAGCGGACCCCTCCGCCTCGACGTGCTTGAGGCTGACCGCGCTGCGATCTTGACGTCAAAAATGACCGCTCACATATCATTTTAGGGCCGCGCCGCAGCCGACAACCATGACCGCTTCGAAGGCCTGCCACGGCGGCGTGTCCGCCTGATGCAGCAGGCGAGAGCGGCAGTGCCGCGTAACGGCGGGAACCATCGGGCATGCTTGGCTATTAGATACAGGCGGCTGCTGGTCTGCCGGGCCAGGAGCCATTGCTTATGATCATCGATCCTCCACCGAAAAGTGCTATCCCGGCATCCGTTCCGTCGGTCGATCCAAAAGCCGCCCCGACGCTTCGCAATGCCGAAGCGGAGGTCTTTTATATCGAAGCGATCCGCGAACTTGTCGCGACCGGCATCCCCTTTCTCGTCGCCGGCACCTATGCCGTAAGCGCCTATACCGGGATCATCCGCCAGACCAAGGATCTCGACATTTTCTGCAAGGCCGGCGACTGCCCGCGCATCCTCGCCCATTTTAAGCAGATCGGCTACGCCGTCGTGGTCGAGGACGACCGGTGGCTCGGCAAAGTGTTCAAGGGCACCCATTTTTTCGACGTCATTTTCGCCTCGATGAACGGCACAATGCCTGTCGACGACCAGTGGCTGGAGCACGCCCGTCAGGGCGAATTGCTGGGCAGCCAGGTGCGGATCATCGGGCCCACCGAGCTTATCTGGTCCAAAAGTTTCATCCAGGACCGCGGTCGCCACGATGGTGCCGACATCGCGCACACCATCCTCAAGGCCCACGACCAGATCGACTGGCAAAGGCTGCTTTCCTACATGGAAGTTCATTGGGAAGTTCTGCTGATGCATCTCTTGAACTTCCGATGGATCTATCCGACGGAGCGGGGCCGCGTGCCCGCCTGGCTGCTCGACGAGCTGCTTGACCGGCTGGCCAAGCAGCGCGAATTGCCACCTTCCCGGATGAAAATCTGCCGTGGGCGCATGCTTTCACGAACTGACTATGAGATCGACGTCAACGACTGGGGTTTTGCCGACGTCGGCGGTGAAGGAGAACATAGCAATGGCTGACGAGCTCGAAACTGCTTCGCCGAAGGCGGAAAACGGCAGCGCACTCAAAGTCGCCGCCATTGGCGATCTGCATGTCGGCAAGGAGGACCAAGCCTCGTACCGCGATCTTTTCGGCGAGATGTCGCGTGCAGCCCAGGTTCTCGTGCTGACCGGCGACCTTACCAATCTCGGCAAGCCTCGGGAGGCCGAAATCCTTGCCGAGGAACTGCGTGCCTGCACGATCCCGGTCGTCGCCGTACTTGGCAACCACGACTATGAGTCAGGCGCCGTCGAGCAGGTCACCGACATTCTGCGCCAGGCGGGCGTTCACCTGCTCGACGGCGAGGCGACGGAGATTCACGAGGTCGGGTTCGTCGGGGTCAAGGGTTTCGTTGGCGGTTTTGGATCGCGCATGCTCGGCTCCTTCGGCGAACCGGCGATCAAGTCGATGGTGGCGGAAAGCGTGAACGAAGCGATGCGGCTTGAAAACGCGATGAGGCAGGTCCGCGCCAAACGCACGCTTGTCGTTCTGCACTACGCGCCTGTCGTCGAGACGGTCGAAGGCGAGCCGCTGGAGATCTTCCCGTTTCTTGGTTCGTCACGCCTGGCCGAGACAATAGACCGGTTCCAGGTCAGCGCGGTGGTGCATGGTCATGCGCATCGCGGCGCCTATGAGGGCCGCACGCCGGGCGGAGCGTCGGTCTATAACGTTGCCATGCATGTCGCCAAGCCGACCGGCCGCCCCTACGCTGTGCTCGAAATCTAATAGGCTAGATGTTGAACGCCCGCTTCGGCGGAATATCGTTTTCATCCGGATTGGGAATGGGGTCCTCGTCGGGGAGCCTGTCGGGGTCCGGCTCGCGCACGGGCTTGGGATCGGGGATGGGAGGCGGCGGCACCGGGGTCGGGGTTGGCTCGGGTGTGGGAATAGTGGCCATCGTGATCATCTCCTCTTGGCGCAGAACAACGCAATGGGTCAGCTGGTTCCCGCCTTCTGGTCAGCCCATCTCCGGATTCGCCTGTCTGCTGCCCGACTTGCTTGATCGCAGCAGCAGAGCAAGCGGAACGAGCAGGGCGGTTGCCACCGCGCAGTAGCGGAAGACATCGACATAGGCGAGCAGCGTGGCCTGGCGGGCGATCAACTGGCCAAGCCAGCCGATCGCCTGCTGCTTCGCCTCGACCATCGGCGAACCCTGGGCGACGAAATGCTCGGTCACCTGCCGAAGCGCCTGCTGATAGGCGGGCGACGACTGCACGGTGTGGCCGACCAGATTCGATTGATGGATCTGGGAGCTTTGCGCAATGACGGTGTTGGACAGCGAGACGCCGATGCTGCCGCCGATATTGCGCGCAACGTTGATCAGCGCCGATGCCTGGTTGGTCTTCTGCGGGGGCAGGCCGACATAGGCCGCGGTCGAGATGGGAATGAACAGGAACGGCAGTCCGACCATCAGGAAAACACGGGCAAAGGCAAAGAAGCGGAAGCTGGCGTCCGGAGTAAGCGAGGTCATATGCCAAAGGGCCACTGCGACCACCGACATGCCCATCATGATCAGGTATTTGGGCTGCACGATGGTGCCTACAAATCCGGATACCGGCATCAAGATCAGCATGGCGATGCCGCCCGGCATCATCGAAAGGCCCGAGAGCGTCGCGGTGTAGGCAAATGTCGTCTGCTGCAGCTGCGGCACGATCTGGGTGGTGCTGAACAGGATAGCACCGACCGCCATCATGACCAGGAAGGCCGTGCCGAATTGGCGCGTGAACAATAGACGCATGTCGACGACCGGATCGCTGCGACTGAGTTCCCATGGGATAAGCAGCAGGAACGCGATCGCGGAAATCACTGCGAAAGTGGTGATGAAATCCGAGGCGAACCAATCGTAGCGCTGGCCCCGGTCGAGAAAGATCTCCAGGCACCCCAAGGCAATCGCCACCAGGACGAACCCGACCCCGTCGATCTTCAGGCCGCCTTCCAGCCGTTCCTTGCGTTCGCGTTCGAGTACGTCCGGCTCGACCAACAGCCATTGCACCAGGGCCAGCGACAGGATGCCGAACGGCACGTTGATGAAAAAGATCCAGTGCCAGGAGAAATGGTCCGTCAGCCAGCCGCCGATCGTCGGCCCGACCGTCGGTGCGACGATGACGGCAATGCCGTAAAGCGCGAAGGCCTGCGAGCGCTTTTCAGGCGGAAAGGTGTCGGCAAGGATCGATTGCTCGCTTGGCGCCATGCCGCCGCCGCCGAGGCCCTGAAGGACCCTGAACAGGATGAGCAGTTCCAGGTTGGGCGCCAGTCCGCACAGCAGCGACGCGACGGTGAAGGTCGCAACGCAGAGCATGTAGTAGCGCTTTCGGCCGATGACGCTTGCCAGCCAGCCGCTGACCGGAATGATCACCGAGTTGGCAACGAGATAGGTGGTAATCACCCAGGTGCTTTCATCCATTCCGGCCGCCAGGCTGCCGGCGATGTTGCGCAGGGCGACATTGGCGATCGAGGTGTCCAGCACCAGCATGAAAGTGGCGATGGAGACGACGACGGCGATGAGCCACGGATTGTGTGTCCCGGCGGCGGATCGGCTTTCATCCTGATTTCTGGCGGTTTCGCCGCTCATCGCACCTTGACCGTCGGCACCACCGACAGGCCCGGGCCGAGAAGCACATCCGGCGGCTTGTCGAAGACGATCTTGACCGGCACGCGCTGCACCACCTTGACGTAATTGCCCGTGGCATTTTCGGCCGGCAGGAGGCTGAAGGCGGTGCCGCTGCCGGCCTGGATGCTGTCGACGCGGCCATGGAAGGACTTGTCCGGGTAGGCGTCGATGTCGATGTCGACCGGCTGTCCCTGCCGCATCAGATCGAGCTGCGTCTCCTTGAAATTGGCCTTCACCCAGACCTCGTCGGGAACGAACATCATCAATACCTGGCCGGGTTGGGCGTAGGTGCCCTTAGCGGCGGAAATGCTCGTTGCGCGCCCGGCTGCGGGTGCTGTGATAGTCGTGCGCGACAGCGTCGTGCGCGCTTGCTCCTGGCTGGCCTTTGCCTGCTCGAGCTGCGCCTCGGCGCTCCTGGCCTGTGCCTGCAAGACCGAAACCTGGCTTTTTGCGGAGGCGACATTGGCCTCGGCGCTGTCCAGCGCGGCCTGGTCCTGACGCAGCGTCGATGCCGCCTGCTGCGCCTGCTGCTGCGTTGCTGTGCCCCTGGCCAGGAGTTCGCGATTGCGTTGATCCTCGGCCTTGGCGAAATCCAGCGCTGCCTTGGCCTGTGCAACCTGCCTCTGGGCAGCGTTTACCTTTGCGTTTTGAGCCTCGATCTGGGCGGCGACATTGACGATTTCGGCCTCGGCCGCGGTGACGCCGGCGTCGGCCTGCTTCAGGTTTGCCTGATAGTCGCTGTCGTCGATACGCAGGAGGACATCGCCCGCCTGTACATGCTGATTGTCGGTAACCGCCAGCTCGGTAAGGCGGCCGGCTATTTGCGCACCGATCGTCACTGTGCGCGCATCTATGAAGGCGTCGTCGGTCGATTCGTACTGGCGAGCGTTCAGCCACCAGATCGCGATGCCTGCCGCGACGAGCAACAGCGCAAGTGCGATGGCTGCGGCCGCATAGGGATGGCGCCTGGGAAAGCCGAGCAGACCGGCCTTTCGTTGCGAGGCATTCCCGTCGGGTTTTTCCTGCCGGGGCTCTGCCGATCGCTCACGAGATTCTCGAACCGGGGCCGGTTGCTCCCGGGTTTCATTTACAGGCTCGACGTCTTGCTCGACGCGTTGAGGCTTCGTGTCCAACGGAATTGCTTTCAAGACTGATATTGCAGCCGCCGAAGCGGACGCAAAGCCAAACGGCAAGCTTCCGCAAAAGTTCCTGTCCGGAAACGGGTTCGGTTAACGGGTCGACATCGAACACAGGCGGGGGCGCGTCGGAATTCGAGCGCCGGTTCACCGGGCAGGTGATCCGTACGCCTCATGTTGCGGCGGTCCGGCCTTGTCAGCGCTCCATGGCGCGATAATTGCTCATGTAGGCGTGGGCGAATTCACCTGTCGACAGGAGCCGACCATGAAACATCAAACACTCGACCAACTGCAGGCCGTCGCGGAAATTGAGTCCTTCGCGGCGTATCCGGCGATGACTCGAACCCAGCGGATTGAACGTTGGGCGGAACTTCTCGAACAAAATCCGACGCGATGCCTTGGGGCGCTTCCAGGCACCGAATATATGAACAGGGAAGCGCGTGACAGATCGCGTGGCGCTGGGACGCCGCTCACTGTCGCCTTCGAGGATCCGGTTCTGCGTGCCATGGGCCTCAGCGATGATACCTATGGTGAGGCAAAGCGCTTCTTCGAACTGAGCGACCGGCAGTTGCACCAAATCGTCTGCCATTGCCATGTCGGCGCTACGATGCAAGCGAGATGGGCCGCTGCCAGGGTGCGCGGGATAGTTCGCGGCAACAGATTTGTTGCCTGGATGAAGGGCTTGATCGTGCATTGAGGCGGTACGAGGAACGGCGGAACACGCGTTCTTTCCGCGCCGTGGAGAGCGCTTCCGAACTTGGAAGGGCTCGTGCCCCGTCGGGCCGCGCAGATTGTGAAACTCCTCGACGCTTGGCTGCGCCTTGTCGCGGCCATGCGTCCGTCTTTGATGTGAGAATTTGAGCTGGCCCGCCGCAGGTGAGAGCCTTCGTCTGACCGGCGGTCGAGCGCCGTCTAGGCCTGCCTGCGCGGCTACTAACGACGAATGATCCTGCGATCGGGGAAGATCCTGCGACCTGGCTAAACTACCGATCGATTTCTCCGAACACGATGTCGAGCGAGCCGATGATCGCGGCAACATCGGCGATCATATGGCCTCGGGACAGGAAATCCATCGCTTGCAGGTGGGCGAAGGAAGGTGCGCGGATCTTGCATCGGTAGGGAACGTTGCCCCCGTCCGACACGAGGTAGACGCCGAATTCACCCTTCGGCGCCTCGACGGCGGCATAGACTTCACCGCTCGGCACGCGAATGCCTTCGGTATAAAGTTTGAAGTGGTGGATCGTCGCTTCCATCGAGCGCTTCATCGTGGCACGCGGCGGCGGCGTGATCTTGCGGTTCGGGATCGCGACCGGCCCCTGACCTTCTGGTGAGCGCAACTTTTCCAGACATTGCCGCATGATCCGGACCGACTGGCGCATTTCCTCCATGCGGACGAGATAGCGGTCGTAGCAGTCGCCATGCTTGCCGACTGGGATATCGAAATCCATCTCCGAATAGCATTCGTATGGCTGCGCCTTGCGCAGGTCCCAGGACGCGCCCGATCCGCGCACCATCACGCCGGAAAAGCCCCAGGCCCAGGCATCGTCGAGGCCGATCACGCCGACATCGACATTGCGCTGCTTGAAAATGCGGTTCTCGGTCAACAGCTCTTCGAGATTGTCGCAGACCTTGAGGAACGGATCGCAGAACTTCCAGATGTCGTCGAGGAGTTCCGGCGGCAGATCCTGATGCACGCCGCCGACCCTGAAATAATTCGCGTGCATGCGGGCGCCGGACGCGCGCTCATAAAAGACCATCAGCTTCTCGCGCTCGGCGAAACCCCAGAGCGGCGGCGTCAGCGCGCCGATGTCCATGGCTTGCGTGGTGATGTTGAGGAGGTGCGATAACAGCCGGCCTATTTCGCAGAAAAGCACGCGGATGAGCTGTCCGCGTTTCGGAACCGATATTTCGAGGAGCTTCTCGGCGGCGAGACAGAATGCATGCTCCTGGTTCATCGGCGCGACGTAGTCGAGCCGGTCGAAATAGGGCAAGGCCTGCAGGTAGTTCTTGTACTCGATGAGCTTTTCGGTGCCGCGATGCAGCAGGCCGATGTGGGGATCGGCGCGTTCCACGATCTCGCCGTCGAGTTCGAGCACCAGCCGCAGGACGCCGTGAGCGGAGGGATGTTGTGGCCCGAAATTGATGGTGAAGTTGCGAACTGCAGCCTCGGCCATGACAGTCCTCCGCGATCGGGCGGCCTTCGTTTCCGTGCCGGAGCCGGCTTGTCCGCTTTCAGCCGCTCACGTCGTCGTCTGGATGATCAGCGTCAGCGTGCCGTCGCCGTCGATATTGGCCGCCACGACCTGCGTGGAATTAAGCCCGTTCGCCGCCAGCGCCGATGCCGCCTGCGGCGATGCGTCGATCGAACTTTGCAGGATGCGCAAATCCTCGGCGCTGGTCTGGGTGACGACGGCCTCCGCCTGTGCCTTGATGTCAGGAGGCAGATCCTCCATCGCCACGATTGTCACTGCGGTGAAATTCTGGGCGGAGAAGGCTTGGTCAGGTGTAGTCTGGTCGGGAATGGTCCCTTCGGGGGTGGCTTGCTCCGGCAGGGTTTGCGGGGCCGTCGGCGGGACAGGGGCAAGCTCTGGTCCCACGGATTGCGCATAGACCGGCGAGGCAAGGGCCAGTGCCGAAAGTGTGGCAATTGTCGTCGATAGGCGCATGGCCGTTCCTTCCGTTTGCTCAGCGGACGATCAATTCGGTGACGACAAAACCATCGTGTCGAAATATGGTTCCGTGACCGAGGTGATGTCTTGCCGAAAGCCGTGATTGTCGCGGAAAGCAGGGCGCGAAATCCGGCGTTGCCTGTCTCAGGCAGCGGTGTGGCTGCGATCGGGCTGCGGCCAGCGCTGCAACGCCTCACGGCCCTGAGCGGTCAGTTCGTAGATCCCGCGATCGGTGCGCGCGAACCAGCGATACACATTGTGCAGCAGGATCTTAGGCGCGTTCGGCAGGTTGGGCTTCAAGTCACGCGGCCGCTTTGGGCCGTCGGCGAGGGCTGCGGCGCATGCCAGCGCCTGCTGGCGATAAGCGGTCATGATCGGCGCACGCGAGCCGCCGCCGGCGACAGGATCGCCCTGCCGACGCCGATGTTCGTCAATTAGCTTCGAGCGGCGCCGGGGATCGCGACGCGGAGCCAATGCCGTCGGGCTGAGCAGCACCTGAACCTCGCCGTTCGGTCGCACGCCAAGCAGGCCAAAGCCGAGCCGACGGCAGAGATTGCGGTATCTCACATCGCTCTCACGGCCCTTGCCACGGGCCGACATGCATGCCGCTAGCCAGACCTCGTCGCTCGCCGCCATACGGTCGACGCCCTGGAGGACCAGTTCGAGGTTGAACTTCAGCTTCAGCTCGCAGATGACGACGATCGGTGGAGAGTCGGCACTCAGCGCCAGCAGATCGCAGCCGCCGATCTCGCCCTTGACCATAAATCCCAGGCCTTCCAGGAAGGCCTTGACCGGGCTGTAGAGTGACGTTTCGAGCATGGGCCTTTGTCGGCTGCGAATCATCCCGCCGATCGGCGGTTCAGCGCGATGATCGCTCCTTGCCGTTGAACAGGAGGTAAACGACGGCCAAACAAGTGGTCCGTGCCATGGCCGCTTGCCAATTTGGTATGCTGGTATAATGTGTACCTAAGGTAGCATGCTCCGCGTAGCTGCGCTGTGCTGGACATCCGGGCGCCCGAGACATCGTCCATGGCATCGTCATTTGAGCGGCGGCTCCCCTGCGTTCTCTAATCCGCCAACCGGCGGCAATGTGCACACAAGTCAATGGGATGACGATCGGCAGGGCCGTCGTTGGAATTCAGGAGTAACGGACACATGACAACGATTGCGCTGTTTGGTGCGGGCGGCAAAATGGGTTACCGTCTGTCGACCAATTTTCGCGGATCTCCCTATACGATACGCCATGTCGAGGTCAGCGACGCCGGCCGCGAGCGGCTTAAGTCGGGCCTCGGCATCGATGCCGTCAGCGCCGATGAGGCGCTTGATGGCGCCGATGTGGTGATCCTGGCGGTGCCGGACACGCACATCGGCAAAGTCGCGGCGAGTATCGAGAGCAAGCTTGCGTCAGGCACGATGGTCGTCGTGCTTGACGCCGCGGCACCTTTCGCCGGGCATTTGCCGAAGCGGCCGGACCTGACCTATTTCGTCACCCACCCGTGCCATCCGCCGATCTTCAACGACGAGACCGACATGGCGGCCAAGAAGGATTATTTCGGCGGCGTCAAAGCCAAGCAGCACATGGTCAGCGCCTTGATGCAGGGACCGGAGGAAGATTTCGCCAAGGGTGAGGCGATCGCAAAGATCATCTGGGCGCCGGTCATGCGCTCGCATCGCGTCACCGTTGATCAGATGGCGCTGCTCGAGCCCGGCCTTTCGGAAACGGTATGCGCTTCGCTGCTCGTCGTCATGAAGGAGGCCGTTGACGAGGTGGTGGCGCGCGGGGTCGACAAGCAGGCGGCGCTCGACTTCCTGCTTGGCCATATGAACGTGCTTGGCGCCGTCATCTTCGGCGAGACCAGAGGCGTGTTCTCCGACGCCTGCAACAAGGCGATAGAGTTCGGCAAGCCGGTGCTGATGCGCGACGACTGGAAGCGGGTGTTCGAGCCGGAGGAGATTGCCGCGAGCATTCAGCGCATCACTTGAGGGCAGCGACGCGTTCTCCGGAACATGTCACCTGAAATTGTCATTGACTCATTATACCAGTTGGCTTAGCTGTTCGATGGATCGGACCGTCAAGCTTCGCAGCAGGATCAGGCGCTGGATGAGTGGAGGATAGGGGGAGCGATCCGTCGAGGTGAAGCCGGCAAGGCTTGTGAATCTGACGCGACCCGCCGCCTACGGCCGGCTAACGAAATCGAATGCATATAGCCTTGGGATAAGGCACGGATTTTCAACGGGAGGAATACATGAAACTGACACGCAGAATGACGCTTGCGGCTTTTGCCGGTATGCTGGCGCTTGGCACCGCCGCACCCGCCTATGCGGCGGATTTGATCGCCATCATCACGCCCTCGCATGACAATCCGTTCTTCAAGGCGGAAGCTGTCGGCGCGGAGGCCAAGGCCAAGGAACTCGGTTACGAGGCGTTGGTGCTCGTCCATGACGACGACGCCAACAAGCAGTCCGAATTGATCGACACGGCGATTGGCCGCGGCGCCAAGGCGATCATCCTCGATAATGCTGGCGCCGACGCCACCGTCGCCGCGGTGCAGAAGGCCAAGGACGCGGGCGTTCCTTCCTTCCTGATCGATCGCGAGATCAATGCCACCGGCGTTGCCGTCGCGCAGATCGTCTCCAACAATTATCAGGGCGCCCAGCTCGGCGCACAGGAATTCGTCAAGCTGATGGGCGAGAAGGGTAATTTCGTCGAGCTCGTCGGCAAGGAATCCGACACCAATGCCGGCATCCGCTCCAAGGGTTACCACGACGTCATCGACGACTATCCGGACCTGAAGATGGTGGCGCAGCAGTCGGCCAATTGGAGCCAGACCGAGGCCTATTCAAAGATGGAATCGATCCTCCAGGCCAATCCCGATATCAAGGGCGTGATCTCCGGCAACGACACGATGGCGATGGGCGCTTATGCGGCACTTGCCGCTGCCGGCCGCAAGGACGTCTTCGTCGTCGGCTTCGACGGGTCGAACGACGTGCGCGACTCGATCACCTCCGGCGGCATCAAGGCGACAGTCCTGCAGCCGGCCTTCGCGCAGGCGCAGATGGCGGTCGAGCAGGCCAACGACTTCATCAAAAACAAGAAGTCTCCCGCCGAAGAAAAGCAGCTGATGGACTGCGTCCTGGTCAATGGCGACAATGCCGCCAAGCTGGAGACGTTCGCGCTCACCAACTAAGCCGGTGTAACATCAGCAGCAAGGGACGAGCCTTCGGTTCGTCCCTTGCTTCCATTTCGCCCTTTCTTCCATTTCTTTGGGTGCTCCTGACTGCCATGCCGAACGAGCCGACATGTTCAACACGCTGACCCGGCCGATCTTTGTCGCGTTGTTCCTCGCAGCAATAGGCAGCCTGACCGCCTGCAAGATCCTGCCGACGCCGTCGGCGGAAAACGGCGGCACTGGCTCCGCGTTCAATCCCGACAAGATGGTCGAGGACATCTGGGCGGCGAAAGTGATACCCTATCTGCAGCAGAAGGCCGGGCCGTTTGCCGAGGTTCATGCCTTGGCAAAGACCGATCCCGCCGCTGCCGGCGCCAAATACGGCAATCCGAAAAAGCAGGCGAATTCGCCATGGACCTTCGCGGTTCGGCTCGAGGGCAAGGTCGTGGCAGCCAACACACAGTCACGCGCGGCGACGATGGACATCGATGCCGACGGCGACGGCAAGGCGGACGCGCGGGTGCAGATCGGATCCGCCATGCGCGGAACCGCGCTGCGCGACAGCCTCGACTTCATCCAGTTCAACGATTTCACCAACCAGATCGACTTCGCCCAGTTCGGCAAGGCCTTCAACGCCTACGCCGACAAGACCGTGCTTTCCAAGCTGCCGCGCGAGGCACTCGAGGGCCGCAGCGTCGAGGTACTTGGCGCCTACACGCCGGGCAGTGGCCAGGACCTGCCGCTGGTGACGCCGGCGGAGGCAAAGATCGGGCCGAAGCCATGACCGGCGATCAAGATGTCATCCTGAAGCTGGAGGACGTCTCGAAAGTCTATTCCGGCACCGTCGCGGTCAAGCGGGCGAATTTCGAGGTGCGCAAAGGCGCGGTCAACGTGCTGGTCGGCGAAAACGGAGCCGGCAAATCGACGCTGATGAAGATCATCGCCGGCGTCGAGCAACCGACGCTCGGGCGCATCTTGCTGGACGGCGAGGAGGTTTCATTCTCGTCTTCCGGTGATGCCGTGAGCCGCGGCATCGGCATGGTTTTCCAGGAGCTGAATCTGTTCGGCAATCTGACTGTCGCCGAAAATATTTTCGCCACCCGCGAGATCACCAACCGCTTCCACAAGATCGACCGCAAGGAGCAGGAGCGCCGCGCGGCGGAGTTCCTTGAACGCCTGGAAGCCGGCATCCGGCCCGACATGCTGGTCGAGGATCTGCGCATCGGCCAGCAGCAGCTTGTCGAGATCGCCAAGGCGGTTTCGCTCGATGCGCGCATCCTGATCATGGATGAACCGACCTCGGCGCTCAGCGCGGCGGAAGTCGAGATCCTGTTCAAGGTGATTGCCGACCTCAAGGTACGCGGCGTGGCAATCGTCTACATCTCGCACCGGCTCGAGGAGCTGATCCGCATCGGCGACACCATCACGGTGCTGCGCGACGGCCGCATCACCGGCCAGGCGGAGATGAAAGACGTCGACACCCAGTGGATCGTGCGGCAGATGATCGGCTCGGACGCCAAGGACTTCGCCAAGGCCGACGGCCATGTGCCGGGCGAGGAAATATTCCGCGCCGAGGATATCTGCCTGCCGCGCGTCACCGGCGGGCTTGCGGTCGACCACGTCTCGCTGTCGCTGCGCGCCGGCGAAATCCTCGGCATCTATGGCCTGATGGGCGCCGGACGCAGCGAGCTGTTCGATTGCATCATGGGCCGCCACGGCCATTCGACGGGCACGATATTCATTGCCGGCAAAAAAGTGCACGAGCGCGACACGACGCGGCGCATCCGGCGCGGCCTGGCGCTGATCCCAGAAGACCGCCAGCGCGAAGGGCTGGTGTCGATCCTCTCCGTCGCCAGCAATCTGACGCTGGCCAGCCTGTCGCGGTTCGTGCGCCTGTTCCACATTCGCGGTGCCGCCGAAAGACAGGCGGTGGTCCGGACGGTGCGCGAACTGGCGATCAAGGTCGCCGATCCGGCGCAGGAAGTCTCGTCGCTGTCAGGCGGCAACCAGCAGAAGGTGGTGATCGGCAAGGCGCTGCTCACCGGCCCGAAGGTGCTGTTGATGGACGAGCCCAGCCGCGGCATCGACGTCGGCGCCAAGGCCGACGTGTTCCGCACCATGCGCAAGCTGTCGCGCGACGGCCTGGGGATTCTGTTTGCCACCTCCGATCTCGACGAAGTGATGGCGTTGTCCGACCGCATCGCGGTGATGAGCAATGGAAAATTGACCGGCATGTTCGACCGCGCCGAGGCGACGGAGGCCGCACTCGTCGCTGCCTCGGCCTTCGGCCACGGACCGGTCCCGCACGGAGAGCAAGGCGCATGACTGACATCCCAGCCAAGGCGGCGGTCAACGCCATGTCGGGCGGCTCGGTCCTGCTGACGCTGATGAAGGCGAGGACGTTCATCGCGCTGATCGCCGTGCTGTTATTCTTCTCGATAGCCGCCCCCAATTTCCTATCGGCCGCCAATCTTATCCTGATGTCGAAGCACGTGGCGCTGAACGCATTCCTCGCAATGGGCATGACCTTCGTCATCATCACCGGCGGCATCGACCTGTCGGTCGGCTCGATCGTCGGCCTGTGCGGCATGGTGGCCGGCTACCTCGTGCTCAACGGCATCGACCTGCAGGTCGGCTACACCATCTATTTCAACGTCTTCGAGATCGCGCTGATCACGCTTGCCGTCGGCATATTGATCGGCGCCGTCAACGGCTTGCTGATCACCAGGCTTAACGTTGCGCCTTTCATTGCCACGCTCGGCGTGCTCTATGTCGCACGCGGCCTGGCACTGCTGTCGTCGGACGGCCGTACTTTCCCCAATCTCGTCGGCAAGCCCGAGCTCGGCACCACAGGGTTCGGCTACCTCGGCGCCGGCCGGCTGCTCGGCTTGCCGGTTTCCATATGGATCTTGGTCGTTGTTGCGGTAGGGGCGGCCTATCTCGCCAAATACACCCCGCTCGGCCGCCACATCTTCGCCGTCGGCGGCAATGAGCGGGCGGCGCGGATTTCAGGCGTCCGCGTCAACATGGTGAAGATGTTCGTCTACATGTTCTCCGGCTTCTGCGCGGCGATCGTCGGGCTGATCATCTCGTCCGAACTGATGGCCTCGCATCCGGCGACCGGAGAGAGCTTCGAGCTCAACGCCATTGCCGCGGCAGTGCTCGGCGGCACCTCGATGTCGGGCGGACGCGGTACCATCGGCGGTACCATTGTCGGCGCCTTCGTCATCGGCATCCTTTCGGACGGGCTGGTGATGATGGGGGTGAGCTCGTTCTGGCAGATGGTGATCAAGGGCCTCGTCATCATCGTCGCCGTCGTCGTCGACCAGGCACAGCGCCGGCTGCAGAGCCGTGTCACGCTGATGCAGATGGCAAAGGCCGGCTAACATGGCGGAACTGCGTGGAGCGCTGATCGGCTGCGGCTTCTTTGCCGTCAACCAGTTGCATGCCTGGCGCGACATAGAGGGCGCCTCGATCGCCGCCATCTGCGACCGTGATCCGGACCGGCTGCGGATCGTCGGCGACCAGTTCGGGGTCGCGCGGCGCTATACCGACGCGGCAGCGCTGTTTGCCGGCGAAAGGCTGGATTTCGTCGACATCGCCACCACCGCACCAAGCCACAGAATGCTCGTGGAGATGGCGGCGCAGCACGGCGTTCCGGCAATCTGCCAAAAACCGTTTGCGCCGACGCTTGCCGACGCCAAGGCGATGGTAAAGGCCTGTGCTGACGCCGGCGTGCCGCTGATGGTGCATGAGAATTTTCGCTGGCAGTCGCCGATCCAGGCGGTGCGTACCGTGCTCGACAGCGGCGAAATCGGCACCCCCTTTTTCGGACGGATCTCGTTCCGCTCTGCCTATGACGTGTTTTCCGGCCAGCCCTATCTGGCGACCGGAAAGCGCTTCATTATCGAGGATCTCGGCATCCATATCCTCGACATCGCCCGCTTTCTGCTGGGCGACGTCTCGACGGTCACTGCGCGAACGGCGCGCATCAATCCCGGCATTGCCGGCGAGGACGTTGCGACGATGCTGATGGACCACACGAGCGGCGCCACTTCCGTGGTCGACTGCAGCTACGCGAGCAAGCTCGCTACCGAGCCGTTTCCGGAGACGCTGATCGAGATCGACGGCAGCGACGGCACGATCCGGCTGGCGCAGGGCTACCGGCTCACCGTCACCGGCAGGAGCGGGACAGCCGTGAGCAACGTCTCGCCACCGCTGCTGGCCTGGGCATCACGGCCGTGGCACAACATCCAGGAAAGCGTCGTCGCCATTCAAAAGCACTGGGTCGATTGCCTGACCAACGGAGCCGAGCCCGCGACCTCGGGCGCGGACAACCTCAAGACATTAGCGCTGGTCGAGGCAGCCTATGCCGGCGCCGCAAGCCGGGAGCCGGTGCAACTCGACGCCTTGCTGAAATGACAGCCGACGCCTTCCTCCTCTACGGTACACGTGCAGTTGAAGCCGAACCGGTCAGGCTGCGCGCCGGCGCGCTGACGGCGGACTTCGTCAACGGCAATCTGCGCAGCATCCGCCACGGCGGCACCGAAGTTCTGCGTGCCATCGCCTACATCGTCAGGGATCGCGACTGGGGCACCTACGAGCCGACGCTCACCGATTTAATCATCGACCAGGGCGATGACGCTTTCTTCGTCAGCTATTCGGCAGGTTGTTTCGGACCAGAGGGAAGCCGGCTCGACTTCCGTGCGACCATCAAGGGCTCGGCTGATGGCCAGCTGATCTTCGACGTGAGCGCTCTTCCCGACAACGATTTCGAGACCAATCGCTGCGGCTTCTGCATCCTGCATCCGATTGCCGGCCTGGCCGGCAGCCCGGTCATGGTCGAGCATACCGATGGCAGCGTGGTCGCGACGCGGCTTCCAGAGCTGATCGATGCCTGGCAGCCTTTCAAGGATCTGCGGGCGATCACCCATGAGGTCCGGCCGGGCGTCACCGCCGAATGCCGTATGCAAGGCGACACTTTCGAGATGGAGGACCAGCGCAACTGGTCGGATGCCTCCTACAAGACCTATGTTCGGCCGCTGGCGCTGCCGTGGCCCTATGTGCTGCCCGCCGGCAAGACCTTCCGTCAGACCATCAGCTTGCGGATAGAGGGTCGCGGGAAAGTGCCGGCGGCTGCGGCAACCGTCGAACCAATTCGCGTCACGCTCGGCAAAGCCGGACCGGGGCTGCCGGATATCGGCGTGATCGTCTATCCGGATGAGGTCGAGGCGGCGCTGGGCAAGCTGCCGATGCTGTCCGAGCTTGGTCCGCAGCAATTGATGTTCCATTACGACCCGACGCGTGGCCATGGGCTCGACGCCTTGCGGGCTTACGCCCGGCTCGCCGCCGCCTATCCGGTCCGGACAACGCTCGAATGTGTCATTGCCGGCGACGGCGATCTCGACGTCGAGCTTTCAGGCGTCGCCGACATGGTGCGCCAGGCCGGGCTCAAGCTTTCGGCCATTGCCGTCTCGCCCTCGGTCGACCGGCAGTCGACGCCGCCGGGCAGCGCATGGCCGCAATGCCCACCGCTCGAAGACGTCTATGCCGCGGCGCGGCGCGCCTTTCCCGACACCCGCCTCGGCGGCGGCATGTTCAGTTATTTCACCGAACTCAATCGCAAGCGTGTGCCGGCTGACCCGCTCGATTTCGTCACGCATTGCACCTGCCCGATCGTGCACGCCGCCGACGATCTCAGCGTCATGCAATCGCTGGAGGCACTGCCTTTCATCACGGCGTCAGTACGAACGATCTTCGGAACAATACCTTATCGGATCGGGCCGTCGACCATTGCCATGCGCCAGAACCCTTATGGCGGCGCGACCAAGGCCAATCCCGACAATCAGCGCATTGCCATGGCCGACCGCGACCCTCGCCATGCCGGGCTGTTCGGGGCCGCATGGACGATCGGCTATGCCGCGCGCGTTGCGCCGGCCGGGCTCGAAATGCTGACGCTCTGCAGCTTCACCGGACCATTCGGCGTACTGGCCTCGTCGGGCGAACCTGTCGAAGAAGGTGCACCCCGGCCGATTTTCCACGCGGTGAAAGGACTTTGCGATCTGGCCGGCCATGCGCATGTGGCGGCGACAACGACCGATGAGACGCGGGTATTGGCACTGGCCGGCCGCTCCCAGACAGGCAAGATCATCGTCTGGCTGGCGAACCTTACCCCGGACGATTTTCCGGTCGATGTTTCCGGGCTCGGCTCCGATCGGGGTCCTCTGAAGATCTGGGATGGACGAATGTCGCGCAAGATTCCGCAAGACACGTCGGGCCGAGACCATCTTGTGATGACACCCTACGCAATCGTCCGGATCGGCTGAAGTCATTTGCCGAGGCTCTTGGATAGCCGCACTTCGGCAGCGGTTGCCCGTAGCGGCAGCACTTCCATGCCGACTTGTCACCGGATCTGCTTTCGAAACTCGCCTGGTGCCATTCCAGTTGTCCTGGAAAAAAGACGGCTGAACGTGGCGACGTCCTGATATCCCACCCGATAGCAAATTTCTGAAACGCTCAGTTTCGTTTCCTCAAGCATGGATTTTGCCAACTCCAGCCGCCGTTCCTGGATCCATTTTCCCGGCGTTGTCTGGAGTTCGTCGAAAAATCTGCGAGACAGGGTTCGCGAAGACATGCCCAATTCAGTTGCGAGAAATTTCAGATCGATTTCCGACATCTTGTCTTTCGAGAGCTCGCGCAGCTTGTTCTCGAATGGGCTGGCCTCGTTCGAAATTTCGTCGAGAGAAAATTCGTAGGGACTCTGGAATTTGCGCGGCGGAGGAAGAACCAGAAGTTTTCGAATGATCCGCTCCTCCTTCGAGAAGCCCAGATCGATCAGCAAAGCCCTGGCGAGTTCGAGTCCGGAAAACCCGCCTCCGCATGTGTAAAGGCGGTCCTGGCGAATGAGAAGGCGGGAAGCGTCCCATCGCACTTGCGGAAACCGGCGGCTTGCCTCGGCTTTCAGCCACCAGGATATCGTTGCGCGTTTGCCGTCCAATAATCCCGAATTGGCGAGCAGATAACACGCGCCGCAATGTGCTGCGATGATTGCGTCCTGCTGCTGCGCGAGCGCGATCAGCGGTTTTGAATGTTCACTCTCCTCGTCGAGCGAGCGCAGAAGCTCCGGAATCTCGACACCCGGCATCGCAATGAGAATCAGGACATCCATTTTCCGGGATGGTTGAGCCTTCGTCGGGAAGAAAATTCCTGTACTTGATGCCGACGGCGTGCTCCTTGAAACGAATTCACAGGAGAGAACCTGTGAACGGCAGACGTCATTCACAAGCTGAAACATTTCCACGAGCGTCGAGACGACGGCCGAATAGAAATTCGACGGCAGCCAGATCACGACGTGGAGGCTCCTGTCAGCCATTGCGGTTCTCCCGGTGTCGTTCTCGCCGATTGGCAAGTCTAGCATAGTCTTTGCAAGAATTGCCAATTCCAGAACAAGCGCGGCGCCTCCAGGAGGGCCTATGAGGGCTGCGGACGAAGCGGCCCGTGGAAGTCCATGGCTGGGAAGATGCAAATGCTGAAATCGCTGAATGAAAACAACGCGGCACATACACCGGATTCAGACGGCAACATAAAACTGCGTCGGTCCGGGCTCAGGCTGATCTGTGGTCAGCCAGTAGGCCGAGAACAAGGTCCGACCGCGACGCCGGTCGGGACCTGCACTTGATTTTCAGTTGCCGGAATTCATCACGTAGAGCGCGCGCGAGCGTTCGAGGTGCTTGATCATCGCCTTCTCGGCGCCATCCGCATCCTTGGCTTCGATGCGTCCGACGATCTCTTCGTGCTCGGTCAGCGTGAACTTTTCCTTGCCGGTCCAGATCAGCATTTCGGTGTGGTATTCCTTTAGCCA
Source organism: Mesorhizobium sp. M0040 (assembly GCF_040323505.1). NCBI lineage: Bacteria > Pseudomonadati > Pseudomonadota > Alphaproteobacteria > Hyphomicrobiales > Phyllobacteriaceae > Mesorhizobium > Mesorhizobium sp. M0040. The sequence goes on from NZ_JAMYVA010000001.1 coordinate 260,543, forward strand.
GCCAAGCATTGCCTCGCTGACGGCGACATAGATCGGGTTTCCGGAAATTGCCGCGATCTGAGTGTGGAACTTCATGTCGGCGGATATGAAGGCTTCCGAGTCGCCACGATGGCTGCGCTGCTCGGCAACCGTTGCCCGCAACCGCTGCACGTCCTCGGCGGTTGCCTTCTCCGCGGCTTCCCTCACCATGCCGCGCTCGAAAAAGATGCGCGCGTTCTTGAGGTGCTCGAGCGTGTCCTTCGATGACGACAGGATGATCTTGGCTGCGCCGTCGACCTGCTTGATGATCGACTTGGCGGTCAGCTGCAGCACCTTGGCACGCTCGCCATGCGAGATCGCGACCAGCCCCATATTGCTCAACGCCTGCATCGCCTCGCGGATCGCCGGCCTGCCGACCTCGAAGCGCTCCATCAATTCGCGCTCCGACGGCATGTCGTCACCCGGCAGCAATTCACCGCTGGTGATCAGGCGCTTCAGTCTCAAGAATACTTCGTCGGAAAGCTTGCGCCGGACGATCGGCTCCGAACGGTTCATCGTCGCGAATCACTCCTTTGACCGGCCTATACCTAGCATTTCCGCCGTGAATTCCGGAACGCCTGTTGCCGGCTCGCCCTTACCGCCAAGCCGGATAGGGCTTGCAATGCTTATGTACTCATTATACCAGATTTCGAGGGCCAAGGAACCTTTTTCGAAACCTCCCCGGCAGGCCGCACGAATATGATTGTTCTTACCTATCGCATCGAAACGCCCGGCAATATCGAGGCGCTGGCGGCCAAGATTGCAAGCGACCAGTCGACCGGAACCTTCGTCGCGCTGGCCGGCGAGACCGAAGAGCTCAAGGCCAGGGTCGCAGCGCGAGTCCTGGCGATACGGCATCTGCCGGACGCGGACCGGCCGTCCCTTCCCGAAACCGGTTCCGGAGCAAGCCCCGAAGCACGCAACGGCCCGGTCAAGCGCGCCGACATCGATATCGCCTTTCCGCTGGACGCCATCGGCACCGACCTGTCGGCGCTGATGACCATCGCCATCGGCGGCACCTTTTCGATCAAGGGCCTGTCCGGCATTCGTGTCGTCGACATGAAGCTACCCGAGGAGTACCGGGGCGCGCATCCGGGCCCGCAATTCGGCGTCACGGGCAGCCGCAGGCTGACCGGTGTCGCGGATCGTCCGATCATCGGGACCATCGTCAAGCCGGCGCTGGGACTCCGCCCGTACGAGGCGGCCGCAATGGTGCAAGAGCTGATTGCCGCCGGCGTCGACTTCATCAAGGACGACGAGAAGCTGATGAGCCCGGCCTATTCACCGCTGTCGGAGCGAGTGAGGGCAATCATGCCGCTGATCCTCGACCACGAGCAGAAGACCGGTAAGAAGGTCATGTATGCCTTCGGCATTTCACATGCCGATCCCGACGAGATGATGCGAAACCACGATCTGGTGGCAAAGGCCGGCGGCAATTGCGCGGTGGTCAACATCAATTCGATCGGCTTTGGTGGCATGGCTTACCTCCGAAAGCGCTCCAGCCTGGTGCTCCATGCCCATCGCAATGGCTGGGACATTCTCACCCGCCATCCCGGCCTCGGCATGGATTTCAAGGTCTGGCAGCAGTTCTGGCGGTTGCTCGGCGTCGACCAGTTCCAGATCAACGGCATCACCTCGAAATACTGGGAACCCGACTGGTCCTTCGTCGAATCCTTCAAGGCGGTGACCACGCCGATCTTTTCGCCGTCCGATTGCGCATTGCCGGTCGCCGGCTCCGGCCAGTGGGGCGGGCAGGCGCCTGAAACCTTCCAGCGAACCGGCCGGACGGTCGATCTTCTCTATCTCTGCGGCGGTGGCATCGTCAGCCACCCGGACGGGCCGGGCGCCGGCGTGCGCGCCGTGCAGCAGGCTTGGCAGGCGGCGGTCCAAGACATTCCGTTGGCGGATTATGCCTTGAGCCATGTCGAGCTGGCGCGGTCGATCGAGAAGTTCGGCGGCGGCGAGGCGGCCTGACGCCATGCAAAATCTGCTTCTGAGTTACTATGGCGACGACCTGACCGGCTCGACCGACGTCATGGAGGCGCTCGTGCTCGGCGGCGTGCCGACCGTCCTGTTCATGCGCCAGCCGGACGAGGCGCTGCTTTCGCAATTTGCGCATTGCCGCGCCCTCGGGCTGGCCGGCACCAGCCGCAGCGAGACGCCGCAGTGGATGGACACGCATCTGCGAGATGCCTTCGCCTGGCTGAAGACCGTCAACGCCGAGATCTGCCACTACAAGGTCTGCTCGACCTTCGATTCCAGCCCGGCAATCGGCAGCATCGGCCGGGCGATCGAAATCGGCCGCTCGGTTTTTCGGCAAGACGGCGTGCCGCTGGTGGTCGGCGCGCCGCAGCTGAAGCGCTACACCGCCTTCGGTCATCTGTTCGCGGCCTATCGCGAAAAATATTTCCGCATCGACCGCCATCCCGTGATGAGCCGCCATCCGACCACGCCGATGGACGAATCCGACCTGCTGATCCATCTGTCGCGCCAGACCAGCCTCGCCTCGGGTCTGGTCGACCTGGCGACGCTGCAGTCTGCGTCGCGGTCGAAAGCATTCGACCGGCTTGTGGAGAATGGCTCAGGTATCGTGCTTGTCGATGTCGATAGCCTGGAAACCCAGGCACTTGCCGGCAAGGAGATTTGGCGCGCTCGCAAGCCGGGCGGTTATTTCGTCGTCGGCTCTTCAGGCATCGAATATGCCTTGCTGGTCGAATGGGCATCGAACCGGATCGTGGATACCAAATCCGCCTTTTCGCCGCCGGGCGCTGTCGACAGGATCGCCGTGGTCTCGGGGAGCTGCTCGCCGACGACGGAACGACAGATCCGTCATGCTCTGGCCGACGGCTTCGACGGGATCGAGCTCGACCCGGTCAAACTGGTTTCTGAGGCTTCGAACGACGCGATTGCGCGCGCGGTGGCAACCGGCCGCTCCAGCCTACGGGCCGGGCGCAGCGTCATCCTCTACACCGCGCTCGGACCTGCGGCCGACCGCGGTGCAGAAATCGATCTCCGGGAAGGCGCCCGCCATAAGCTCGGCCGCGGCCTTGGCGAGGTTCTCCGCGAACTGACGCTTCAAGAGAAGCTACTGCGCGTGGTCATCGCCGGCGGCGACACGTCGAGCCATGCACTTGGCCAGATGGGCGTCGACGCGCTGACTGTGCGAATGCCGCTGCCGGCATCGCCGGGCTCGCCACTTTGTGTGGCGCATTCAAGCATTAAGGCGATCGATGGGCTGGAAATTGCCCTCAAGGGCGGGCAGGTCGGAACCGACCGCTATTTCTCCACTATTCGCGATGGGGTCGGGTCGGCGGTTGAGAGCGGGGATATCAGGTCAAATCGGTGATGCTCGATCGGGATCGAGGATAGTCACTAGCCGGCAAACCAGAAATCTCAGGCGTTCAGATCAGCGGCAATGCCACTCATCCCGCTATCTGCCCATTGCCCTGCCTGGATGATACTGACGGGCGTAGGCGACACAGGCGTCCACCGTGCTGACACAGAGCGCATCGCGGTTGTTCGGCAGGTTGTTGTCGCCGGCGTAGGCAACCTCGGCAACATGACCGTCAACCATTCGAATTTGTGTGTTGCAATAGCCGCCGGGGGCGACGTTGACGGAACCTCCGAGCGCAGGGACCGGGCCAATGGCCACCGTCGGAACGACAATGTTGAGATTGCCACGTTGAACGACGCGCTGATAGGTCCAGATCTGGCCGGATTTGCCGACATCGGCAGTGGCGGTCGGAAAGCCGGCGCACATTCGAACGTCCGCCTCGCTAAGGCCGACCATCTCCCTGCGGGCTGCCGCCGCCGTGGCGTCTTCCTTCGCAGTGCTCGACGTGTCGTCGGGCATGACGCAGGAAGACAGGATGGCGGCGCTTGCCGATAGAAGGAGAAGGGCAAGCTTTCGGGTGTGGAAAGATGTCATACCAACTTCGGATTGCACGGGAGCCCCGAATGCCAACCTAGGAAGTGGGCCAATCGAGTCAACCGGCAGAAAATTCACGAAGTCGTTTGGTACGTCATTCCGCCGCACGCATCTGCTGCAAGAGGTTGAGGCTGCCGCCGTGACCCTCGCGCCCTATCTTCCGCCTGGGCATCGGATTTCCAAATCCGACCCCTTCTTGTCAGATGTACTGGCGCACGGTGCTGTGACTTTGGTTCGGCCGACGGTGTGCTAGTTTCCAGCCAATTGCTCCGGAGACGTCATGCCTATCAAGCTGCAAGAAATCGCCCTCGCTCTTCTGCTGTTGGTTGCCGGAGTTGGGGTGGGTCACGCGGAGACGGCCCAGCGGCCGCCGCCCACAGGCGGGGTTCTCTCGCTCCTGCCACCGCCGCAGACTTCCGATCATTCGATCGTCATAGCCGGACGCACGCTCGATTACGAGGCCAAGGCCGGCACGCTGTCATTGCCGTCCGGCAAAGGCGATATCACCGCCGAGATTTTCTACGTCGCCTATGCACTGCATTCCGGGAAAGAAACGGGACCGGATCCGCGGCGCCCGATCACCTTCGTGTTCAATGGCGGTCCGGGAGCAGCTTCCGCTTATCTTCATCTCGGCGCGCTCGGTCCGCGGGTCCTGGCGACGGCGGCCGATGGAAGTTTCCTGCCGCCGCCGCAGAGGCTGTTCGACAACCCCGACACTTGGCTCGACATGACCGACTTGGTCTTTGTGGACCCTGTTGGAACCGGTTACAGCCGTGAAGCGCCCGGCACGGAAGCACACAGCTTCTGGGGCGTCAGCCAGGACGCCGCGTCGATAGGCGCGTTTATCCGGCTCTATCTGGCGCAGACGAACCGTACGGCATCGCCTGTCTTCCTGGCTGGCGAAAGCTATGGCGGCTTTCGAGCAGCATTGCTCGCCAGGAAGCTTCAGGAAGACATCGGCATCAGCCCGAGTGGCGTCGTGCTGATTTCGCCGGCGCTCGAATTCACGCTGGTGCGCCCGGACGAGTTCCAGCCGCTCCACTGGGCGCTGGAACTGCCGTCGCTGGCGGCAGTGCGCCTACACAGCGAAGGCGTTTCCGGCCCGGCCCTGCAGGAGCGGCTGGCGGAAGTCGAACGCTATGCGCTCGGCGATTATCTGGCCGCGCTGGCAGGTGGGCTGGAGCAGGGTGGACGCCTGGCGAGCCAGCGTGTCGCCGCAATCACCGGTCTGCCGCTCGATCTCGTCCAGCGGCACTTTGCACGCATTTCCATAGGGCTGTTCGCCAAGGAGTTTGCACGGGCAAAGGGCAATGTTCTCAGCGCCTATGACGGCAACATCGCGACAGCGGACGTGGCGCCAGAGAGCCTGGGAGTCGAGGGTCCCGATCCGGTGCTCGACCGAAGCGTGCCGGCGCTCACCTCCGCTTTCGTCGGCTATGTGCGTGATGAATTGAACTTCCGCACGGATATCAGCTATCGGCTTCTCAACCGTGAAGTCAGCGGCAATTGGGACTATGGGACGAGCGCGACGCGTCAGGGCTATGCGGGTGTCATGGACGACCTTCAACAGGCGCGCGTGCTAAACCCCAGCCTCGGCGTGCTGATCGTCAACGGCTACAGCGACCTGGTGACGCCGTACATGGGCTCGCGCTACCTGCTTGGTCAAATTCCTTCGCTTGCCGGCGCAAAGCCCATTCGCACCGAGGTGCTGGAGGGCGGGCACATGATGTATCTGAGGCCGGATGGACGGGCGGCACTGAAGCAGGCCGCGTCCGAGCTTTACCGAACGACGCAATGAGACGGTTTGCCCAAAAAAAGCGCCGGATACGCTGTTCGCCCTCTCATCAGGCCCTAGTTCCATCGCGATTGATCGGTTACACACCTAGGATGGCGTCTTTCAGCGACGTTCGACAACGAATTAGCCGGCTCTCCAGAATCGCGCCACTGGTGCGGCGTGCTGCCGAGCGGGCCATTCGGAACACCAAGCCACACAGGCTGACAAGCCTTGTTGACCGTTGGAATGCGCTATCGCTGGCAACGCAGTTCCTGCTCGCGGGCGGTCTATTTTCCCTGTCAGCCATGGTGGTGGTGGGGATTTCCGTCACGAACCATATAGAAACCGTGGTCACGCAGAATTCGGCTTCCGCGACGGCTCTTTACGTGGACAGCGTTATCGCGCCGCTGCTTCCGGATATGCGCAAGAGCGAAGTGCTCGACGAGAGCGTCGCCCATGCGCTCGATGAAACGCTGGGACAAGGGGCACTCGGCACAAGGCTCGAATCCTTCAAGCTCTGGCGTCGCGACGGAACCATCCTGTATTCGACCGACAAGAGATTGATCGGCAAGCGCTTCGAACCCAGCGACAATCTCCGGGCGGCATTCGCAGGCCAAATGGTCTCGGAGTTCGACAAGCTCGACGATCCGGACAGCGAGGCCGAAAGAGCCAGCGGCTTGCATCTCCTCGAGATCTACAATCCGGTGCTGCAGCCATGGTCGGGGGAAGTGGTGGCCGTTTCGGAATTCTACGAGGTCGCCACTGATTTTGAAAGAAACCTGCATCAGGCGCTCATTCGAACCTGGCTGGACGTTGCCGCCGTCACAGCGGCCTTCTTTCTGGGGCTGTCGGCAATCGTGTTCCGTGGCAGCCGCATGATCAGTTCGCAGAGCCGCTCGTTGAAGCAGCGCATTGCCGAGCTTTCCGATCTGCTTGCGCAAAACAGACTGTTGAGGCTGCGGGTGCAGCGTGCCTCGCAGCGTGCCACCGCACTTAACGAACGCTATCTCAGGCGCATCGGTGCGGACTTGCACGATGGCCCCGCGCAATTGGTTGCTCTCGCGGCGCTGGGGATCGACAGCCCCGTCATTGCCGATCCCGCTACGCCGCAATCGAAGCGTGCACAGGAATTGCTGGCCATCAAAGCACATCTGGACGATGCCATGCGCGAGATCAGGAGCATCAGCAAGGGCCTTGTCCTGCCGCATATCGAGCATGCCGAACTGGGTGAAATTCTCCAGCTAGCCGTACAGGCGCACGAAGAACGAACCGGCGTCAAAGTGAGATTATCGATGACCGGCGGCCATGCGCCGTTATCGCCGGCGGCCAAGATCTGCATCTTCCGCTTCGTCCAGGAGGCGCTGAACAATGGATTCCGTCATGCCGGAGGTGAAGGTCAGTCGGTCGAGAAACATTTCGACGGCGAGCGCGTTTGTATCGAAGTGGCCGACGCCGGCGCTGGCTTTGACCCGCAAATCGTGCGTCCCGAGAGGCTGGGACTCGTTGGGCTGCGCGAGCGGGTGGAAAGCCTCGGGGGCCAGTTTACCGTGACTTCCTCACAGAGTGGCACAGTCGTAAGAATGGCCCTCAACATCGTTGAAATGGGGCAGACATGACAGTAGCCATCAAGCTCGCCATCGTCGACGACCACCCGCTGTTCAGGGAAGGCGTTGTGCGCACGCTCGATCAGATCGGCGGGTTCGAGATCGTCGGTGAAGGAAGCAGCAGAGACGATGCCCTGCGGATAATCGAAGACCAGCGGCCCGACATTCTGCTGATGGACATCTCGGTTCCTGGAGGTGGCCTTGGCGTGATCGGACCGGCCCTTGAGCGGCATCCGGCACTGAAAATTGTGATGCTGACCGTTTCGGAAGAAAACCAGCACGTGATGACCGCGTTGCAGAGCGGGGCAAGGGGCTATGTTCTGAAGGGGGTCGGGTCGAGGACGTTGGCTGCGATCCTGCGCACGGTAGCGTCGGGCGAACGATATGTCTGTCCACAATTGTCGGCGCGCCTGTTGGCCGATCTCTCGGCTCAATCAAAAGAGCCGGCGAAAGCTGACGGACTTGCCGACCTCACCAGCCGCGAAAGGGAGATCCTGACGCTGGTTGCCGCGGGACTGAGCAACAAGCGGATCGGGCTTCGGCTGAACCTGCATGAAAAGACGATAAAGCACCACATGACGCGAATCCTGGCCAAGCTCAACGTCAGCAACAGGACCGAAGCCGCCATGACCTTGCGCGACGCGACTGAGCGCCGGCATCCGCCTGTTCGCGATCATGCTTGAGCCGAAATTGCCGCACGGCGCGGCCATGTGAACTGGCCCTCAGTTGATCATTCCAAGCAACCTGTCCCGATCGGAACGCGTCGCCAGGCGCCGAATGATGATGCGGCCCTCGGCATCCCGCATTTCATATTGGTCGCTGTCGATGCGCTCACTGAGTCCGTTCGAATGCACCACGCCAATGCTCGGGCCGCTCACCTCGACCCGGTCTCCTGTGGATGCGTTGACAAAGAGTTTTGGCTTGCTATCGGGGTTTACCGCAGGGGCGGGATCAGGGAGATTGTCGTCCTGCGACTTTGCTTTGCCCTTGCCGGCACCAGCGTTCGAGTTCGAATTGCCGGAGTTTCCACCCGAATTGCCCGAATTGCCGTTCCCATTCCCGTTCCCGCCATCTTTGGCCCAGGCAGCCTGCGGGCCGAGCGGCTGCGATGATCCATCGACCACGACGCGATAGGGGCTCACGACGAGAATGAAGGTCAAGACGACTACAGAAATGCCGACATGACGTCCTCGTGAAGATCCGGTCCTTCGTTTCCGGGTCGTCATCAATGAACTTGTCAGTCGCATGTCGGAACTCCCCTTAATCATATGGCTTTGTCGTACTGCCTCCTGTTCGAATTCGTGTGATGCTTAAAACAATGGTTTGCGTCCGGAACGTCAAGGCCCACCAGTCCCACGATGGTAACTGGTGGGTCTCGCTAGCGCAGGAAGGGACTATTTACTGCGCAAGTCTTTTGCCTTCCCGTGGTTGCGTCTCTCCGCGATAGCGCCGAGTTCCACCGTCAGCCAACAATAAATCCAATGGCCGCGATCCCGAAACACAGGCCAAATAACGGAAAAAGCAGCCAACGTGCCTGGTGAATGCTCGGGTCCATGGCGGCCTCCTGTAACAGTCGGCATCGCAACGGGGCTCCTCGGAACTCAGTTCCTGAAACTCTCGCATTTCGGGCTTTTGCGATAGCAGCCTCGGACCAAAGTTTGGCTGTGCGGGTCCTTGGTCGATAGGCCTACAGACTGAAGTCCCTATGCCAGGAGCCACCCTGCATTCGGCGACCTTTGTGTCGAACTGGCAGCTGCGATCCACCGCCCCTTCGAATGCTTTGCGTTTCTGGCTCTATGGCAGCAACGCCGTTGGTCTACTGCCGCATCGTTGAAACGCCACCAATACAGACCCATATGCGAATTGCGTCGGATGTCTCCTCCCATTGCGTCCGGCGCGTTCCCCTCTGGAGGTTATAGACCTTCACACTTGGCCGGGCTTAACAGTCCGGCCTTTTCTTTTGGCATTTTGCGCAATCCGCCTGATGGCCCTAATTTGCGAGACATCGGTAAAATCGATTTGCAAATGCATTCATGTGCTCGTAACCTGTCACCATGAGCACGATTTCCAAAGTTGCCACGCGAGCGGGCGTGTCGCGCACGACCGTGTCGCATGTCATCAACCATGCGGACCGGGTATCGAAATCGCTGCGTGAACGCGTACAAGCGGCGATCGACGAACTCGGCTACACGCCGAACCCGCAGGCGCAAAGTCTGCGCACCGGCCGCACCAACATCATCGCGATGCTGATCCCGGACATCCGCAACCCGTTCTATCCGGAGCTGGTGAAAACGGCGCAGTCGACGCTCGAAGTGGTCGGCCTCGACATGCTGATCTTCAACACCGACGTGCCGGGCGGACATTCACAGGATCACGGCCGCGAGTATTTGCGCCAGATAGGGCGCAAGCGGGTCGACGGCGTCATCGTTGCCGACTTCGCGCTGCACGGCATGCACAGCGAACTGCTCAGCCTCGATCTGCCCGCCGTCTTCATCGGCCATCTGCCGAACCATGCTGTCGACAGCGTCCAGCTGGACGATTTCGGCGGCGGCTATCTGATGGGCGAGTATCTGGCGAAGAGGGGCCATCGCCGCGTCGCCCATGTCACCGGGCCATCCTTTTTCAAGGAGGCGATGGCGCGTGCCGCCGGCTTCGAAAAAGGGCTCGCCGACAATGGCGTGCCAATCTCCGCCGATCTGCGGTTCGAGGGAAGCTATCTTGCCCCGTCAGGGCGGGAAGCGGTTACCTGGCTCAGGGAGAAGCACGGCGGAAACCTGCCGTCGGCGATGTTCTTCGCCAATTATCTGATGGCCTCCGGTGCGCTGACCGAATTCTACGACCATGGGATCAATATCCCTCAGGATATCGCCATCGCAGTCTTCGATGACCTGCCTCAACTGGAATATGTCAGGCCGAAGCTGACCCGTGTCGGCAACAGTCCGACAATGCTTGCCAAGCGCGCCACGGAAATGCTGCTCGAACGGCTGGGTGGCAAAGTCGAGGGCGCGCCGCGCACCGAAGTGATCCCATGCGCGTTGAGCCCATTCGACAGCGCGTGACGCCAGATGCCGGCAAAGGGAACGGAGGTCCCTTCGCCAACGTTCGACCGAACAACATCCAAGGGAGGAATTGATGACTGACGAAACGACCCGCGACCGGCCATTGGCCAGCCTGAACCGCCGTCGGCTGATCCAGGGCGGCGCCACTTTCGCTGCCGCCGGCCTCACAGGCTTCCCGTTCATCAACAGGATGGCCGTGCGCGCTCAGGAAGCGCCGCTGAAATTCTGGCAGTTCTATGCGCCTGGCGGAGACGTGAAGCCGCAGGTCCAGTGGTTCGAGAAGCTGGTGGCCGACTGGAACGACGGCCACGACCAGAAGGTCGAGCTCGAATATGTCGTCAACAGCGAATACATCTCCGGTTCCAAGCTGGCAACGGCCTTCGCGTCGGGCGAGGGCCCTGACATCTTCCTCATCAGCCCCGGCGATTTCCTGCGTTATTACAATGGCGGCGTGCTTGCCGACCTGACGCCGCATATCGAGGATGCCGCCAAAGCCGATTTCCCGGAAAGCGTCATCGCCAACCGCATGGTGGACGGCAAGATCTACGGTGTGCCGATGGAAGTCGAGCCGATGGCCTTCTACTATTCGGTCAAAGCGTTCGAGGATGCAAAGCTCAACGAGAACGACGTGCCGAAGACCTGGGACGAGCTGTTGGCGGTCGCCAAAAAGCTGACGACGCCCAGTCGCTACGGCGTGCTGTTCGAAACGACTCCCGGCTATTACCAGAACTTCACCTGGTATCCGTTCCTGTGGCAGGGCGGCGGCGAATTCCAGGGCAAGGACGGCAAGAGCGCCTTCGATTCGCCGGCCACCGTCCAGGCGCTGAAACTCTGGCAGGATGCCATCAATACCGGCGTGGCGCCGCGTCAGGTGGTCGGCGGCGGCTTCGACATAGTCGCCAATCTCGGGGCAGGGCTGTGCGCCATGCAGAACTGCGGCATCTGGGGTATTTCGGCGATGGACAACAACGCCAAGGATGTGCCCTACGGCATCTTCAAATTGCCGACGCCGGCCAATGGCAAATACGTCACTGTCGGCGGCGGCTGGGCCTTCGTCGCCAATGCCGGAGGCAAGAACCCGGATGCTTCCGCCCAGTTCTGCGCCTGGGCGCTGGCCTCAATGGATCCGGCATCGATCGACCGGGTCGTCAACTGGTGCACTGTCGCCAAGAGCGACATGCCGCCGCGCAACAGCGCTCTGAAGGCCGGCGCCGATGTCTTCAGCACGGGCAAGTTCGGCACCTTCGCCAAGGAGATCCACCCGGGAACGCGTGCCGAGCCGCGGGTTCCGCCGGAGGCCTACAAGATCATCTCCGACGCCATCCAGTCGGCACAGCTTGGCGGGGTTGATGCCCAGCAGGCGGCGACGACGGCCAGTCAGCAACTCGATGCGTTCCTCGCTTCCTATTCCGGCGCGCCGATCCTTTAGGCCCTTTCCAGCATGGATCAGATGAAACCGCCAGCCGCGGGCGCGAATTCCGCCCGCGGTCTCACCGCCAAGCAAAGGGAGCGCTGCGCCGCATGGCTGTTCGTCCTGCCCGATGCGCTTGGCCTGCTGGTGTTCGTCGGCGTGCCGATGCTGCTGTCGCTCGTAGTCGGGTTCTTCGAGGTCAACGGCTTCGGCGGCTACAGGTTCGTCGGGTTCGGCAATTACAGGCGCATGTGGGGCGACCCGCTGTTCTGGTCGTCGGTGAAGGTGACGGTAGCCTATGCCGTCATGCTGGTGCCGGCGCTCTACGTCGCCGGACTGGGACTGGCGCTTCTGGTGCAGAAGACCAACCGCTTCAACGCGGTCATGCGCTCGATGTTCTTTGCGCCGCAGATGGTCAGCCTGGTCGTGGTGGCGCTCGTGTGGCAGCTCATGCTGGTCGAAAAGGTCGGCATCGTCAGCCGGCTGGCGCCGCTCGTCGGCCTCGGCGGAATTTCGCTGCTCGGCGATCCAAATCTGGCGCTGTTCACGCTGGTGCTGGTCAGCGTCTGGTTCCTGATGGGTTTCTACATGCTGATCTTCCTCGGCGGGCTCCAGGACATCCCGGCAGAGTACTACGAAGCTGCAAAGATCGACGGTGCCGGGCCGGTGACAAGCTTCTGGTACATTACTTTGCCCTTGCTCAAGCCGACCAGCTTCTTCGTCCTCCTGGTCTCGCTCGTCGCGGCTGTCGCCGGCGGCCAGGTCTTCGACCTGATCTATGTGATGACCAAAGGCGGTCCGGTCAATTCGACCTCGGTGCTGATCATCTACATCTACAAGCAGGCATTCCAGTTCGGCGCGTTCGGCTATGCATCGGCAATGGCATCGCTGCTGGTGCTGGCGCTGATGCTGGTCACGGTCTTCTTCTTCGTGCTGACCCGCGGCGGACGCTTCGAGCATGACTGACGGCCGAACTCCTTCCCGCCGTTCGCAGATACGAGCGGCGAGACTTGCCTGGATGCTGGCAACCGCCGCACTTGGCCTGATGACGGTATTCCCGCTTGTCTGGATGCTGGTCATCTCGCTCAAGCCGGCGAGCGACGTCTTCACGCCGAGCCTCATTCCGGAACGGCCGACGCTCGGCAATTTCCTCTATGTGCTGACCGAGGTGCCGTTCCTGCGCTATCTCTTCAATTCGTTCTTCGTGTCGGCGACGGTGACGGTCGCTGCGCTGTTCTTCCATTCGATGGCGGGCTATTCGCTCGCACGGCTGCGTTTTCCGGGCCGCGACACCCTGTTCCTCGCCATGTTCTCGACCTTCCTGGTGTCGCTTCCGGTCATCATCGTGCCGCTGTTCATCCTGACGCGGATGCTGCACATGCTGGACAGCTATGCCGGGCTGATCATTCCGGCGATCTTCAACGCGTTCGGCATCTTTCTGCTCAGGCAATATTACCTGTCGCTGCCCAGGGAACTGGAAGAAGCCGCGATCATGGACGGCGCCGGCTACTGGCGCATCTATTGGAGCATCATCCTGCCGCTCAGCCGGCCGATCCTGTCGGCGCTGGCGATCCTGTTCTTCCTCGCCAACTGGAACGCTTTCCTGTGGCCGTTGACGATCACATCGGACCTCAACCTCTGGGTGGTGCAGGTAGCCATTGCGAACTTCAAGAGCCAGTACGCCGCCGCCTGGAATTACGTCATGGCCGCCTCGACCATCGTCGCCGTGCCGATGCTGGTTCTTTTCGTGATCTTCCAACGCCAGATCATGGAATCGATCAAGACAAGCGGCCTGAAATAACCGCTGAAGCAAGAGGAGAAACACATGGATAATGCCGGCTTGTCGCCGCTTCGCGGGCTCGCCAAATTGCGCGACGCCAAAACCCGCCGGTTCTCAAGCTACGACCGCACCGGCGGCAATGACGACCGGCTGCACATTGAACCTGGCCAGACGGTGGTGATTGCCGAACATGACGGTGCCGGCATCGTCACGCATATCTGGGCGACGCTCGCCTGCAAGAGCGAGGACTTCCTGCGCAAGATCGTGCTGCGCGCGTACTGGGATGGCGAGGAACATCCGAGCATCGAAACGCCGATCGGCGATTTCTTCGGCATGGGCCACGCCCGCACGCGCAATTTTGCCAGCCTGCCGGTGCAGGCAAGTCCCGAGGATGGCAAGGCCTTCAACTGCTACTTTCCGATGCCGTTTGCCAGCCACATGCGCTTCACCGTCACCAATGAGGCTGAGGACGACCTGCTTTTCTATTACTATGTCGATCTCGAACTGCATGAGGAACTCGAGGAAGGCCTGGGCCGCTTCCACGCCCAATACAGGCAGCAGCGACCTGATGGCATAGACGAGACGGGGCTGGCCAACGAGCAGGTCCTGTTTGGCGGGGAAAACACCGACGGGAACGGCAACTACACCATCCTGGAGGCGGAAGGTCATGGCCACTATGTCGGCGTGCTCTATTCCGTCTATTCGCGGCGGCGTTCCGCACTATGGGACTGGTATGGCGAGGGCGACGACATGATCTTCGTCGATGGCGAGCCGGGCATTTCCGTGCCGGATACGGTGCGCAAGCCCGATCCGCGCATCGGACCGAAGGCCGAACTGATCGACGATCGCGGCGAGACCGGCCCCGGCGCCAACGATGCCTGGCCGCCGACGCTGCACGGCACCGGCACGGAAGATTATTTCAATACGGCATGGTGCCCGACACAGGACTACAGCGCGCCCTATCACGGCATCATCGCCGCCGGCGGGCCGAACTGGACCGAGCCGGTTACGCTCTATCGCTGGCACATAGAGGACCCGGTCATCTTCCACAAACGCATTCGGGTGACCATCGAGCACGGTCACGCCAATCGCCGCTCGGACGACATTTCGTCGGTCGCCTTCTGGTATCAGGCCGAACCGCACAAACCGTTCGAAGCGCTTGTCGATGTCGAGGACCGCATCCCCACCTATCGCGCGCCTTATCACAATTGGAATGCCGCCTTGGACGAGAAGAGGCGTTAGGCCGGGATGCGTTCGAATTGAACCGTGCATCCCGCGCTATCTGTGTCGGGGCACGACCGTGCCGCAGCGCGCCACCTCAGCTGCGAGGTGGAAGTTGCTGGACAGACCAGGTGTTGCCGTCGGGATCCTCAAAGAAGACAAATCTGCCCCAGGGAAAATCCTTGATATCGCTGACCTCGATACCTTGAGCGGCCAGGTACCGGTGTGCCTCATCGACATCGGGCACGACCAGTTGCAGGCCCCTTATGGATCCCGGGGGGCTGTCGACGAGGCCCTTGCCCATGGCAATCGAACAGGCCGATCCGGGTGGCGTCAATTGCACGAAACGTATCTCGTCGCTTACGGTGTGGTCGTGATCGAGATGAAAGCCGACCTTCTCAACATAAAAGGCAATTGCTCTATCGACGTCCGATACGGGGACCGGGACTAGTTCCAGCTTCCAATCCATGACAGCCCTTTCGCAGCTTGATCGCCAAGTGGTGCCGAACACCGTGGGCGCCATCCCGCCATCTTCCCAATGCCATTGTCGGCGCGGGCCGCTCAGTCAGTCAAGAGATACCCGGGCTCAGGCAACGTGAGGACTGGTCTCATTGCTGAGACGGCGTTCGGAACCGATGAGCACAAGCTCAGTTAGGCGGAGGACAACCACCTTTCGGATCAGCAAGGACGACTTTAATGATCGGAACGCAGGGCGCCGAATACAACTGTGGAAAGGTTGAACGGGCGTCGTTGACGCGCGAAGGGATTGCTTGGAAGCGACGCTCGCCGAAGCCGGCGAGATCCTCGGGCGGTGAAGCCGAAGCGCAATTATGCCGTGAATGCCTACGATTCGGCCTGCCTTCTCCTTGCCGCGATCAAAGACGCCAGCACTGTATCCAAGGGATATCCGAGCCGGCGCGACGTTCTGGCGGCGGTGCGCGATATCCGTTTCAGGGGAATCGCCTATCGCGAGCCGGTGCGGTGGGATGAAAAGGGCGACAATCTGGCCGCTGTGACTGCACTCAACGTGGTGGAAAACGGCCGCTTCCGGCAGATCGCCGAAATCCGGCAGATGCAGAGTGTCGAGCAGACCTGACGCCGACAGGCTCTCCGACCGAACCGGTTTCCGCCGCTTTGCCAGGGCGATTTTCACAGGACCACGAAACAATAATCTCCGGTCGCCGTTTCGCCCCTAGAACCTTTCGAGGAGGCGACGATGAGCGCAACCGGCTTGGACGTTTTTGACAAAACGCTGCAAATAACAAACATCTGGCTAGACGAGATCATGGCGGATCTTGGTCCGGATCGACACGTCGCCTGGCATACGTTGGGCGCCGTTCTGCGAACCCTTCGGGACGGGCTGCAGATCGGACTGGCGGCCAAATTGGGAGCGGAACTGCCGCTGCTCGTGCGGGGCGCCTACTATGATCGCTATCGGCCCGCCGACATGCCCGACAAGACACGCTCGCTCGAGACGTTCCTGCAACACATCGCCGATGAATTGAAATCGACCCGTTCTGTCGATCCCGAGGATGCGGCACGCTCGGTGCTGCGTGTGCTTGCACGGCATATCGACCTTGGCCAGTCGGCAAAGGTGCGGGATGCGCTGCCAAAGGAAATCCAGGTCCTCTGGCCTGAAAGCGTGGGCGTCAAATAGCGGCGATCCTGCTCATGCGGACGCGCGACGGACCAACTGCCACGAAACGCTGAAAAGGGTAGGTATTGCGCCCGGTGTTGCCGAGATCAATGAGATCAGATGATCGGCAAGATGGTCGTAGTGGGCAGTTTCGGGGCCGATTGTCGTCAATGCCGGATGACTGAATTCGCCCTCGTCGATATTGCCGCAACCGATGACTGCAATGTCGCCGGGCACGGAGAGGCCGGCCTCCTCGAATGCGTGCAGGGCGGTCACGGCGGCAAGATCGGATTCGACGAAAAGCGCGGTCGGCCGATCCTTGCGGGCGGCCAGCGCCGTAGCATTGGCAAACGCAGCCTTGCGCGCCTCTGCACCGCCGATCACCAGGTCGTCTCGCAGCGGAAGGCCGCGTGCTTGCAGGAAGCTGCGATAGGCGGCGAGACGGCTCCCGTCCACCGCTTGCTCATGCATCATATAGGCGATGCAGCGATGGCCGGCTCGGTAGAGGTAGTCGAGTGCCTCGAAGACGGCCCTGCCGGTATGCTGGCGCACAACCGAGAAGCCTGCCGGCTCGATGGTCGGATGGAAGATCACCGCTGGCCGGCCCGCGGCCGCCAGGCGCGCGGCCAAGAGCATCACCTCGGGCTCGGAGAGATGCTGCCAGTCGGCGATAATGCCGTCTGCCAGCCCGCTCTCGATTTCCCTCACGATCCGGTCGGTTCGCTCGAAGGTGTCTCCCGCGGTGATAATTGTCGAAAATCCCCTCAGCGCCGCTCCAGATTGGATATCCTGCGCGATCCGGTCGCTGAACGGCACGCCGAGACGAGGCAGTACAAGGCAGATTCGCTCGGCCTGCTGGCGGCGCAGCTGCCGCGCGGTGCGGTTTTGCACGTAGTTGAGCTCAGCGACGGCCTCGAGGATGCGCTGCCGCGCCTCCTTGCCGACGAACTTCAGGCGCGTGCTGTCGCCGCTGAGCAGGTACGACACGGCAGCGGTCGATACATTGGCGCGCCGGGCGACATCGGCCATGGTCGGCGCCTTTCTGCGATCGGAATTTCTCTCGTGCATTGTTGGATCCGCTGCGCGACGTGACATGATCAGCTGTCGCTCAGCCGGATTTCATTCCAGCTTCCATGCCCGGCGGCAAGGATCTCGGGCCTTGCCTCGCCGGCCTCCACCATCAGGGCAACGATGCGGCCTCGCAGCCATGCACGCGTCTCTGCGTGATCGGGCGAAGCTATGAGATTGGTTAGTTCGTTTGGATCGGCATCGAGGTCGTAGAGCCTCGCCTCGACATAGAAATCGCTGCCGGAATCCCGCCAGCCGTCTTTTCCCGGTGCCTCGACCTCATATTTCCACCGTCTGGTGCGCAAGGCGCGGCCGACATGGTGCTCGCTGATTTGAATGAATATCTCGTCGCGCGGCGGCCGTTCGCCCTGCAGTGCGTCGAGCAGCGAGACGCCCTGCATCGAATTGGGCACTTTCAGGCCGGCCGCGGCGAGCAGGGTCGGCGCGAGATCGACGAGGCTGACCAGGCCTTCATATGTGCCGATGCGCTGGAAGCCGGGGCCGTGGAATAGCGTCGGCACGCGGATCGACGCCTCATGACAGGAACGCTTGTATTCGTTGTTGCGGGTCTTGAAGTGACATCCGTGGTCGGAGGTGAAGAGGATGATCGTGTCGTCAAGCCGGCCAAGGCTGTAGAGCGCCTCGATCAGCCGTCCAAACGCCTCGTCGAGGCGTGCGACCATGCCCAGATAGCCGGGGAAATGTTCGGCTGTCGTGCCGCCAAGTGCGGCGAGATCGCCGGGAATGGCGAGCTTCTTGCGGATCCTGTCCTCGTATCCGAGCGGGGCAGGGTAGTTGTCCGTCTGGTTCTGGTGATGCGGCTCGAGGAAGGACAGGAATAGAAAGAACGGCTCGTCTTCCCTCGATGCGACATAGCGGATTGCAGCGTCAGTTAGGGCATCGACGCGGTATCCCGGCAGCTTCACCGCCTTGCCCTCATTGTCGTGGACGACGGTGTCGAAGGGGCCGGAAGTGAACTCCAGGATGTTGGAGGCCAGCCAGTAGCGATAGCCGCCGCGTTGTTCCTGGGTGACCGGCTCGGCGGACCCCAGGTGCCACTTGCCGATGTAGGCGGTGTCATAACCTGCCGCGGTGAAATGATGCGCGAGCGTACGCTCGCTCTTCGGCAGTGGGATGTCGTTGCGGTAGCAGCCGGTGATGGTCGGGTACCGCCCCGTCTGGAACACGGAGCGGGCGGGTCCGCAAACGGGCTGGCAGGTAAACGAATTCGCCACGAACGTGCCGGTCCCGGCGAGGCCGTCGAAATTTGGCGTAAGCTCGAGCGGATTGCCATGGACACCAACGGTGTCCCAACGCTGCTGGTCGGTGAAGAAGACGATCACGTTCGGTCGGCGGGACGTCATAGGGTGCAATGCCTCCGAATGGTCATTTCATGCCTGCCAGCATCACGCTGCGGACGAAGTAGCGCTGCGTGAAGAGGAACAGCAGCAGGCTCGGGATGAAGAGAATGATCCCGCCCGTCGCCGTCAGGTTCCACTGGGTGAAGAATTCCTGGTTGAAAAGCGTCAGTCCCGTCGTGATCGGTCGCATTTCGGTGGTGTTGACGGCGACCAGCGGCCAGAGGAATTCGTTCCACTGGAACACGAAGGTGAGGAGGGCCAGCGTCGCCAGTGCCGGACGGACCTGCGGCAGCACGATGCGCCAGTAAAGGCCGAGTTCCGAGCAGCCGTCCATCCGTGCAGCGTCAAGCAACTCGTCGGGAATCGGACGGATGAACTGCCGCATCAGGAAGATTCCGTAGGCGCTCATGGCGAATGGAAGGATAAGGCCCTGATAGGTGTTGAGCCATCCCATCCGTGCGGTGAGCACATAGAGCGGGATCATGCGGATGAAGAATGGGATCATCAGCGTCGACAGCACCGCGACAAACATGACGCGCTTACCGGCGAATTCCATCTTCGCGAAGACGTAGCCGATCAACGGATCGAAGATCAGATGGAGGAAGGTAATCCCGCCGGCGATGATGAAGCTGTTGAGCGTGAAACGCGCGAACGGCGCCTTCTGCCAGATGTCGATGTAATTCGTGAATTGCCACGTCTCGGGGATCAGAATCGGAATGCCGCTGAAGACGTCGGCATCGCTCTGCAGCGACAGCGAAAGCATGTAGAGGAACGGAAAGATCGACAGCGCCACGCAGAAGAGCAGCAGTAGGTAGGACGGGAGCGTTTTTGCGAATGTCATGCCAACCTCAATAGGTGGTTTCGCGGTTGAGCAGGCGGAACTGAACGAAGGTGATGGCCAGGATCAGCAGGAACATCAGGAAAGACAGCGCCGAGGCGTAGCCGATGTTGAGCTCGAAGAAGGCTGCCTCGAACACGTGCAGGCTGAAGAACCGCGTCGCGTCGGCCGGTCCGCCCTTGGTTATCAGGTAGGCCGGCGCCAGCTCCTGCAGCTGGCTGATCGTGCTGACGACCGCGATGAACAGCGTGGTCGGCGTCAACAACGGCCAGGTCAGATAGCGGAATTGCTGCGTCGGTGTGGCGCCGTCGATGGATGCGGCATCATAGAAGTCGGACGGGATCGACTGCAACGCGGAGAGGTAGATCAGCATGGCATAGCCGACATCCTTCCAGACCGTGATGGCGATGAGGGTCGGCAGCGCGGTCGAGGTGTCGCCGAGCCAATTCTGGGTCGGCAGCCCAAGCTCGGCAAGGAAGCTGTTCAAGATGCCAGTGTAGGGATCGAGAATTGCCTGCCACATCAACGCGACGATCACGAAGGAGGTGATGTAGGGAAAGAAGATGATTGCGCGGATCAGAGTGCGCCCCGGGATCGGCCGGTTGAGCACGACCGCCAGTCCGAGGCCAATGGCGATGCTGGCCGCGGTGACGCCTATCGCGAAGGCCAGCGTCACGAAGAGCGACCGCCGAACGCGCGCGTCGCCGAGGGCAGCAACGTAGTTGTCCAGTCCGGCGAATCGGCTCTCGCCGATCAGCGGCTGGCCGCTGTACAGGCTCGCCCAAAACTCCAGTCCTATCGGATAGAAGAAATAGACCGAGAAATAGAGGATTGCTGGCGACAGCAGCAGGTAAGCGAGAAGCGTTTGTCTGGTGCGCCGGCTGAAGCGGGCAGCTCGCCGGGTCTGCATCGCGCCGACGCGAATGTCCGTATCGGCCGTATCGGTGCTGCCGCTGATAAACATCGGCCTAGTTGTTGGCCAGGATGACGTTGGCCTCGGCCGCGAATTTCGGCATAATCTCGGCTGCTGGCTTCTGATTGTAGATGATATCCTCGAGCGCACTTTGCAGAAGCTTCTCGATTCGCGCGTGCTTGCCGGTGAGGCGCAGCTCGGCGGTGACGTCTTGCGCGTAAGGCAGGCATTTGCTGAAGCTGCCGATGACCGGATCGGCCTGAACCTCGGCGTTTTCGGCCCAGGATTTGCGCGGCATCGTCATGCCCGCTTCCTTGGTAGCCGCCAGTTCCGTGTCGAGCGCGACGAGCCGCTTCAACAACTCCCAGGCCTCCTTCGGGTGCTTGGCGTCCTTAGGGATCATAACGCTGACGCCGCCCGCAAACGTCGCCTGCACCTTGTGCTTGAGTGATGGCGCAACCGCCCAGTTGAGCTTCGGGTTGCCCGAGCGGATCGGCTTCACGTCCCACGGACCGGTTATGATCATTGCGACCCGGTTGGCCGTGAACAGCTTTTGCGGACCCTCATAGTCAGCACCCGCCGCCGGCTTGGTCGCTGCTTTTTCCTTGTGGATCAGGTCGGCGAGGAACTGGATCGCTTCGATCGCCTCAGGACTGTCGAGATTGACCTTGTTTGTCTTGGGATCGTAATAGCTTACGCCGTTCTGCAGCAGCCACGACGAATAATATCCGATGCTCGGGTTGGGAGCGAAGCCGAAGCGGGCGCCGGTCGTCGTCGCCTTGGCAACCTTCAGGAACTCCTCCCAGGTCGCAGGCGGCGCGTCGAAGCCCGCCTGCTTAAGCATATCGACGTTGTACACGAGGGTGGCGCAGGTGAGGTGGATCTGGACGCCATAGTACTGGTCGCCGAGTTTGTTGCGCTCGACGGAATAGGCTTGCCAGTCGTCGGGATAGCCGATCGCCTTGCCGTCTTGTTCGATGAAGTCGTTCAGCGGCCGCAGCAGATTCCGCTGGCCGAATTCCTGCACCCAGCCGCCGGGTTCGGCGACGAGATCGGGCGGGCTCTTCGCAGCAAAATCCGCCACCAGCTTGGTGCGCATATCCGGCCACTGGAATTTCTCCCACTGCACCGACCATCCGGGATGATCGGCCTCGAACTTTGCTATTGCATCGGCATAAGCTTGATAGGCGTGGCCGGCGTTCCAATAGAGCGTCAACGTCTCGGCATGGGCCGCAGTCGCGGTCGTCAGGGCCACGCCCAAAACCATGCCGTGCAGGAATCCGACTGACTTGTAGCGGCTCATCTTGGTCTCCTCCCTGGTTTGCCACCCGCCTTCCTCACAATGGATGGCGTCATATTATTCGATTAATATACCCGCTATACCGCAGTTTTTGTCAAGCTCCGACTGTAATGCAGTGCATAGTTCTGGCCGAACTCGGGCGGAGCTATCTACAGCGCGCGATGGCGAAGTTGCTTCCGGTACCCGGTATGGACGATCGCGGCCTAACCTGGAAAGATCGTGAAACCGCCATCGACGCGGATTACCTGCCCGTTGATGAAGCGCGCGCGCGGACCGGCGAGGAAGGCCACCGCTTCGGCGATCTCTTCAGGCTCCGCATACCGGTTCAGCGATTTCTTGCTCGAATCCATGCGCTGCGGATCGACCACACGGCTCGCCTGGAACCGTGCCGTCTTGGTGGCGCCGGGGCTCACCGCATTGACGCGTACGCCATCGTCGATCAGTTCCTTGGCGAGGCAGCGCGTATAATGGACGACAGCCGCCTTGAGCGTCGAGTAGACCACCTCGGGCGAGCATCCGATATGCGCTGCCGCCGAGGCGATGTTGATCACCGAGCCTGAGCCACGCTTGACCATCGGCGGAACGAACGCCTGGCAGACCAGCATCGTGCCGATGAGGTTGTTCTCGGTTAGAACCTTGATGTCTTCGTAGTCGATGTCCAGTGCGTTGTTGGGATTGGGCTTGACGCCCTTGGCGCCGATGTCGCCGCCGGCGCAGTTTACCAAGACGTGCACGTCGCCGAGCTCCGCCTCGATCTTCCTCTTCATTTCCGCGACAGCTTGCTTGTCGCCGATGTTGCCGGTGACCGCGGTGATGCGCGTCCCATGCTTCTCCAAGCCCCTGGCAGAGTCGCCGAGGTCCGCGAATTCGCCATATTGAGATGGCCGGGCCCAATCGAGGTCGTGGACCGCGACGTTTGCGCCAAGTTCGGCCAAGCGGTCGGCCATCACGCGGCCGAGGCCGCGTCCCGAGCCGGTGACGAAGGCGGTCAGGCCGCTGAGTTCTCGGGCAGTCATGCTGATTTCTCCATTGCAATGAAATCGAATTTCATCATGTTGGCGGCGCTGCGCCGGATCATGTCGAGCTCGTACGAAACGAGCGCACCGTCATCATCGCGCTCCCATGGCGTGCGGTAGTCGGCGTCGTCCGCAAGGCGGTTCAGGCGCGCAGCACTCAGGCAGGCCGCGAATTCGCGGGCGGTCTTCGGCGCATATCCGTTCCACCAGTCGTCGGTGAGACAGCGAACGTGACGGGCCTCCAGCGCGCCGGGCTCAAGCACCGCCGTCAGCGTGTCGTGGTGCTCGCCAAGGATGGCTGCCAGTTCGGCGAAAGGCACGGCGCCGTCGCCGATCGCGCAGCGGACCAGGCGGTAGCCCTCATCCGTGAACTGGACGCGATAGTCCTTGAGGTGAACGTGGCGGACATGGGGCGCGATCCGGCGCGTGAAGGCAAGCGGCGCCTCGCCGACAGGAAAGGTGTTGCCGGTGTCGTAGGTGATGCCGACACCCGGCCCGCCGAGTTCGCAGAACGCAACCAGTTCGTCGCTGCCGAAGTCCTGATGGTTCTCGATGCCGAGCACGCGTCCCTCGGCCGCCGCACGCGGCCCCCATTCCGTCAAGGCAGCGCGAATCGTTGCGTTGAACTCGCTCCATTTCGGACCCCACGCATTGCGGTCGCCGCACAGGACAGGCGTCAGTGCGATACGGATCGTCGTCGCCTCGAGCAGGCGCGCAGCCCGAAAGGCGTTGTCCAGCGGACCTGCCACTAGAAGTCCGCCGCTCACCACCGGGACGATGTCCAGCGCGGCAAGACGCCTGCGCAGGGCGACGATTTCGGCGTCAGTCAAGTCGGTCAACCAGGGTTCGTAGATCTCGAGCGTGCGTGCGCCCAGTTCCTGCGCCAGCGTGATGAAGCCTTCCAGCCCCACGCCGTCCGGATTGTGCCGCGGCGTGCCGCGGCCCTGCAGGCCGAGATAGTAGGTCAGTCCGTAAGGGTTGAGGCCGAGACGAAACATCAGCTTGGCGGTTCCAATGGAGAGCGGAGAGGCGTCACTAGCGCAGACCGGCATCGACGGTTATGGACTGTTTGGTGATCATGCGGCTGTCGTCGGCCGCCAGGAAGAGCACGGTGCGTGCAATCTCCTCGCCCAGCAGGACGCGGCGAATCAATTGCCGCTGCACCGTCTGGTCGACTGCCTCCTGCGTCTTGAACCACAGCTCGCGCTGCCGCTCGGTCATGACGGCGCCGGGTTCGATCGCATTGACGCGGATGTTATCCGGTCCGAACGACCGCGCCAACGCACGCGTCAGCGCCACCACGGCCCCCTTGGCGGTGGCATAGGCCACCATCTGGTCCGCTCCGAACCGCCAGGCAATGGAGGAGAAGTTTATGATCGAGCCGAAGCCGAGTTCCTTCATATGCGGATGCACTGCCTGCGCGGCGAAGAAGTGATGCCTCAGATTGACGTCGAAGCTGCGGTCCCAATAGTCGGCCGTTACCGCGTCGATGGGATGGCGCTGATCATTGGCTGCGTTATTCACCAGGACGGCGACCGGACCAAGCCGCGCGCGCACGCCTGCTACCGACGCCTTTAGCGCATCGACGTCGGTCACATCGCAATGGAGATATAACGGAGCCTGCCCGGCGGCACCAGCGAGCTCGCGCACCAACGCCTCCGCTGGTTCGTCCTGCACATCGAGAAAGGCTATCCGGGCGCCGTTCGCCACGAAGGCGCGGACCATATCGGCGCCAATGCCGGAGGCGCCGCCGGAGATCAGCACGACCCGATCGGTCAAGCTCGGATAAGTCGCGAATTGTACGGACATCAAACTACAGAAGCGCCTTGGTTGTTGGATCGAACAGACAGGCACGCGACATGTCGATGCCGAGCGTTATCGTCTCGCCCATGACGGGAGCGTCATCCGGCTCGAAACGGCCGGTGATCTCCAGGTCACCCAGCCTGAGCACGGCAAGCGTCTCGGCCCCGGTAGGCTCGACCAATTCGACCGGCGCCTGCATGGACGCCACAGCAGGTTTGCGCGACTTCAGATCGGTCGTGAAACGGTAGATGTGTTCCGGCCGGATACCGAGCACGACGTCCTGTGGCGCACCGGCGGGCATCGGCGCGGCAAGGGCGAGGCTGGCGTCGCTGCCGTCAGCGGCGCGTACCGAGATGCTGGTCGAGCCCGTAAGCCGGGCGGGAATGAAATTCATCGCCGGCGATCCCATGAAACCGGCAACGAACATGTTGGTCGGCCGGTCGTAGATCCGCTTCGGCGTGTCGAACTGCTGTACCGAGCCCTGGTTCATCACCGCAATGCGGGATGCAAGCGTCATCGCCTCGACCTGATCGTGGGTGACATACACCGTGGTCTTGCCGACGCGATGGTGAAGCTTCTTGATTTCGGTACGCATGTCGACGCGCAGCTTGGCGTCGAGGTTGGACAAGGGCTCGTCGAACAAAAACAGCTTCGGGTCGCGCACGAGGGCACGTCCCATCGCAACGCGCTGCCGCTGGCCCCCCGAGAGCTGGCCGGGCTTGCGTTTAAGCAGCTGTTCGATCTGCAGGAGTGCGGCAACGCGCTGGACAGCTTCCGCCTGCGCCGCTTTTGGCACGCCGCGGCTCTCCATGCCGAAGGTGATGTTTTGGCGCACCGTCATGGTGGGATAGAGGGCGTATGACTGGAACACCATCGCAATATCGCGGTCCTTGGGTTGCACCGAGTTCACCAGCCGGTCGCCGATCCATATCTCGCCCGACGTGACGGTTTCCAGTCCGGCGATCATGGCGAGCAAGGTTGACTTGCCGCAACCCGACGGGCCGACAAGGGCGACGAATTCTCCGGTCTTAGCCTCGAGATCGATGCCGGCAAGAATCTCGAGCGAGCCGTAGCTCTTGTGAAGGTTGCGGATCATCAACGCGGACATGGGCGACGCCTCATTTTATGGCGCCCTGGGTGAGGCCGCGCACGAAGTATTTTCCACCAAACAGGTAGATCAGCAGCGGAGGCAACGCGCCGATCAGCACGGCTGCGCTCATCACATCGTAAGCACGTGCGGTCGTGCCGCCGGCCGTGAGCGCGACCAGTGCCGCTGTGATCGGCTGCTGCTGGCCCGATGTGAAGACGACGCCGAACAGATACTCGTTCCAGATGCCGGTGAACTGCCAGATGACGGTGACGATCAGGATGGGCGGCGACAGGGGCAGGATGATCTTGCGGAAGATCCGCCAGAAGCCGGCGCCGTCGATGCGTGCCGCCTTGATCAGGTCGTCCGGTATGCTGACGTAGAAATTGCGGCAGAACAGGGTGGTGAACGAGATGCCCTGGACGACGTGGATCAGCACCAGCCCATATGTGGAATTGGTCAGGCCGAGCTTGCCGAGCAGGAACGCCCACGGCATCAGGGAAATCTGGCCGGGCATGAATACGCCGAGCAGCATCAGATTGAAGATCAGTTCGGAGCCCCTGAAGCGCCATTTGGAGAGGATGTAGCCGTTCATGGCGCCGAGAATGGTCGAGATGATGGTGGCGGGGATCGTCATCGCCAGGGAGTTGAAGAAATTGCGCTTCATGCCCTCGCAGGTACCGCTGACGCAGTAGGATCCCCAGGCCTGCGCCCACGCATCGAACCGGAAGCTGCGCGGTACGGAGATGAGGCCGTTGCGGGCAATCTCCGACTGCTCGCGCAATGAGTTGAAGATCACCACCAGTAGCGGCACGAGATAGACGATCGCGAAAAGCGTCAGCACGGCATAGACAAGGAAGCGGCTCCAGAAATGCCGGCGCGTGGCCGCGGCAGCTTCCGGATCAAAGCCGGTCGGATTGGGGCGGGCCGGATCAAAGCTGGCATCGGGAGCAATTTCAGCCATTGCGGCCCTCCGCCCGCCGGCGCCAGACGATCCACAACGAGTAAGGCACCAGCACCACCGCGACCGCCGCGAGCATCATCATCGCCGCGGCGGCACCCTCGCCGATTTGGCCGCGCTGGAACATCAGGTCGTAGACATAGATGGCGGGGAAGGTGGTGGACACACCTGGGCCGCCTCGCGTCAACGCCGCCACCAGGTCGAAGGTCTTGATGGCGAATTGTATCTGAATGACCGCCACCGCCAGGAATATCGGAGCGATGGTTGGCAGGATGACCCTCCGATAGGTCCGGAAAACCGACGCGCCGTCGATTTGCGCGGCTTTGACGAGATCCGGATCGACCGACCGCAGACCGGCCAGGAAAAGTGCCATTGCGAAGCCGGACGACTGCCAGATACCGGTTATGATCACCGCATAGATCGCAGTGTTGCGGTTGGCCGTCAGGGCGAAGCTGAAGTCGGTCCAGCCAAGCCCGCGAACGAAGGCCTGGATACCGTCGACAGGATTATAGAGCCAGCTCCACACCGTACCGGTGACGATGAAGGACACCGCCAACGGGTAGAGAAAGATGGTGCGCCAAGCCGCCTCGCCGCGGACGCGCTGGTCGATCGCGATCGCGAGCAGCAGGCCAACGGCCATCGAGCCAACGATATAGAAGCCGCTGAACAGGAAGAGATTGGTATAGGCGATGTTCCAGCGCCGGTTTGCCCAGAGCGAAGCGTAATTGTCCAGGCCGACGAACCCATAGGTCGGCAACAGCGACGAATTGGACAGCGAGATGTAGAGTGTCCAGAGCGTGAAGAGGAAAACATAGATGAAACTCGCCGCTATCGACGGCGCCAGCACCAGAATGGGCACCATCGTGCCCAGGCGCTCGCGCCACGGACGGGCCGCGGCAGCTGCGGCTGGTACAATCAGATCATGGGTGGACATCGGGCTGCTCCGGCGAGGTCTGGCCGGGAGCTTCGCCCCCGGCCATCATCGGCAGCGTCACTTCTGCGCTTCGGCCGCATCCGCCATCGCATTGGCCGCGTCCTGCGCACTCATATCCGGCGTTGCTACAAACTCCGTGATGCTATCCATTATTGCGCCGCGGACCTTTTGCGGAACCGTCATGTTGTGCGCCATCGAACGCACGAGCGTGCCGGCGGCGATCGAGGCTTGCAGATCCTTTTGCGAGAGTTGCTGGCAGGGATTGAAGCCGTTCGAAAGATCGACGTCGAGGCGGGCCGGAATGGACCCTTTGGTCTGATTGAAAATGGTCTGGAATTCGGGCGACAGGATGATGCTGGCAAGCAGCTTCTGTCCCTCGATATAGTCCGGGTCCTTCTGCTTGAAAAACACGACGGAGTCTGAATTCAAGATGAAACCGGGCTTGCCCCAATCGGTCGGCGCCTGAGCGCAGACATAGTCGGTGCCCTCCTTGAAGCCGCCGGCCGTCAGCAGGCCGATCGTCCAGTCGCCCATGATGTGGAAGGCGGCCTCGCCGCGGCCGACGAGATGCGACATGGTATCCCAGTCACGCCCGTTCATGCCGGGGTCCATGTACTTCGAGGTCATGGTGCGAAACTGCTCGAAGGCCTTGACCATGCCGTCGCTGCGCATGGCATCGACGTCGCCCTCGACGAAAGCTTTCTTGTAGAGATCGAGGTCCTGACCGTACACGACCACTTCGAAGACGGTCGAGTCGGTCCAGTCGGCGGTCGAGTGCGAAATGCAGATCTTGCCGCTGGCCACGATCTTGTCGCAGGCGGCGTTGAATTCCGCCCATGTCTTCGGCATCTCGGTGACGCCCGCGTCCTTCATGACCTTCGGCGATGCCCACAGCCAGTTGATGCGGTGGATGTTCATCGGCGCGGCCACCCAATTCCCGGTCGGCTTCATCACCGGCAGCAATTCGGGAGCGACGACCTTCTCCCAATTTTCCGCCTTCGCCAGGTCGTCGAGATTGGCTGTCATGCCCGTCTCGTTCCATTCGGCGATCTCGGGGCCTTTGAGCTGCACAGCGGGAGGTGCGTTGCCGGCGATCACATCAGCACGCAGTTTGGCCAGGGTATTGGCCGTATGGCCTGCGATGGAGGTCTGCTGCCAGGTGCCACCCTTGGCGGTAAACATCTCGCCGAGCTTGGCGATAGCCTGGGCGTCCGATCCGGTGGCCCATTGATGCAAGAGGTTGGTCTTCGGCTCCGCGAGGGCTGTTCCGGCAATCAAGGTGAAGGCGGTAGCGGCCGCAAAGGCCGTCCTCAGGTATTTCATCGTTTCACTCCCATATGTGATGCACGGTTCGTATCGACCGCTTGTGGCCCGCGATTTGAGGTCGTGGCCGGCGAGATTCAGTAATCTCCGTTCTTTCCAAGATGACATATTTGGGCTATCAGTCAACGTGCTTTGTGCCCATCATGAACAAACCTTCGCTTAGAAATTGGCTGATCGACAGGCCGTCCGCGTCGCCGGAGAGCCTGATCGTCCGATGCCTGCGCGAGCGCGGCGTGCTTTCTGCGTCGCAAATTACCCGCATTACCGGTTTGGCGCGGTCGACGGTTTCAACCGCGCTCAACGGCTTGAGAAAGTCTGGGATGGTGATCGAATCCTCGGCCCATCATGACTCGGCCAGGGGTATCGGCAGGCCTGCCATGACATTGACGCTCAATCCCGCCGCAGGCACTTGCGTCGGCATCCATCTGGCCCTCGACGAGATGCGGTGCGTCGTCGCTGACGTTTCGCATTCTTTCATTGCCGAACAAACTATCCCCATGGGTCTGGACTACCAGCCGCAACAGGCGGCCCAGCTCGCCAAGTCAGTGATTGCCCGATGCTACGAAGAGAACGGTCTGCCGATGGCGGGGCTCCTGGGGGTTGGGGTCTCCGTCTCGGGCCCAGTCAGCCGCGAAGGAGTGGTGCTGCGCGCGAGTATCGTTCCGACCTGGGCCGGGGTCAACATCCGCGATGTGTTCGGGCCGGTTCTCGAACAGCCGATCTTCGCCGACAATGAAAGCAACTGCTCGGCCATTGCGGAGCTGATGTGGGGCGCGGCCGTCGGCCAGGACGATTT
This sequence comes from Mesorhizobium sp. M0040, assembly GCF_040323505.1. Classification (NCBI taxonomy): domain Bacteria; kingdom Pseudomonadati; phylum Pseudomonadota; class Alphaproteobacteria; order Hyphomicrobiales; family Phyllobacteriaceae; genus Mesorhizobium; species Mesorhizobium sp. M0040. The sequence goes on from NZ_JAMYVA010000001.1 coordinate 290,374, forward strand.
CGTGCTGTTCAAGATCGATCTGGGCGTCGGCGGGGCCATTGTCCAGCATGGCCGGCTGGTGAGCGGCATCGCCGGCGGCGCCGGCGAATTCGGGCACATTAGCATCGATCCCGGCGGCGAGCTTTGCCGGTGCGGCAATCGAGGATGCCTGGAGCTCTATGGCAGCTTTGCCGGACCGCTCGAGCAGATTTCGCGCATCGTGCGGCGGTCGGTCACGATGGACGACGTGATCATGATGGCCGAGCAGGGCGACGTGAGGGCGCTGCGGATGATCGAGGACACCGCCGAGTTCGCCGGCCGTGGCCTTGGCCTGATCGGTTCGGTTCTCAATCCGCCGCTCATCATCATCGGCGGCCGCATGGCCTTGGCGGGCGACATTCTCCTGGCGCCACTGATCGCATCATATGAACGCCACACGCTCATCAAGTCCCGCGATGTGGCGCCTGCGCTGCGCACGCGGATAATCGTTGGCAAGCACACGGAGAACGATGCATTGCTCGGCGCGGTCGGCCTCGTGCTGCGCCACAACAGCCGGCTTCAGTGACCCGGCTTGCTTCGGGTGGCGCTCTGATTTTGCGAGCTGCTCGCCGAAGCAGCGGAACTGATGTTTGCCTACGCGACACGCACCGTGCGCTGCCTCGGCTTGATCGCGGTGGCGAGCAGCAGGCCGGCGATGATGAAGGCGGCGCCGGCGAGATCGTAGTCGTGCAAGCTTTCGCCAAGGACCAGATAAGCGAGAACGGCGACGAAGGCGGTCTGGAGATAGAGCAGCATGCTGGCGCGCCCCGCACCAAGCGTCTCGACGCTACGGTTGTAGAGATAGTACATCAGAGCGCCGCCGGGGCCGGCAACATAGGCGAGAGCCAGAAGGCCGTTCGCATGCAGTGCCGAACGATCCCCGGAAAACAGTTCCCAGAGATAGAAGGGCAGTGCCGCCAGCGCGCCGGCTCCCAGCAGCAGGACCACCATCGGCAGAAGCTCGATAGCGAATTTGGCGCGACGCAGCAGCACGGTATAGAGGCCCCAACAAAACGCGCTGCCGACGATCCACAACTCGCCGGGATTGAACTGCAGCTGCATCAGCGCGGCAAGGTCGCCGCGCGCCACGATCACCACCATCCCGGCCAGAGCGACCAGCGCTCCAAGCGCTTTCCAGACACCGAGGGGCTCGCCGAGCACGAAGCGGGCAAGCACCATGGTCATGATCGGCGACAGCGCCATGATGATGCCGGCGGTTGTCGCGTTGGTGTAGTTGAGGCCCGTGTAGATCATGCCCTGACACAAGGTTAGCCCGATAGTGCCGATGACCAGCACCTCGATCACCCGGGATTGGATCAGCACGAGCATCGCCCCGTGATGACGATGGACGATAGGCAGCAGGATCGCGCACGCGAGCGTCAGCCGCCAGAAGCAGAGCGCCCAAGGCGGCATCTCGGGGGCAACCCACTTGGCGGCGATATAGACGCCGGCCGACAGGAGCCAGCAGAGCGTCGCGAGGGAATAGGCGAGCGGAAGTGATGCGCCGGGTGTCGCTTCGCTACACTTGGATGTGCTATCGGCAGCGATTGGATATCCGTCTCCTCCCACCGCAGACTTTAGCAGATTTGCAGCGTCTTGCTAAGCAGCAACAACAGCTGTTTCACCAGCTGGTGCAATCGGTGGGTCATTGTGGGTCCCGCCGTTCACGGTCTCCTTCCATTCGAACGCATGTTGGCCCATGATTCATATTGCGCGACAGATATTCGCGCGGTTGCCACAATCTTCTCGCGCCATATTTCTACCGAGCGCAGATCTGTCGCGAATTCCTGGCCCTGGGATCACGAGCGCCGCTGTTTCGAGGCAATTGGAAGAATAAGCCACTGACTTCCGTTTGCACAAAGAGCGCGACACAAATCCATGCGGAGGACGTCCGATGCATGCCGGCTTCCCAGGAAGCGTACTCGTAGCGGTGTTGGGCACCGTCATGGCGAGCTGCGCTGGCATTCCGGCGCAAAAAACTGGTGCAATAACCGGCTATGGCCCCAACCCCACTTTACCGAAACCAAGACCGACGCTGATCCCGACTGTTAACATCGCCGAGGCGAAAGGCTGGCAGAAAGAAGGTATGCCGACCCCGGCGAAGGGGCTGACAGTGAACGCCTTCGCCACCGGCCTCGACCATCCGCGCTGGCTACATGTGCTTCCGAACGGCGACGTGCTGGTTGCTGAAACCAATGCCCCTGCCAAGCATGACGAAGGCTTCAGTCTTAGAAAGGTCTTCATGGACCTGGCTATGAAGCGGGCTGGCGCCGCGACCAAAAGCGCCAACCGCATCACGCTCCTGCGCGACACCGATGGCGACGGCATTGCGGATGTGCGCACGACGTTCGCGGAAGGCCTCAATTCGCCCTTCGGCATGACGCTGTCCAAAGGCAAACTCTTTGTCGCGAATACCGACGCGCTCGTCGCTTTCCCCTACTCCAATGGCCAGACCCGAGTCAGCACGTCGCCGGAAAAGATCATCGACTTGCCGGCCGGGGACCTCAACCATCATTGGACCAAGGACGTGATCGCAACTCCGGATGGACGCAAGCTCTATGTCACCGTTGGTTCCAACAGCAACGTTGGAGAAAACGGCATAGCCGCGGAGAAGAACCGCGCCGCTGTCCTTGAAGTGGATCGGTCTACCCGCCGCACTCGGGTCTTCGCCTCGGGCCTGCGCAACCCGAACGGGCTCTCCTGGAATCCTGAGACTGGCCAGCTTTGGGTCGCCGTGAACGAGCGTGACGAGATCGGCGACGACCTTGTGCCGGATTACATGACCTCGGTTCGTGACGGCGCTTTCTACGGCTGGCCCTACAGCTACTACGGACAGAACGTCGACGAACGTGCCAAGCCGCAGCGCCCCGATCTCGTGGCGGCAGCGATCAAGCCCGATTACGCCCTGGGCTCTCATACCGCCTCGCTGGGACTGACCTTCTCCAAAGGCGCGCGGCTCGGTTCGGCCTACGGCAACGGCGCCTTCGTCGGCCAGCACGGCTCGTGGAATAGAAGCGTGCACAGCGGCTACAAGGTCATCTTCGTGCCGTTCCATGGTGGCAAACCGAGCGGTCCTCCGGAAGATGTGCTCACTGGCTTCATCGGGCGTAATGGCGAGGCGATGGGCCGGCCGGTCGGCGTCGCTATCGATCAGACTGGCGCACTGCTCGTCGCCGACGACGTCGGTAATGTCATCTGGCGGGTCCGCCGAGCGAATGGCCGTTGAGCGCAGGTGGCCTTTCTGATTCCGACCTCACCAGCCTTCGGCTACAGCGCCACGCCCGATATGGCTGCATTCGGCGGAGACGGATATCCTAAACAATTAGCTAGCAGCACGCCCGAAGATAGTCGTGTCAAGCATGCTTGCGCCCGCCTGCCTCGCGGAACCAGCTGTCAGGATAGGGATACCACCAGCCCTGAATCTCCGGTCTGTGGTCGATGATGACCATCTTCGAGCGGCGGAATGCATCCAGACCCTGGCGGCCGAGCTCGCGGCCGAGGCCCGAAGCCTTCCAGCCCCCGAACGGCAACGCGTCATTGTCTATCAGCGGATTGTTGACCCAGACCATGCCGGCCTCGAGCCGCTCCGCGGCCTCATGCGCTTCGGCAAGATCGGTGGTGAAGACCGAGGCGCCGAGACCGAAGGGGCTGTCGTTGGCAAGCTCTATCGCCTCGTTGAAATCCTTGACCCGGCAGATTGCGGCGACCGGCCCGAAACACTCTTCGCGCACGATTGCCATATCGGCGGTGATGCCGGTCAGGATGGTCGGCTCGTAGAACCAGCCTACATTATGTGCCGGCGGAATGCGTCCGCCGGTGATCGCTTTGGCACCGCTGCGGATCGCATCGTCGACCAGCCGGATGACCTTCGCACGCGCGGCCTCGCTGACCAGCGGTCCGATTTCGGTTTTGTCGAGGCCGTTGCCGATACGCAGCGCGCGCGTTTTCTCGGCAAACAGATCGACGAAGCGGTCGTGAACGGCATCAACCACGAAGAACCGTTCGGCCGAAGTGCAGACCTGGCCAGTGAGATGGAAGGCAGCCGTGACGCTGCCGGCAGCCGCCACGTCCAGTGGGGCGTGTTGGCTGATGATCAGGGGATCGCTGCCGCCGGCCTCGATGACGCAAGGCTTCATGCGCTCTGCACATGCGACGGCGACAGCCTTGCCGGCGGCGACCGAACCGGTGAAAGCAACCGCATGCGTGCGGTCCGAGGCGATCAGCGCCTGCGCCGTTGCTGCTCCGCCTGGCATGCAGGAAACCAGGCCCTCCGGCAGGGAGCGGAACACGGTCATATAATCCAGCGTCGACAATGTTGTCGCTTCGGCGGGCTTGATCACGCAGGCATTGCCGGCGGCAAGCGAGGCGGCGACGGTCCAGCACATCAACAGGATCGGAAAATTGTAAGGCATGATGTGCACCGACGTGCCGTAGGGCTCGTAGCGGGCATACTGGAACGAACCGGCCTGCGTCGTGCCGGCGATCTTGCCGGCGTCGTCACGCGCCATTTCGGCGTAATAGCGGAAGATCGGCGCGCAATTGGCGATCTCGCCGATCGCCTCCGGATAGGGTTTGCCCATCTCGTGCACCATCAGCTCGGCGCAGCGCGTGAAGTCGGCCGCTTCGATGGCGTTCGCGACGGCGTGCAGATGCCGGGCACGGCTCTTGGCGTCGAGCTTTTTCCAGGCCGTTTGCGCCTTGGTCGCTGCGGTGAGCACGGCGTCGATCTCGCCGTCGCTGGCTGCGGTGATCGCGCCGACGGTTTCGAGCGTCGCCGGATCGATCACCGGTTTTGCCGCACCGGTCATTGGCCGATAATCCGGATTGACGAAGAAGGTCGGCCGGTCAGGTGAAAAGTCCATTCTGTCCTCCCGTGTGCACGGAGCCTTTTTGAGAATTCACCCTGCCGAGACAGGCGGCGTGGTTTTCGAGAACCGAAGCGGAGCGGACATTAAAGTCCGTGAGCATCGGAAGCGGAGAAAACGGCGTCAGGTGTCCGGTAGGGTAGAATTATCGAGAAGGTTCAGCGGATCATGTAAACTTTCTTGATGGTCTCGTGGACGGTGCAGACGCCCTTCCAGTCCTGCGGAAAGAACGCTGCGGTGTCCGGTTCGATCTCGATCACCTCGCCGGATTCGTGGACATAGGTGCAGCGTCCCTCGAGGAAATGGCAGAACTCGTCGCGGGTGACGTGGCAGCGCCATTTGCCCGGCGTGCAGACCCACAGTCCGCATTCGGAGCGGCCCTCCGGCCCCTTGTGCAGCAGCTTGCCGGAAGTGCGGGATTCGCCCTCGATCAGGGTGGGGATGACGCCCCAGTCGACCAGGTCGGTGAGGGCGAGCGGCGATTTCATGATCGGTGTCGGCATGTCGGGAGCTCCAGTGGCCGGCTTTAGGCCAGCATGTAAACGTTGCGGATGGTCTCGTGGACGGTGCATTCGCCGGTCCAACCGGCCGGGAACATGACAACCGTGGCGGCGGATACCTCGATCACCTCGCCGTCGTCCGATCTGTAGGTCGCGCGGCCGGCAACGAAATGGCACAATTCGTCGCGCGGAATCGCCAGCCGCCAGCGACCGGGTGTGCAGACCCAGATGCCGGATTCCGGCTGGTTGTTCGGCCCCTTGTGCACCAGCCTGCCGGTGGAGTGCGAAGCGCCTTCCAGCGCGTCGGGCTGGGTGCCCCAGTCGACGAGGTCGGTGCGGGTCGAGGCTTGGTGGAGGTGCGGCGCGGTCATGCGGGTGCTCCGCTGGTGCGACGCGCATTTTCGAGATGGCTTCGCTCTACGGCGCCCCTCTCTGTCCTGCCGGACATCTCCCCCTCAAGGGGGGAGATTAGCAGCTCCGGCGCCCTGCTCACTCCTTCGACGTTGGTGATTGGCGAAAGCCGGGGTGACATCCAATCTCGCCCCTTGAGGGGGAGATGGCCGGCAGGCCAGAGGGGGGTGCCTTGGCTCAGCATCTCAAACATCGCGCTCATAGAAGTTGTGCCAACAGCCCAGCCGCCTTCTCCGGGCCGTTTTGCGACTGCATCTGGGCCGACGTCTTGGCCAGCTTGGCCTTGATTGCCACGTCGGTCAGGCAGGTTTCGATCCTGGCGATGAGCTCGGCGTCGCTCCAGTCGTAGCGCGGCATGCCGAAGCCGTGGCCGGTCTCCTCGACCCGCGTCGCATTGTCGTGGCCGTCCCAGACGTAGGGCATGATGATGGCCGGCTTGCCGAAATACAGGCACTCGGTGAACGAGTTGTTGCCGCCATGATGGATCACCGCATCGACCTGCGGGATGACCGAGGGTTGCGGGAACCAGCTCTCGATGATGACGTTTTCGGGCACTTGCGCGTACTGCTCCTTGTAGCCGCCGACATTGACCAGGGCCCGGTAGCGCGTCTTGCCCAACGTTGCGACGATGCGCTTCAGCAGATCGACATCGCCGGCGCCAAGGCTGCCGAAGGAAACATAGAGCAGCGGCCCGTCATTATTCTTCGCAAAAACCGGCACGGTGTAGGGCTTCTCCTGCCGCACGCAGCCTTCCAGATATTGGAATTTTGCCGGGTCGAGCGGATAGCGGCGCTTGAACTTCGCCGCCTCGGGATAGAGCAGCAGATTGAGGTACGGCGAGGCCTCGAAGAACTGGCCGATCGGATACGGCGCTTCGTTGTTCGCTTTCAAAAACGCATTGAAGTCGTCATGGATCGGCTTGATGACGGCGTTGAAATGGTCGCGGTAACGCCGATGGCAGGCGTGGTCGTTCTCGCCGCAGCCGGACAGATGTGGCGGGATGTCCTCGTCCTCGATCTCGTTTTCCGAGCAGGAGATGACGCGCACCCAGGGCTTGCCATACTGCTTGATTGCCGGGAACAGGATGACGTTGTCGACACAGATGACATCAGGTTTGATCGTCGCAAGCACGCCAGGCAGATCCTTCTCAGCCCATTTGGCGCTGTCGACAATCGCCGTCCAGCAATCCTTCACGTAATTGTCGACCTGGTCGTAGGGCGATTTGCGGAAGTTCGGGATGTGGCCGTTGATGAAGTCTTCCCAGAACTTGGCCATCTGTTCCGGCGGCATCGGCTCGGACAGGTTCACCGGATGAGCCTCGAAGCCGTAGCCCTTGTAGACGTCGACGAAGCCGGGGTCCGACAGGAACACCGCTCTGTGGCCGCGCGCCTCGATCGCCTGGGCTATGCCGACGGAATTGAGCGCGGGGCCATAGGCGGCCTCCGGAAAGAACGCGATCGTCTTCTGCGCCATGAGAGGTTCTCCTTCGATCAATCTGCGAAAATTCTGACGTCAGCCGCATCCCAGCCGAGCTCGACTGTATCGCCCGACGAGACCGGGCGGCGGTCGGCGGCGTCGGCGGTGACGCGCACCAGGAACGGCTTTGGCGACAGGGCGGTGCGGACGTGCAGCTGCAGATCGAGTCCCTGATAGGCCAGCGCCTCGACCGCGCCGAAGATACGGTTGGCCGTTTCTGCCGACGGGAACAGTCGGATGCGTTCGGGCCGCACTGAAGCTACCGCCGCAGCGCCGGGCGAAATTGTTGCGGGAACATCGCCGGCGATCCGCACGCCGTCGCTTGCCAGCACGCCGTCGCCGGCGGCTTTGCCCTGTACGAAATTCATGACGCCGATGAAGTCCGCGACGAAACGGTCCCCCGGATGCTCGTAGACCGCATGGGGTGTATCGCATTGCAGCAGCTTGCCGTCCCTGAGCACTGCCATACGGTCGGCCATGACGAGCGATTCCTCCTGATCATGGGTGACGATGACGAAGGTGATGCCGACCTCGTGCTGCAGCCGCTTCAGCTCCAGTTGCATGGCCCGGCGCAATTTCTTGTCGAGTGCACCAAGAGGTTCGTCGAGCAGAAGCAGCCGTGGTCGCTTGACCAGCGCTCGGGCAAGCGCGACGCGCTGCTTCTGCCCGCCGGACAATTGCTCCGGCTTGCGGTCGGCGAAGGCAACGAGTTCGGTCGTCGCCAAAATGGCGTCGACACGGGAGCGGATTTCCTTTGCAGGCAAGCGTTCCATTTCGAGGCCGTAGGAAACATTCGCCCTGACGCTCATATGCGGAAACAGCGCATAGGACTGGAACATCAGATTGACCGGCCGCTTATTGGGCGGGGTCCTGGCGATGTCACGGCCGTCGAGCAGGATGCGCCCGTCATTGGGCGTCTCAAAGCCGGCCAACATGCGCAGCAGCGTTGTCTTGCCGCAGCCCGAAGGTCCAAGCAAGGCGAAGAACTCGTTCTCGCGGATATCCAGCGAAATGCCGTCGACCGCCGTCACCCGGCCGAACTTCTTCGACACGTTGTCGATCGCCAGCAGCGTGCGGGGCTCGTTCATTGGCCGATCACTCCACGGTTGAGCCGCTGCGACAGGGTCAGCGCGGTGATTGAGACCGCCATGACGATAGTCGCCAATGCATTGATCTCCGGCGTGATGCCGAAGCGAATCATCGAATAGATCTGCATCGGCAGCGTGGTCGAGGCGCGGCCGGCGCCGGCGGTGAAGAAGGCGATGATGAATTCGTCGACCGAAAGGGTGAAGGCGAGCAGCGCGCCGGCGACGACGGCAGGCAGGATCACCGGCAACGTCACCCGCCGAAATGTCGTGAGCGCGGAAGCACCGAGATCGGCAGAGGCCTCGACGATCGACCAGTCGAAGCTTTTCAGCCGCGCGCGCACCACGGAGCAGACGAAGGCGAGATTGAAGACGACATGGGCGAGGATGATGGTGTGCAGGCCCAAGGTGAGATCAAGCATCGAGAAGAAGCTGAGCAGCGCGATCGCCAGCACGATGTCGGGAATGATCATCGGCGCAAAGATCAGCGCCTCGAGACCTTTGCCGTATTGCCGGCGTATTTCGACGCCGATCGCCAGCAGCGTGCCGAGCAGCGTGGCGATGGCGGTCGAGACAAGCGCCACGATCAGTGTGTTGAGCGCGGCAGAAAGGATTGCGGCGTTTCCGATTAGCGAGACATACCATTTCAGCGAGAAGCCCGACCAGACGGTCGGCAGCCCACCTTGGTTGAACGACAGCGCCACCAGCACGGCGATCGGGATGTAGAGGAAGGCCAGGACCAGTGAAAGCACGAGCCAGAGCGCGCGCCTCGTGGCGAGGGAGCGCTCAGCCATCGGTGCCTCCTCTCGCTTCGGCGGTACGGCCCGAGGCGCGATCAGCAGCCAGGGCCTGCGCCGTCAGCACCAGCAGCATGATGGCGATCAGCACCATTGCCAGTGCCGCACCGAAGGGCCAGTCATTGGCGGTCAGGAACTGCTCGTAGACGACATTGCCGGTCATCTGGAAGCGCCCGCCGCCGAGCAGAGCAGGGGTCACGAAATTGCCGATCGACAGCACGAAGACGAAAACAGCACCGGCGGCGATACCCGGCACGGTCAGTGGCAGGATGACCCGGCGAAATGTGGTCACGGCCGACGCGCCGAGATCGCGCGAGGCCTCTGCGAGCTCCGGATTGAGCCGCGACAGCGGCGCGTAGCAGGCCAGGATGACGAAGGGCAGATAGTTGTAGACCAGACCGGCGATGACGGCGCCTTCGGTATAAAGCATCGACGGCGGCTCGCCGGTGTAGCCGAACCAGCGCAGCAGTTGTGTGATCAGCCCTTCGCGGTTGAGCAGCACGATCCAGGCATAGGTACGGATCAGGTAGTTGGACCAGAAGGGCAAGACGGCAAAGAACAGAAACACCGGCTGCAGTTGCCGGGGTGCTGCCGCGATCGCATAGGCGGCGGCATAACCGATCACCACCGCGACCAGGGTTGCCGTGCCGGCAATGCGCGCCGAATTGAGGAAGATGCCGGCATAGAGCGGGTCGAACACCAGCCCGAAATTCTCCAGCGTGAAAGTGTAATCGATGCCACCATAGATGCCGCGCCGGAAGAAGGCGAGCGCCAGCACCAGCGCGCATGGCACGACCATCAAGGCGGTGAGCCAGGCCAGCGCCGGCGTCATCAGCAAGGATGAGCGAAGTCTTGTTTGGGACAAGATTGCGGTACCGCATTCAACGGTCGGTGGCGAAAACTCCGCCGTCGACCGGGATCTCTGATTTTGATGTCGCTTATTGCGCGGCCTTGATTTCGCTGACGATCTTCGAGTAGTCGCGTTGGGCATCGCCGACATCGCGCAACTGCTCGAACTTGACCAACTCTGCCACCGGCATGCTCATATTGGGAAATTTGGCGAGAAAATCCGCCGGCAGGCTTTCCATAGCCGGCTTGTTCGGTACCTTGTAGTCGATGTTCTGGGCCGCCCAGGCGTGGTTCTTGGCGTCCAGCATGAAGTTGATGAACTGGAAGGCGGCGTCCTTGTTGGCCGATGCCTTCATCACGACCATCGTATCGACCCAGAGATCCGAGCCTTCTTTCGGTATGGTGTATTTAATTTGTGGATTCTCGGCGATCCCGTAATTGCACCAGCCATCCCAGGCCTGAACCATCAGCGCCTCGCCCGAGACCAGCTTTGAATAAAAGGTCGTGTCGTCATAGGCCAGCAAGGTCTTCTTGGCCGAGATCAGCAGGTCCTTGACTTCGCCGAGCTTTGCCGGATCGGTCTCGTTCACCGAATAGCCCTTGGCGAGTTGGCCGGCGGCAAGCAGCCAGCGGTCGGTCGCCAGCATCGTCGTCTTGCCCTTGAGCGCATCGGACGGGGCGAGAAGGTCGTTCCAGCTCACCGGCTCCGCCTTCACCAGATCCGAACGGTAGCAAAGGCCGGTGGTGCCCCAAGTGTAGGGCACGGAAAAATTGTTGCCGGCGTCGTGCGGCAGCTTCGCCGCCTCGGGATAGAGATTGGCGAGGTTAGGGATCTTGGCATGGTCGATCGCCTCGATCAGGCCGAGCTTGTTCAGCACTTCGGCGAAGGGCGAGGAGACGAAGACCACGTCATAGCCCTTGCCGCCGGACGCGACGAGCTTGCCCATGATCTCCTCGTTAGTGGCGTGAACCACGACTTCACCGGAGACACCGGTCGCCGCCTTGAAAGCTTTCATGGCATCCGGCGCCATGTAGCCGTCCCAGTTGGAGATAACGAGGTCGGAGGCAGCCGCCGGCGCTGACAGCGCCAGGCCAAGGCCAAGTGCGATCAAGGATTTCCTTAACGGACGGTGCCGCAGGGTGGTGGTGGTCATGACAGACTCCCATTCTGGTTGATCATCGAACTTAGTCGTCGGACCAGCGCTTGCAGCCGTAGCCGCTTTGATCCTGTTCCCCGGTCTTTTATTGCCGATTGATCTCACAGTACTATTGCAGAAAAAAGTACGTCAATCCATAATTTGTCAACTACGGTGAATCCCGGCCGATCGCATCCGCAAGGGCAATCGGCCAAACCTCAGCCGCCAAGTCCTTCATGAGAATTGCCATGCAAGTTGCAGCTCGACGTCCCCGCACCAACCATCTCGACCTTGCACAGCGCATTCTCGATGTGGCCCGGAAACGCGGCTTTGAACCCGGCGCTCATCTCCCGGAGCAGCAGATCGCTTCGCTCTGCAATGTATCCCGAACTCCGGTGCGGGCCGCGCTGCGTCTGCTCACTGAAAAAGGCGTAGTTCAATGGGAGGCTGAGTCCGGCTATCGCTTGGCCGTAGACCTCACGAGCCAGGCGACCGTCGCCGCCGACCTGCCGAGCGCCGAGGAGGATGAACTTGCCGACATGATCCTGCGAGACCGCTCGGCGCGCCGGCTGGACCAGACGGTCACCGTCGGCGCGCTGATGCGACGGTATAATGCCGAGCGCAGGACGGTACTAAAATCGCTGAAGAAACTGGCCGAGGAAAATCTTCTGGACCGCGCGCCGGGGCAGTCCTGGCTTTTCAGGAGAGTGCCGGACGATCCTGGCGCACAAGGGGAGAGCTATGAATTCCGGCTGTTGCTGGAACCCGCCGCCCTTCTGGCGCTTGGGTTCCGGCTGGATGGGACGCGCGCGGCAGCCTTGCGACAGGGCATGGAAATGCTGCTGGCTCTGCCCGACGCGGCATTCGATTCCAGAGAGTTCCAACGGCTGGACATCGATTTTCACGGGATGATCGCCGGTGGCTCCGCCAACCGCTTCGTCGCCGAGGCGTTGGCCGATCATCTCAGGCTGCGCCGGCTGCCGGGAACGTATGCCGGCGTCAATGTCTTCCGGCTGAAGCAATCATTGCGCGAGCATCTGACCATACTCGACCATCTGGAGAGCCAGCAGTACGAGGTTGCAGCCGATCTGCTTCGGGTCCATCTGCGGCTTTCCCGCAGCCAGCGACCGCAGGCGGCCAGTCGCGGGGCGCCCGCGCTGTTCGGCATGATCAGCCGGCCGGAATAACGAGGATCATGCGCAAAGGCAGCCCGACCATCGCACTGTTTCCGGAAGCGAGCTTCGGCGCTGCGCTGAATTGCGTTGGCATAGCGCAGGCCCTGCGCGCTCGTGGCGCCCGTCCGGTGTTCATCTGCCATGCCGGCTTTTCTGGCGTGTTCGCCGACTATGGGTTTCAGGAATACCAGTTGCCGACTGACGATCCGTTGACCGACAGCGAACGCCAGAGCTACTGGCAGGCCTTCGTGCGCCGTCATCTGCCGCATTTCAGGCTGAGCCCCATCGATCAGCTCGAAACCTACGTTGCCCCGACCTGGCAAGCAATCGTAGACACTGCGGTCAACGCCGAGGCGCCGCTGCGCCAATTGCTGGCGCGGCTGAAGCCGGACGCCGTGGTGCTCGACAACGTCGTCATGTTCCCGGCATTGGCGACAGCCGGCTGCCCGTGGGTGCGCGTCGTCTCCTGCGCCGAAACCGAGCTTCCCGATGCCAATGTGCCACCCTATCTGTCCGGTCTCGCCGCCGACGACCCGAGCCGCGCGGTGTTCGAGGCGCGCTACCTGGCAGCGGTCGCTCCGGCCCATGACCGCTTCAATCGGCTTCGGACCGACGCCGGTCTTGCGCCCTTGCCAACAGGTCTTTTTCTGGAACCTTCGCCCGCCCTCAATCTGCTGCTGACCCCAACGATTGTGCGAAGGCAGCGCGCCGAGCCGCTCGACCCTGCCAGCTTCGTCTATCTCGAAGGCTGCGTCCGCTCGGAAGGGCCGTTCGACGTACCGGTCTTTCCGCGCAATGGCGGACCGCTGGTTTATGTCAGTTTCGGTAGTCTTGGCGCCATGGATGTAGGCCTGATCCAGCGCATGCTCGCCGTTTTCGACAGGCTGCCGGCCCGCTTCATTGTCAATGCCGGAGGTCTGCGCGACAGCTATCGCGCCGTTCCGGACAATGTCTATCTCGACGCCTGGTTTCCACAGCCTTCCGTCGTGGCGAAATGCGACCTCTTCATTCATCATGGCGGCAACAACAGCTTTTGCGAAGCACTGCGTTTCGGCGTGCCGTCGCTGGTCATGCCCTATTGCTGGGACGGGCATGACAATGCGCAACGTGCCGAGGAAACCGGCGTCGGGCGCCACATCAGCCGCGATGGCTGGACGGAAGACGAATTGGAGCGAAGCATTCTTGGCCTGATGGCCGATGCTGCAATGCGCGCACGCCTCCGGGAGAATGCAGTGCATATGGCGCTGACACCCGGAACGGACGTGGCTGCCGAAGCCATTCTCGCTCTCGCAAGGACCCGACCTGATGCTTGACACCACAACAACTGATGCCTCGACCATGAACGGCACCAACGACCCGAAAGACTGGTTGGCCGCTCACGCTGTCAGCGAGGTCGAGTGCCTGGTGCCCGACGTGAACGGCGTGCTGCGCGGCAAGGCCCTGCCAGCGGCCAAGTTCCTCAAGGCGATCGAGGACCGAGCACTCTATCTGCCGAGCAGCGCGTTCCTGGTCAGCATCGACGGCCGCTATTCCGGTTCCGTCGACGAGGGGTTCGCCTACCAGGACCCCGACATGCGGATGGTGCCGGATGTCGCAACACTCTGTCTGGCGCCCGGTGGCGGGCCAGGCAAGGCCTATGTCTTCGCCGATGCGTTCCACATGGACGACCGGCCGTGGATGGCTTCGCCGCGGCACGTGTTGCGGGCCGTGCTCGATCTATATCGCCAGCGCGGCTGGCGGGCGGTGGTGGCGCCGGAGCTTGAATTTTATCTCACCGCGCCCAATCCCGATCCCGACAGGCCGGTGACGGCGCCGGTCGGGCGCAATGGCCGCTCCGAAAGCGTGCAGCATCCCTATGACATGGCGGCACTGGAGCAATTCGAGCCGGTGATCCGGCGCCTCTATGACTATGCTGCGGCAGCCGGACTGCCGCTCGACACGCTCATCCATGAATCGGGCACGGCCCAACTGGAGATCAATTTCCTGCATGGCGACGCGCTGCCGCTGGCAGACAAGGTATTGCTGTTCAAGCGAATGACGCGCCAGACCGCGCAGGAAGGTGGCATGCAGGCGACCTTCATGGCCAAACCGATAGCCGCACAAGCCGGCAGCTCAATGCATCTCCACATGTCTGTCGTCGACGAGGCCGGCAACACGCTGTTTGCCGGGCATGACGGCGCCGACACCGAGATGTTCGGGCATTTCATCGGCGGCCTGCAGAAATACATTCCCGAGGTGATGCCGCTGTTTGCGCCGAACGTGAATTCGTTCCGCCGCATCCGGCCGAACCACAGTGCACCCGCCAACATCGAGTGGTCGCACGACAACCGCTCCTGCGGCCTGCGTGTGCCGGCCGGCGGGCGCACCGCGCGGCGCGTGGAAAATCGGCTGCCCGGTGCCGATGCCAATCCCTATCTGGCGATAGCCGGCTCGCTGCTTTGCGGTTATCTCGGCGTCGAGGAGAAGATCGCTCGTTCGACGGAAGCGTCGGGCAATGCCTATCGCAGCAGGAGCACGCTGCCCAAAACCATGGAAGAGGCGCTCGACCGCTTCGCTGCGTGCGATCCGGTTCGGGCGGTGCTCGGCGAGGATTTCTTCCAGACCTATTTGCGCGTCAAGAGCGTTGAGCTCGACCTGTTCCAGAGCGTCGTCACCTCTTGGGAACGCGACCATCTGCTGCTCAAGGTGTGATGATGGGCTTCAATTCTGGGGGCTTCAACTCCGGCCTGGATATCGGCAAATCCTACTATGTCGCGACGGCCAATCCGGCTCCGGACCATCCGGCGCTGCAGGGCGACGTCGACGCCGATCTGGTGGTGGTCGGCGGCGGTTGTACCGGCCTCTCCGCAGCCTTTCATGCAGCCGAACGCGGCCTGAAGGTGGTGCTGCTCGAAGGCGGCAAGATCGGCTGGGGGGCGTCGGGGCGCAATGGCGGCCAGATGATCCCCGGCCTGCGCAAGGGCGCCAAGGGGCTGGTCAAGCTATCTGGGCCGGAACGGGGGAGGGCGCTGTTCGATCTCGCCTTCGAGGCGCGGGCCCTCGTGCTCGGTCTGATCGAGCGCCATGCCATCGATTGCGACCTCAGCCTCACCGGCCATCTGGCCGGTGCGGTCAACGGTTCCGACCTGCGCGACCTCGAAGAAGAGGCCGAGTGCCTTTCTACGGTGATGAACTTTCATGATGTCGAGATGCTGTCGGCAGCGCAGGCGCGCGGAATGGTGAACACACCTTATCACGGCGCGATGTACGAGAAGCTCGGTGGACATATGCATCCGCTGAACTACACGCTCGGTCTTGCTCGCGCCGCGGCTGCGGCGGGCGTCACCATCCACGAGAATTCGGTGGCGCTGCGGCTGGAGCGGGAACCTTCCCCCCGGGTTTCGACGGCCAAAGGCTCGGTCCGGGCCAGGCATGTCGTACTGGCCGGCGATGCGCTGCTCCACGGGCTTGAGCCGCGCGTCAACAGCCGCATCATGCCGGTCGGCAACTACATCATCGCCACCGAGCCGCTGGGCGACACGAGCGACGTCATCCCAAGCAATGTGGCCGTCTCCGACACGCGCTTCGTCGTCAATTACTACCGGCTGTCGGCGGATGGACGCCTGCTGTTCGGCGGCGGCGAGCGCTATACGCCGTCGCCGCCCGCCGACATTGCCGGCTTCGTGCGGCCGCACATGGAAAACACCTTTCCGCAATTGCGCGGCCGCCGCATCGATCACGCCTGGGGCGGGCTGGTCTCGGTGACGACATCGCGCCTGCCGCATGTCGGTCGCTATGGCGACGTCTATTTTGCGCATGGCTATTCGGGCAAGGGGGTGATCCTGTCGACGCTGTCGGGCAAGCTGCTCGCTGAGGCGATCACCGGTGATGCTTCGCGGCTCGATCTGTTTTCGACCCTAAGCCCGCTGCCGTTCCCCGGCGGCACGGCGCTGCGCGGCCCGCTCTATGTGCTCGGAATGCTTTGGTACGCAATGCGTGACCGCATCAAATATTGAGCGCAGGCATGCGCAATGAGGCCGAGCGCCGCCACCAAGCGATTAACGGCTGATTTCGCGGTGCTTGAATATGGTCCGCAGGCAATGGCCGCGAGTCGGTCCATGCCCTGCTCCCGAAGCCTGAGCGCCGATAGACCTGCCTGCTATTTCCTCAGCTAATAGATCGATATGATTGCAGGATTGACCGTTTCATAGCCCAGGCGCGGCTCCGATTTGTCTTTCGAAATCGCGCTGGAGACAGTTCCGGTTGAACTGCTATCCAATTTTGTTTCCCCGTTTTTCTTGATCGTGCTGCCCGACAGGTCGGCGCAGGCCGACGTTACTGCTGTACTGACCACCCTCTTTTTCTCGTGCGCAACGGCGGCGGTGGATACGGCCATCACAATTGCCGCACAAACAATCGTCAATCTCATTGATTCCCCCTTAGAGCACCGCAAACGTGTGGTCGGCTGCTTTGAGACGCCGGCGAAGGCGGTATTCGCGCCTGGCCGGCCCATGCAGCTTCCGACTGCACAAGATTGTAACTACATTAGCTGCAGCGCAAGTAACCATTTCGGACTAGGGAACGGGTTCCCCTTCGATCGAAAGCGCTGGGCTGCCGGCGAAAAAGCAGGCGTTTTAGCCGTTCTCGCCGCCGAGCGCCTTCCAATTTTGGGACAGAGGTTGGCTGATGCCCCTAAACTCACGGCTACGCATTGGTTGGATCTATGCAGCGACAAGGCCAACCTTGGCAAAGCCTCTACATAGTCATCTTCGGGCAGCACCAGTCTTGGAATTCACGCCCTCAAGCAAGGCGAGCAGGCCTTTCAGAATTTCGATTGGCGGTGGCGGACAACCTGGAATGTGCAGATCGACAGGCAAGGCCTCGGACACTCCGCGCACCACCGCATAGCTGCCGGCGAAACAGCCGCCATTGCCTGCGCAATCTCCCAGTGCGACCACCCATTTTGGGTTGGGTGTTGCGTCGTAGGTCCGCTTCAATGCCTCGCGCATGTTTTTTGTGACCGGCCCGGTTACGAGCAGTACATCGGCATGGCGCGGTGATGCGACGAACCGGATCCCAAAACGCTCGATGTCATAGAAGGCGTTGTTCAGCGCGTGCATCTCAAGTTCGCAGCCGTTGCAGGAACCAGCATCGACCGCCCGGATCGACAGGCTTCGCCCCAATCGTTTGTGAGCAGCCCCATCGAGCGCGCGTGCGAGTTCGTCGACTGCCGTGCTGCTTGCCAACGGCGGACGCTCGGTGAGAGGGGGGCGTATCAGGCTTTCAAAAAGAAGCTTGCGCATGATAGCGTGCCTTCAGAGATCATGGCCCGAATAAGAGCAGTTGAACGATTTGTTGCACAGCGGAAAGTCGGCAACGATGTTTCCTTCGATCGCCGCTTCAAGGAGCGGCCATTGAAACCATGACGGATCACGGAGGTGACAGCGCTCGACCAAGCCGCCCTTGCCAATGCGCAGCCAGGCCAGAATGTCGCCGCGGAAACCTTCGACGAGCGCCATGCCTTCATGCGATCGGTTTGTCTGCGCGAAATCGACGCGGATCGGCCCGTCTGGCAGTTGTCGCAGGACTTGTTCGATCAGGGACAGGCTCTGTTCGACCTCGTGGATACGAATCCATACACGGGCGTTCACATCGCCTTCCTGGAGGAGAGGTACATCGAATGCGAGTTCGCCATAGGGTGGATAAGCGAGATTGCGTCGGGCATCGAAGTCCCGACCGGAGGCCCGGCCAACGTAGCCTCCGGCGCGATATTGACGAGCGAGTTCCACTTTCAGCCGGCCAGTTGCGACAGTCCGATCCTGCAGCGACGCCGTGTTGTCGTAGAGCTCGACCAGCGCGGGAAACCGCTGCCTGATCTCTGCGATCAGGGACCTGAGCGCTGTCGTGCCCTCATCGCTCAGGAAGCTTGCCACGCCTCCGGGCACGATGCAGTCGCGCATCAAACGATGACCGAAGGCAGCATCGCTTGCCCGCAATACGCGCTCACGCAGCACCCCACAGTGGGCATGCATGAGCGCGAAGGCGGCATCATTGCAGATAGCGCCGATGTCGCCCAGATGATTGGCCAGGCGCTCCAACTCGGCCATGAGCGCTCGCAGCCAGACCGCGCGTGGGGGAACCTGGACACCCAGCGCCGCCTCGACCGCGCGGGCAAAAGCGAGGGAGTATGCCACGGTACTGTCGCCAGAGGTTCTGCCCGCCAATTTGGCTGCACGGTCGATGTCGGCCCCCGCCATCAGGCCTTCTATACCTTTGTGCGCGTATCCGAGGCGCTGCTCCAGCCGGACGACCGTTTCACCGCTCGCCGTGAACCGGAAATGGCCCGGCTCGATGATGCCGGCATGCACGGGCCCGACCGGGATCTGATGCAGGCTCTCCCCCTCGGCAGGCAGGAAACTGTACGGGAAGGCTGTCGCAGCAGACGTCCGGACGCGGGTACTCAACGGATAGCTGACACCCCAATGGCCATGATCAAGCCACCGTCTCGTATCAGGCGCGCCTTGTGGCAGGAGCCCGAACAGGTCAGCAGCCGCACGTTCGAGCCGCAATGCGGGCGGATGCAGCCGGCCGACCGATGGGTAGCGGCCACTGGGGCATTCCAGGCTGACAACGCCGATGTCCCCGGCGCTTTCATCGAGAAGTGCCATGTGGACGGCGCCTGGCTCACCCCATAGGCCGAGCAAGCTCCAGTGGCCCTCGGCCAGTTGCTCGACGGCAAAGCCCCATTTTTTCGGAGTCACCACGGCGCGCGACCACGGGAAATGATTTTCGACACGTTGGCCAGCAAGGATGAGGTCGATCAGCGCGGGCATGCTCTTTCTCTCCTCTGCTCACCCCAGGATACTTGCGACGTGCTGGAACCATGTGACCAGCGGTGGCGGCAGATAGATGCCGGCGGCAAACACCAACGCCAAGTGGGAATACATCGGAATGTAGGACGCCTCGGCGGGTGCAGTGCTGCCGCGCGGTTCGCCGAAAGCGACGCCGGTCAGTCGAAGCAGCAGGGCGCCGAGAGCGAGCAGAATCCCGAAAACCAACGGCATCGCCAAAAGAGGGTGTCTTGCAAATGTCGAACTCACGACCAGGAATTCGCTCATGAAGATACCGAGCGGAGGGAGGCCGGCAATGGCAACGACGCCGATGACGAGCGCCCAGCCAAGGGCAGGATGTGTTTCCGTCAGTCCCCGGATTTCGGCGATGTTCTGTGTCCCCTTGACCTGGGCAATGTGGCCGACCGTGAAAAAGATCGCCGACTTGGTCAGGCTGTGCATGACCATGTGCAGCAGCCCGGCAAAATTGGCGAGCGGGCCTCCTATGCCGAAGGCGAACACGATGATGCCCATGTGCTCGATCGAGGAGTACGCGAACAGGCGTTTGATGTCGCGGCGGCGGTAGAGCATGAAGGCCGCGAAGACAAGCGACGTCAGTCCCATCGTGATCATCAATGGCCCAGGTGCGATCGCTTCCGGGCTTGCCGCGAGCAATAGCTTGAAGCGCAGCACGGCATAGAGTGCGACGTTTAACAGCAAGCCCGACAGCACTGCGGAAATCGGCGTTGGACCCTCAGCATGCGCGTCTGGCAGCCAGGCATGTAAGGGCGCAAGGCCGACCTTCGTCCCGTAGCCGAGCAGCAGAAAGATGAAGGCGACATTGAGCAGAGCCGGATCGAAGCGCGCGGCGTTAGCGATGAGCACCGTCCAGACCATCGCATTCGTCCCCTCGCCAACAACCGGCTGTGCAGCCATGTAGACGAGGATGGTGCCGAACAGTGCGAGCGCGATGCCGACGCTGCCCAGAATGAAATATTTCCAGGCGGCCTCCAGCGCCTCGTGCGTGCGGTAGATGCCGACCATGAGCACGGTGGTCAGCGTGGCAAGTTCCACCGCCACCCACATCAAGCCAATATTGTTCGACACGAACGCCAGGTTCATGCCGAACATCATGACCTGGTACATTGCGTGATAAAACCGCAAGTTCGGGACTGTCAGCCGCCCGCTCTCCAGTTCGTGGGCAATGTAGGAAGCGCTGAAGACGCTGGTGGTGAAGCCGACGAATGTGTTGAGCACGATGAAGACGATGTTGAGATCGTCGACGAGCAGATACTGCCCAGGCTGCGGGCGGTCGGTGACAAGAAGCGACAGTGCGGCGAGGAAGGTCAGCAAGCTCGCCGCGACATTGACGCCCGCCGATATCCGGTATTTCGGCAGCGCCGCCAGAAGTGCGGCCGCGAAGACCGGTATCAGCAAAATGGCGGCCACCGCATCGAGGGAAAACGCGGTCAACGGTGTTCTCCCCTGTAGTCGTCCAGCGCGCCGACATCCACCGAGTCGAACCTCTCGCGGATGCGGAACAGGAAGACCCCGATGACGATGAAGGCGATAAGGATCGAGAAGGCGACACTGATCTCGACGACCAGAGGCATGCCCTTGGCCCCCGTGGCGGCGAGGACCAGACCGTTCTCGAGCGACATGAATCCGACAACTTGGCTGACGGCGTTGCGGCGGGTGACCATCACCAGCAGCCCCAGCAAAATGATGGACAGCGCGAAAGCCAGGTCCTCGCGGGCGAGGGGATCAGCCTCGGGAGTGACGCGCAGCATCAGGACCATGGACAGGGTCACCAGGCCTATCCCCGCAAGCATCGTCGTACCGATGCCGACGGCGGTCTCGACGTCACGATGGATGCCGAGCCGCTGAATGATGCGATGAAGCCCGACAGGAATGACGATCGCCTTGAAGACGAGGGCGATCGCCGCCGTAACGTAGAGATGATGCGCGTCCTGAATGTATGCCTGCCAAGCTACGGACAGGGCCAGCACGATTGCATGAAGCGCAAAAACGTTGATCAGAGCAAAGAGGCGATCCTGATACAGCATCATGAAACTGACCAGCACCAGGCCGCCGGCGAGCAGGTGAGCGATGTCGAAGGTGAGGCCGTTCATCAGAGGCTCCGTGAGACGAACAGCAGGAGCGTGCCGAGCAGGGCCAGCATCAGCGCCGCCCCGAGGAAATCCGGGACGCGGAAGACGCGCATCTTGGCGATGGCAGTCTCAAACACGGCGAGGAGAACGCCACAGACGGCAAGCTTGCCGACATAGGCGACGACACCCGGAGCAAGGGATTCCAGCCCTGCCCCGGCGCTCGCCAGTCCCCAAGGTAGGAAGACGCAGGAAATCAGCGACACATAGAGCAGAAGCTTGAGGAAGGCGGCAAACTCGATCATCGCCAGATGGCGACCGGAATATTCCAGCACCATCGCCTCATGAACCATGGTGAGTTCCAGATGGGTCGATGGGTTGTCCACGGGTATGCGGGCATTTTCGGCGATCGCCACCATCACGAGGGCGATGAGCGACATCCCGAGCGACACCCGCAAGCCAACCTCCGGTGACCCCATGAAGGCGGCGACCGTTGAGAGTTGCGTAGCACCCGCGACGAGCGCCAGGCTGAACACGATGAGCAGCATGGCGGGTTCGGCCAGCGAAGCGATCATCACCTCGCGGCTCGAGCCGATGCCGCCGAAGCTCGTGCCGACGTCCATGCCTGCCAGCGCCAGGAAGAACCGGGCGCTTCCCAGCAGTGCGACAATGGCTATGAGATCGGCGGTCCAACTGAATGTGAGGCCGGCGGCGAATGTCGGGATGAGCGCCGCGCCGACCCAGGTGGTGGCAAAGATCAGATAGGGCGTCACGCGAAACAGCCAGGATGCGTTGTCCGCCAGAACGACTTCCTTGCGCATCAGCCGCAAGAGATCGCGGTAAGGTTGGATCAGGGAAGGACCCTGGCGGCGCAAGAGCCGTGCCTTCACCTTGCGCACGAATCCGGTCAGGAGCGGCGCCAGCAAAAGCACCAGCGCCATCTGCGCGCCTTGAACGGCCAACTCGAGAATCACGGCCATAGTGCGAGCACCAGGAGCAGGACAATGAGAAAGAGAAAGACGAGGGTCAGGTAGCGCCTGATCGTCAGAAACTGCAGATGGTTGAGGTGGTCGGTCGCAAAGTCGAGGGCCCGGCCGATAGGCAGGTACAGCGTCTCCCAGATCACATCATGCATTTCGACATTCAGACGAGCCGGACCGGTCTCGCCAGGTGCCGGCATTTCGACGGTTTCCCTTGCACGGAATACGAACGTGCCGAAGACGCGGCGGATAGGCTGCGCGAAGCTGACGGCCGTGTACTGCGAGCTCGGGACCACATCCGGGAAGCCACAAGCCCAGGCCGGACCCCGACGGAGTGCATGTGATGCAAAGCGATGGATCACATATGCCGCAGCGGATGCGGAAAAGGCGATGAACAGGAACACCAACAGGCCGTTGTAGGAACTGCGGCTCGCTGCAATCGGCACGATAGACAGCCAGGGCTGGGCCATCTGCACAGGCATCCGACTGCCGATCAGTGGCAGTGTCACCGATGAGAGGCCGTCTATCACAAGACCGGGCAGAATGCCGGCCAGGAGACAAAGGGCAGCGAGAATGAACATTGCCGCCAGCGAGTAGCGGTCGACCTCATGCGCCAGTTCCACCGCGGCCGAGCGTGGCCGGCCGAGGAATGTAATCCCGAACGCCTTTACAAAGCAGGCCGCGGCCAGTGCCGCTGACAGCGCCAGTAGACCGCCAACGGCGGGCACCATGACCTTCAGTCCCCATTGTGGCAGATCGGGGCTCTGCAATATGGCCTGAAAGGCCAGCCATTCGGAGACGAAGCCGTTGAAGGGTGGAAGTGCCGAGATCGCGACGCAACCGACGAGAAAGGCAAAACTTGTAAAGGGCATGCGGTGGATGAGACCGCCCAGCTTCTCCATATCCCGCTCTCCGGTTGCCGTCAGCACGGCGCCCGCGCCGAAAAACAGCAGGCTCTTGAAAAAAGAATGGTTGAGGACGTGGAACAGCGCGGCGGTGAGCGCCAGCGCTGCAGCCGATGGCATGGCGTTCGCCTTGAAAGCGAGCGCGAGACCAAGGCTTACGAAGATGACGCCGATGTTTTCAATGGTGCTATAGGCAAGCAGTCGCTTCAGGTCCTTTTCCATCAGCGCGTAGAGGATGCCGAGAACCGCCGTCAGGCCGCCAAGGAAAAGCACGGCAACGCCCGACCACCATGCCGGCTCACCGAGCAGATCGAAAATAACGCGTATGAAGCCATAGACTGCGACCTTGGTCATCACGCCGCTCATGAGAGCCGAGACGTGGCTTGGCGCGGCCGGATGAGCGAGTGGCAGCCAAACCTGCAGCGGGACGAGTCCAGCCTTGGAGCCGGCGCCCAGCAGCATGAGAACCAGGACGAAAGCAGCGGCGAACGGGGTGGGGTCGGCGGCTCGCATCGCGTCGAATGTGTAGGTTCCATCGGATCCGGCGAGCAGGCCGAACGCAAGCAGCAGCGCGAGTGTGCCGAAGCTTGCCATCACGAGATAGATGTAGCCCGCCCGCGCATTGTCCTGCTCGCGATGGTGCGCCATGACGAGCGCCCAGGAGGCGAGCGACATGAATTCCCAAGAAAGCA
The DNA here is from genome assembly GCF_040323505.1 of Mesorhizobium sp. M0040. Classification (NCBI taxonomy): domain Bacteria; kingdom Pseudomonadati; phylum Pseudomonadota; class Alphaproteobacteria; order Hyphomicrobiales; family Phyllobacteriaceae; genus Mesorhizobium; species Mesorhizobium sp. M0040. The sequence continues at coordinate 314,180 of NZ_JAMYVA010000001.1, forward strand.
GGAAAGTGAAGGCGTCGTCGGCCACCACGACAAGGTTCATTCCGGCTAGGAAAGCCGGGAAGAACGGCAGCACCCGATGCGGCGCAGACTCATGCCTGCCGTAGCCGAGGCCATAAAGGCTGGCCATGGAGCCGCCGAAGTTGACGACGATGAGGAAGAAAGTCGAGAGCGCATCCAAACGGAAATGAGCGCCAATCCATGGCAATCCAAGAGGCAACACCACAGTCGACGGGGTGACGGGATTGTCGGCGATGCGGCTCGCGAGAACCATGAGCACGGCCGCCGATATACCTAGCGTCAAGCCGTAGATCAGGCGTGTTCCCGAGTCGGATCTGCGGCTTTCCGCAATCGCAAGCACCGCAGTCCCCAGGAGCGCAGCGACGCCCCACAGGAGGACCGCGGCCCCCGAAATCACGCCACGCTCCTCACGGGGAGTTTGGCATCCGTATCGACCCCGCCAAGGATTTTGGCGGGGTCAAAATCCGCTTTCAGTCGCACGCCGCGCCCGCCGATTTGGCTGGAGGCGCCTTCAGCGATCAATTCCACGCCGGCGAGGTCAAGTGCCCCGATCAGCTTCATGAGAGAATCGACGTTACCCCGAATAATCGACTCGCTGGCTTCCATGCGTTGAATTGTCGGCACGGAAAGACCGGACAATTCGGCAAGCCTGCGCTGGTCGATGCCAAGGAGCGCCCTCGCGGCACGCAACTGTGGAGCAGTTATCACGGTCGCATCCCCCTTTTTGATCAGCTTTGAGATATTATCTCTACGTCTTGCAGCATATATTAAAATGCGGCGCATTCAATTAGTGATGCGTGGCGCATCTGTCTTGAGGCTGTAGAAAACCGGGCGATACCCCCCCCGCCTCGAACCAAAGCCATGCGGCCGTTCCCGTCACGGCCAGTCTTGTCGCCAGCCGTCTCGGATTGCGCGTGATGGGCAATGGGCCTTATCTCGGCCGGCCATTCGATTGGAGCCGCCGCGGGCGCGTCGGCTACCTCTTCGACCTCACGTTATGAGTGGGTATGGCTGAGTTCGCTTGCTCTTGCCGTTGGGCCGGTTCATCGTGTTCGTGCTTCAGGATCGGCCAAAACAGATAGCTGCCGAAATCCAGGAACAGCGCCTTCGCGAATGTGCTGCCAAATCTGGCATTCAGCAAAGCTCTGCAGCGCTACTGCCAAAGCCGCCTCATGCGAACGGAGACGTCCTCCAGGACTGGCATGGAGGCCAGCACAAGGAGAATGGCCGCGAGAAACAACGTCGCCGCGAAGCCGACATGCCTGAAACCCACAGCGCCGATGACGCCGCCGAGAAAGAACAATGCCACAAGCGACGCAAGCAGCCTCAGCTTTCTTCGATCTGCCTTCACGAACAGTTCGTCCGAGTCACTCCCCGAGATGTTCCAATAAAGCAGCTTGCCGAGTTCGATGCCCATGTCAGTCACCAGGCCAGTGACATGCGTTGTCCGGATTCTGGCTTCCGACAGCTTGGTGATGATGGCGTTCTGCAGGCCCATGATGAAGCAAAGCAGCATCACCGTCATCGGCACAAACAGGGCTTCATGACGCGCAAGATGGCTGCCGAGCAGACCGAAGCAGATCAGCAGAAGCGCTTCCAGGACAAGCGGGAACGCGTACTCGCCCTGCAGACTCTGCCGCCTTCCCCAGTTGACCAGCACCGCTGAGCAGGCGGCGCCTGCGACAAACGACAACAAGGCCCCCAATCCGGAAAGCGCCAGTTCGACATTGCCGAGTGCCAGGTGATCAGCCATCGACGAAACGATGCCTGACATGTGGGATGTGTACTGTTGGACCGCCAGAAAGCCGCCAGCATTGGCGGCTCCTGCGATGAACGTCAGAAAGCGAGCGAGGTGCCGGTCGGCTCTGTCGCTACGCTCTTTTCCGGTCAGCCGGCGCAGATACAGGATCATGAGCGAACCTTGCCTTTCCATGCGGAAAAGCGGGACCGCAAGCTGACATGCCGGGAGAGGCTCATTGGGTGTTTCGGGAAGAAAAGGAAGACGAAGGACGGTGAATGCGTGGCGCCGAGGGCGCGCTTTGTATGATCTAGTTTGGCATGCCCAACAGCGTATCTGGATGCCGGAACCTGACACCACGGCCGCTATCGTCGCTACGCATATGTTCGCTGAGAAGGTCGACACCGGCGCGGTTCAGCGCGTTGATCCCTTTCACCAAACTATCGACAACGCCTCGCACATTGCCTTGGCTGGCCTCCATTCGTTGGATCGTCGGCAGCGAGAGGCCTGCCATTTCCGCCGGGGTTTCTGGTCGATGTTGAGTAGGGCGCGGGCGGTACGAAGCTGGGAAGCAGTGATCATCGAGGTGTCAGTGTCTGAATATGAGAAATGATACTCGCGATAGTATCATTGACGTATCAGACATCAATACAAAGCGAAAAATAATGATCTGCCCTTCGCAGAGAGAACCTTATCGTGTCCGCATGCCTCAACGCTACAGACCTTTTCGGGATCCGACCGGCACCTGGACCGTCAATGATGCTCGTACCGGGCGGCCCGCCGAGATGGGCAGCCGAACCATCGTTGGAATGAACCAGCACGATCCCGAGGAACTCGCCGATCTCCTCAACGGGCTGAATGCACAAAGGCAATCTGGTTCTGCGGACGGAATTTCTGAAGAAAGCGTAGGAGAGCCACCGCTTCGATGGGATGTTGTCTCGAGGCTTGTACGGGAGTGCAATCTAGAGCACCGAAACGTCATGGCCCTCGCAGCTATCGGATCGCCCTGTCTTGAGAGAAGCGCCCTGCTGCAAAACCGGGTGTCAAAATTGCGAAATCGCGCGACCCGCTACATGAGACGACTGGCACCGTACATCTCTATGTATTCGATTTTTCTTGGAATTTGGTAGCGGGAGAGCGCTACCGCCTTTCCCCCCACTCATCGAGCTGCCAGTTCCGACTTCGCTGCAGCGGCTGACGAGGCCGTCCTGCCTACAAATCTGGCGCAAGGAGTGCCTTGCCTCCGAAGGCTCGTGTCAAGCGGCTGTCTATTCCTGCGGGGGTCGGACCGGCGCCCGCTACTGGCGAAGCCGACTCAGCCTGCCTCCTGCACCTCCGGCAATGTTATGCGATGCGTTTGTGACGTTCCTTCCGGTTCGAATCTGCTCTGTTGTGAAGCCTGTAGCATTATAATAGCATAATCTGGTCGAAGGTGGGGAATGACGCATGCGATGCGATTTGAGAGGTAAGACGGCGCTGGTCACTGGTGCAGCGGGAGCGATCGGCAGCGCTATCGCCAAACGGCTGTCCGACAATGATGCTGCAATCGTTGTCGCCGATATCGACATGGAAGGCGCCGAGCGCGTAGCGGCAACCCTGAGCAGCGCGATGGCCTGTGCCGTCGACATCCGCGATGCCGCCTCGGTGGACGACGCGATCGCCGCCACCATGGCGCGCTACGGCCGCCTCGACATTCTCGTCAACAATGCCGGCGTCAACACACTGGCGCACCGCGTCACCATCGATGAATTCCCAGTCGAGGAATGGGATCGCATCACCGGCATCGATCTCGACGGCCTCTACATCATGAGCCGCGCGGCGCTTGTGCCGATGCTTGCCGCCGGCAGAGGCGGCCGCATCGTCAACATCGCCTCGGTGGTCGGCTTGGCGGCGATGCGCCTGCAGAGCCCGTTCGTCGCCGCCAAGGCCGGCATCATCCACCTGACGCGCTCGATGGCGATTGAACTGGGCGAAAAGGGCATCCTGACCAATGCGATCGCGCCGGGTTCAGTGATGACAGCGCTGACCGCCAAACTGTTCTATGGCGAGGACGGCAAGTTCGCCGGACGCACCGAGGAGTTCCTCGCCCATGTGCCGCTTGGCCGGCCGGCCCGGCCGGAGGAGATCGCCGAGGCGGTGCTGTTCCTCGCTTCCCCCACCGCCAGTTATATCAACGGCCAGGTGCTGGCCGTCGATGGCGGCTGGACAGCAGGATACATGATGTGAGTGCGGGCATGGAAATCGATCTCGAGGGCACTGCTTACGCACTCGATGGCGACACAAATCCGGTGGCCGAGGCCGCACTTGCCGCGTTGCAGGCCAATGGCGGCCATCTGGTCGAGGGTTCCCATGCACGGGCCGCCGATATCCTGCTGATCTCCTGCGCGTTGTGGCCAGGAACGGCGACGCGCGATCCGCGGTCTCACTACGCCGATGCGCGCAAGGCTGCCGTGACCATGACCGAGCACGGCAGCGGACGCATTGTCTTCCTGCTCTCGGCGACCGCCGGCATGCCGATGCGCCGCCATCCGCGCTTTTCCATGGAGAACGCCTCGATCCTCGCAGGCATGCGCACGCTGGCCATGGAGTTCGGCCCGAAGGTGCTGGTCAATGCCGTCGGCGTCGGCGCGGTCGAAGATGAAACCATGGTTTCCGGCGACAAAGCGATGCTCAGCCACACACCGGCCGGCCGCTCAGGCAGCATCGAGGAAGCGGTTGCGGCCGTGCTGTTCTTCTGCGATCCGCTCAACACCTACACGACGGGCCAGATGCTGAGCGTAGACGGTGGATGGACGGCAGGCTATGGGCGCAATTTCTGAATGGGTGAACATCGGATCGGGAGCGCTCGAAGTCGCCCTGGTGCCGCAGATCGGTGGCTCCGTGAGTTCGCTACGCTGGCGCGGCATCGACCTCATGCGCCGGCTCTCGGACGAGGAACGCGAGGCCGGCAATGTGCTTGGCATCGCCATGTTCCCGATGACGCCCTATGCCAACCGCATCGCCGGAAATGCCTTTGAGTTCGGGGGAAAAAGCTGGCTGGTGCAGCCCAACAATCCGCCCGAAAAATTCAACGTCCATGGCAGTGGCTGGCAACACGCCTGGACCGTCACCGAGGCCGGAACCGCCGACGCAAGGCTCTCGCTGGACATCAATGCCGGAGCCGACCTTCATTCCTACCGCGCGACGCAGACTTTCGGGGTCTCCGATGAGGGCCTGCGCGTGACCATGACACTGACCAACACCGGGGCGATCTCCCTGCCGTTCGGTTTTGGCCTGCATCCCTGGTTCGATCGCGACCCAGACGTGACATTGCAGTTCAGGGCCAGGCGCTTCTACCTTGAAGAGCCCGATGGTATTTCGGGCGATCCGATCACGCTGCCACCCGAACTCGATTTTACCGCCGCGCGGCCCTTGCCGGATGGCTGGCGCAACAATGACTATGGCGGCTGGGGCGGTGAAGCGACAATCCACTTTCCGACGCGCGGCGCGGGACTGCGCATCAAGGGTGATGCGGTTTTCAAGCACCTGATGCTCTATGCCGATCCCACCAAACCATATTTCTGCGTCGAGCCGCAGACCAACGCCTCGGGCGCCTTCAACCGGGGCCGATGGGATGATCCGGAAGAAGGCGTGATTGTGCTCGCCACAGGTGAAAGTGCTGTCGGCACGGTTACGTTCACGCCCTTCGCGCTCAAGACCTAGAGCAGCCGCGCCAGCAGGCCGCCATCCACTTGCATGGCGCTGCCGGTGACGAAGGACGAGGCATCCGAAACCAGGAAGCCGATTGCGGTGGCAATCTCGGAGGGATTGGCGATGCGCGCGATCCTGTTGGGCTCGAACGACAGCCCCAGTGCTTCGGCACCGCCGGCCGCTTCCAACCCGTCCAGCGTCATCCGGGTGGCGACCGAGCCGACCAGGACGGCGTTGACGCGGATACGGTCGACGGCATAGTCGAGCGCCATCTGGCGCGACAGGCCGACAACCGCCGCCTTCGTCGCGGCATAGGCGGGCACGCCGGGAACCGTGGCATCGGCATGAACGGAGGCGATGTTGACGACCGAGCCGCCGCCGGCCGCGCGCAGCAGCGGCAAGGTGGCGCGGCAGACGCGGAAAATGGCCGTCAGATTGACGGCTATGGTTTTCTCCCAATCCTCGTCGGAAACCTCTTCCAGCCGCTTGCCGGTGGGATAGATGCCGGCGCAGTTGACGACCGCGTCGAGCCCGCCGAACCGTGCATTGACTGCCGACACGGCAGCCTGGACGTCGGCCTCACGGGTGAGATCGCTCTCGCGGAAGATCAATTGGCTTTCGGCGTAGCGGCTGGCGAGCACTTTTCCTTCCTCGCCATCCAGCCCGGCGCCAAAGACCTTGGCGCCCTCGGCGGCGAGGTACTCGGCCGTCGCGCGACCGATGCCGGTCGCAGCGCCGGTGACGAAAACGCGTTTGCCGGCGAACATCATGACGAAACCTGTGCAGCCAGGGCATGGCGCTCGGCTTGCGCCGCCGTTACCGACCACAAGACACGATCCTCGCCACCCTCGCCTCGGCCGAATTCGTCGACGATGCGGCCGTCGGCAACGACGAGACAGCGGTCGCAAAGGCCGATCAGTTCCTCGATCTCGGAAGCCACGATGAGCAAGCCCACGCCTTTCTCGGCAAGTTCGACGACAAGCCGGTAGATTTCGTGCCGGGTTGCCGCATCGACGCCCTTGGTCGGCTCATCGAGCAGCAGCACTTTCGGCGCCCGCATCAGCACGCGGGCAAACAGCAGCTTCTGCTGGTTGCCGCCCGACAGATGGGTGACCGAAGCCTGCGGCGATGACGCCTTGACGTTGAGCGCGCTCATGGCGGCGAGGATGGAACTGCGCTCCAGCCGGCCACGCACCATGCCGTGCCGCGACAAGGGCGCGAGATTGCCGATGGTGATGTTCGCGCCGACCGGCAGGTTGAACAGCAGGCCATCACGCTTGCGGTCTTCGGTCAGCAGTGCAATGCCAGCCGCGCGAGCATCCCTGGGCGATCTGATCGATACGGTCCGGCCAGTGACTCGGATTTCGCCATCGGCGGGAACGCGGCCATAGATGCCGTGCAGGATCTCGCTGCGGCCGGAGCCCAGTAGCCCAGCCAGCCCAACGATCTCGCCCGCCGCCACGGAGAGGTTGATATCCCTGGCGCCATGCACCGCGCCGCTGTGGCCGGCGACCGTGAGATGACGAACGTCCAGCGCTGTCGGCGCGCCGACGGGTGCTGAATGTTCGGGAAACAGCCGCTGCAGCCTTTGCCCCGACATCGAGAAGATGAAGGTCTCGGCGTCAAAGTCCTCGCGCGCGATCCGCACCGCCACCTGCCCGTCGCGCAAGACAGTGGCGCGGTCGCAGATGGCCAGCACCTCGGGCAGGCGATGGGTGATGTAGATCATAGCCACGCCTTGCGCCTTCAGGCGGCGCAGCACGCTGAACAGCGCGTCGACCTCGGTGCCGGAGAGCGAGGCTGTCGGCTCGTCCAGCATCAGCACGCGCGGCTTCTGTACGATGGCACGGGCAATTATCACCAGATGGCGCTGCGCCGAGGTCAGCGACGCGACATAGGCCCTGGGATTGATGTCGATGCCGAGGTCGGCAAAGATTTCCCCGGCACGCTGCTCGAGCTGGCGCTGGTGAACCAGCATGCCGTCGCCCAGACCGGTGCGGCCGGCAAAGACGTTCTCGGCGACCGAAAGCTGTTCGAGCACCTCGATTTCCTGCGGCACGTAGCCGACACCGTTCGATCGCGCATCGGCCGGCGAGGCAAAACTGACGGGCCGGCCGTCGAGCTGGATCGTGCCGGTGTAGGAACCGGCCGGATGCACGCCGTTGAGGATCTTGACCAGCGTCGACTTGCCGGCGCCGTTCTGACCGAGCAGGGCGTGAATCTCGCCGGTAACGACATCGAAATCGACGCCGCGCAGTGCCTGCACGCCGCCAAAATTCTTGGCGATGGCGGTGGCCGAAAACAGCGGCTCTTGGGTGGTCGACACGGCGATCCTCTCTGGATGTTGCCGGGCCCGCCAGATGCAGACCCGGCAGCAGGGTGTTACTGGCCGGCGCTGTCCAGCATTTTGTAATAGGGATCGAGGTCGGCAGCGGTGATCACCTTGGCCGGCAACGGATTGCTGTAGGGCACGGTCTTGCCCTGGGCGAGATCACCCAGCAGTTCGGCAACCTTGGCGCTCTCTTCATAGAGCGGCTGCGCGACGATGCCGTAGGCGGCACCCGACTTCACCAGATCGAGATTCTGCCTGATATAGTCCATGCCGATGATGACGACATCGCGTCCGGCCTTGCGGGCAGCGCCCGACCAGGTCTGGATGCTGTTGCCGGTGGTGCCGAAGGCGGCGGTCACATCAGGATTGCCCTGCAGGATGGCTACCGCTTTTGCCTCGGCCGCCGACGGCTCAAAGCCCTCCATCTGCGTGTCGAGCACCTTGATGCTGGGGTATTTCGCCGCGATGGTCTTGCGGAAGGCGTCCGACATGGCGTTCTCGGTATCGTTGGAGGCGCCTTGCGTCAGCGCAACCGTGCCCCTGCCGCCGAGCTTGTCGCCAATCGCGATCGCGGCATTGGCGCCGACCTCGGCGATGTCTTCGCCGGTCGCCGCCTTGAGGCCATTGACGGTGCCTTCCGGCGGCAGGACATGCCAGGTGACGATCGGGAAACCCTCCTTGGCAAGCTTGGTGATGTAGGAATAGATCGCCGGATCCACGCCATAGACGCCGATGGCATCGTATTTGGTGCGGGCAAGGGCGGCCTCGGCGAGCGGCAGCGTTGCGGGGATGTCCCAGTTGGTGGCGCTCGGGTCGCCGACGACCTCGCAGGTGTAGCCGAGCTCCTTGCACTTGTTGAGGAAACCGGCCTGCATCAGCCGGTGCACGGGATGATCCTTCATCGCCTGCACCCAGAGCAGGTGGATGTCCGCCGCCTGGGCAATGCTCGCTAAACCGAGCGAAGTGGCTACTGCCGCCGCGCCAAGCGCGCTGCGGATCAGTCCGTTCTTCAGATTTATTCTCATGTCGTACCTCCCTTGGTTCTCCGGCATTTTTTGCCGGCTCAATGTCCACTTCCCCGCGGTTTGCTCAGGCTCCGGCGATGAAGTAGCGGCGGCGCACGATGTCGAGGCCGACGGCCATGACCATGATCACGCCGACCGCGATCTGCTGCCAGTTGGAGTTGACGCCGATGACGACGAGGCCGCTCTGCACAATTTTCAGCAAAAGAATGCCGACAACGCCGCCGGCCACTGTGCCGGCGCCGCCGAAGAGGCTGACGCCGCCGACCACGACACCGGCGATGACCGTCAGTTCCCAGCCGCTGCCGATCGAGGTGCCGCCGCTGCCGAGATCGGCCATGACGAACATGCCGGCGATCGCCGACAGCGCGCCGACGACAATGAAGGCGCCGATCTTGTAGGCATTGGTGTTGATGCCGACGAGGTGCGCCACTTCCTGGTTGCCGCCGGTGGCATACATGTTGCGCCCGAGCACGGTGCGCCGCAGGACGAAGTCGGCGACGACGGCCGCAATGACGAAGAAGGCAAAGCTCCAGCCGAGACCGAAGGCGAGGTCGGTGCCGCCGATCGTGTTGATCGCCTCCGGTAGCGGGTAGACCGGATAGCCGCCGGTCACCACCTGGATCAGGCCCTGGCCGATGAACAGCATGCCGAGCGTCTGGATGAAGGCGGGAATGCCGAGCCTGACGACAATCAGGCCGTTCAGCAGCCCGATCAGAGCTCCGACGCCGATGCCGCCGAGAATGCCGACCGTCACCGGCAGGGCGGCCGCGGTCATCAGCTTGGCAGCGACCACGGCGGAGAGACCAGCCACCGAGCCGACCGACAGGTCGAACTCGCCGGTAACCAGCAGGATGGTCTGGCCGATGGCAATGATGCCGACAAAGGAGACGACGTTGAGAATGGCGCGGATATTGCGCTCCGACAGGAACGCTGGTTCGAGCAGCCAGAAGAACGCGATCAGCAGGGCCATCGCTGCCAGCACGCCGACTTCGCCGACGGCAATGAAGCCGATCAGTCGCCGCCGAAACAATTGCGCGTTCCGCGGCGGCGAGCTCACCTCAGCCACGCTGTTCATCCTGACCTCCCTTGCGGCGCCTGTTGCCGGCTCTTGCGACCGGCGCCACGCGCCCACGCCGATCTTGCCGCGCTCCTCTCGCCCATTAAGATTATAATATTATAACTTGTCAATGATGAAATTCCCTGATGGTGCATAGCTGGGTCCATCGCTGGAAAGCGTCCGCCGCAACCGCTATGAATGGCGTTTGTGGCGTGACCCGGAGAACATTGCTTTGGCGGGTCGCGCTCTCTTGGAGCATGCTGATGACCGACAGGCCGGACGGCCCGGGCGAGAAAAAGTCGCGGCGCCTTGGCGTCCGCGAGATCGCCAAGCGCGTCGGCGTCGCGCCGATGACCGTGTCGCGGGCGCTGTCCAATCCCGATATGGTCTCGCCGGAGACGCGCGCCAAGGTGCTGCAGGCCATCGAGCAGGCCGGCTTCGTACCCAACCGGCTGGCGTCCAGCATGCGCGGCAACGGCCGCATGATCGGCACGGTGGTGCCGCCGCTGATCAATTCGGGCATCGCCGAGCAAGTGCAGGGCATGTCCGACGAATGCCACGAGAGCGGCTATTCGATGCTCCTGGTGCAGGGCGAGTTCACGCAGGAGGCAGAGGAGAAATCGATCCGCACCCTGCTTGGCTGGCGCCCGGTCGGCATGATCCTGCAAAGCTTCGTGCAAAGCGACACGGCCCGTGCGCTTCTCAAGAGCAGCGGCGCACCAGTGGTCGAAATCTCGGAGATCAAGGGCCGCAAGCCGATCGACATGGTGGTCGGCGTGTCCAACTTCGAGACCGCCTACGCCATGACCATGCATCTGGCGGCCAAGGGCTACAAGCGCATCGGCTTCGTCTCGACGCCGATCCATGGCAATGATCGCCTGCAGCAGCGCCGCACCGGCTATCATGCCGCGCTCACCGAACTCGGCATCAAGAACCATGCCGACATGGAGGTCGAGGTGCCGATCACCCCGCAAGGCGGCGCCGAGGCGCTGGTGACGTTGACGTCGAGGCACAAGGACATCGACGCCATCTTCTTCTCCAGCGACACGCTGGCCGTCGGCGCCGTGCAGGAATGCCACCGCCGCCACTGGGCGGTGCCGGGCAGGATCGCCATCGCCGGCTATGGCGACATGGATCTCGCGGCCCAACTCTATCCGCCGCTGACCACCGTGAAGGTTAATCGCTACGAGATGGGCCGGCGCGCCGTGCGGCAATTGCTGGCAAGGCTCGGCGGCGACACCAAGGTGCCGACCATCACCAGCCTCGGCTTCGAGATCGTCGACCGCGAGAGCGCTTGATCAGGACGGCTGTTTCTTTGCCGTGTCGTCTCGCCGCCCGAGGCGCTTTTCCCAGCCCTCGGCATGGACATTGATATAGGCGTCGGGATCGTAGGGGTGATGCTTGATCACATCGATGTTGAGATCGATGCCGAGCCCCGGCGCGTGCGGCAGCGACAGGTGGCCGTTGTCCGGATTGATGGTCGGATGCCAGGTCGCGAGGTCGCGCGTCCACGGGTCGTTGAAGGCGTCGAAATGCTCCTGAATGAGGAAATTCGGCACCGCGGCGGCCAGTTGCAGGCACACCGCCGTCGCCACCGGTCCGCCGCTCTGATGCGGCGCGATATGGCTGCCATGGGCAAGCGCTAGGTTGGCCACCTGCATCGACGCCGCAATGCCGCCCAGCGACATCGGCTCGGGCTGGAAGATGTTGACGCCGCCGCCCGCCGCCAGCGTGTAGAACTGGCCGACCGTGTCGTACATCTCGCCGGTCGCCACCGGAATCGGCGAGCGATGCGCCACTTCGTGCACGGTTTCCTGCCGGTCGCGCGAGGTCGGCTCCTCCCACCAGTAGATATCGAGGTCGGCGAACTTTTGCGCCGCCTGCAGGGCGGCGATCTCGGTGAAGCGGGCATGGACGTCGATCAGGATCAGCGTGTCCTTGGGCAGTTCGTCACGCAATTTTCGGCAGATCGCGTAGGACAGGTCCAGCTCCTCGCGCGAAATGAAACCTTGCGCGGTGCCGAACGGGTCGAGCTTGAACGCCTTGAAGCCCTTGGCCAGCACCGCCGTGGCGGCCTCGAGGAAAGCCTCTGGCGTACGCTCGGTGCGATACCAGCCATTGGCGTAGCCGAGCACGCTGTCGCGCACTTGCCGCCGAGCAACTGATGGATCGGCACGCCGAGGGTCTTGCCCAGTATGTCCCAGCAGGCGACCTCGATCGCGGCGATCACCGTGCGGTGGATGTGGCCGCCGTCGAGCGAAACGCTGTCCAGCAGGCGCTTGGCCAACGCGTTGATGCGGCGCGGATCCTGGCCGATGGCGAGATGCTTGAGTTCATGCACGCCGGCTTCGGTTGTCTTGATGAAGCCGTTCAGCGTGCCTTCGCCGACGCCATGGATGCCCTTGTCGGTATGCACTTTGACGAACAGCCAGTTCTTCCAGCCGGCGCCAACAGCGAAGGTCTCGATCTCGGTGATCTTCATGCGAAACTCTAGCTCAAACCAGTGATTGTCGCGATGACGGCCTCGGTCGTCAGGCCGTATTTCGCTTGCAGGGTCGGCACCGCGCCGCATTCGATGTAGCGGTCGGGAAGGCCGATGCGTGTCACTTTCTTCGCAATGCCGGCATCGAACAAGGTCTCGACGACCAGGCTGGCCAGACCACCGACGACAACATGATTTTCCGCCGTGACGATATGGCCGGCATTAGCCGCGAATTTGATCACCGCTTCGGCGTCGAACGGTTTGATGGTCGGCACATGCAACACGCCGGCGGCGATGCCCTGTCTGCGCAAAGCGTCCGCCGCGTCCAGTGCCCGCTCGGTCATGAAGCCGGTCGAAATGAAGCCGACATCCGAACCGTCGCGAAGCCGCCGCGCCTTGCCGATCTCGAAGCGGTAACCCGGCTCGAACACGACAGGCACGCTGCCGCGCAGCAGCCGCATGTAGACCGGGCCCTGATGCTTGGCGATCGCCTCGGTCGCCGCCTCGATCTCGGTCGCGTCGCAGGGATCGATGATGGTGAGGCTGGGGATCATGCGCATCAGCGCCAGGTCCTCGATCGCCTGATGCGTGCCGCCATAGCCTGTCGTCAGACCCGGCAGGCCGGCGACGATCTTGACGTTGAGGTTGGAGTGGGCAAGCGCGATGGCGACGAAATCATAGGCGCGCCGCGTCGCGAACACGCCATAGGTGGTGGCGAACGGCACCTTGCCGGTGCGCGCCAGTCCGGCGGCGACGGCGACCAGATTCTGCTCGGCCATGCCGACATTGAAGAAGCGGTCTGGAAAGGCATCGCGGAACGGCAATATGTCGGTGTATTTGCCGAGATCGGCGGTCAGCCCGACAATGTCTGGATGGCTCTGGCCAAGACGGGCCAGCGCGCGGCCGAACGGTGCCTCAACGCTCTGCCGGCCGTCGCCAACGTCTTCGTCCTGGCCCATGGCCGGCGTGCGGCCAGCCTCCATCGCCGTGCCGCTCACTGGCCCGCTCCCACGCTGTTCTCGAACTCGGCGATGATGCCGTCCCATTGCCCCACGTCGATGCGGAAGAAGTGCGATTTCTCGCTGCTCTCGATGCGCGGCACGCCCTTGCCGGGCAGTGTGCGCAGCACGATCGCCTTCGGCTTGCCGTTGCGCTGACGTGCACCGGTCAGCGCGCCGACTATCGCCGTCATGTCGTTGCCGTCGATCTCTGATGTTTCCCAGCCGAAGGCGCGCCATTTGTCGGCGACAGGTTCCATGTCGAGCACGACAGGCCCGTCGGCCTGGATCCCGTTGCAGTCGATCAGCGCCACCAGCCCGTCGAGCTTGAAATGGCTGGCCGACATTGCCGCTTCCCAGGTTGAGCCTTCCTGCATCTCGCCGTCGGACAGCTCGACGAAGACGCGCGCGTCGGAGCGGTCGACGCGCAGTCCGAGCGCCTGGCCGACACCTTGTCCCAGCCCATGGCCAAGCGAGCCGCCGATCATTTCGACCCCGGGCGTGGTGTCGAGCGTCGACATCACCAGCCGGCTTTTGTCGGCGCCATAGGTGACCAGCTCCTCGATCGGAATGATGCCGGCCTCGGCCAGCGCCGCCCACAGCGCGATGGAATAGTGACCGGTCGACAACAGGAAACGGTCGCGCTCGGGCCACGCCAGATTGTGCGGGTCGTAGCGCAACTCATGGAAATACAGCGCTGCGAGCGCATCGGCGATGCCGAGGCCCTGGCCGATATAGCCTTGGCCCTGGCCGTGCGCCATGGTCAGCATGTGGCGGCGCAGCCGCGTTGCCTTGCGTTCGAGCGCGCCGACATCGGCGGTACCGGGAGGGGAGTTGCGCAGCATCTGGTCAGTCCTTGTCGAGCCCGCCCGACATGTTGAGCCGCTCGGCGGTCATGTACTTGGGCGAATCGAGGCAGAGCCAGACGACAGCCTCCGCGACCTCGGAAATCTCGGCGCGGCGGCCGAGCGGGATGCGGCGCGTGCGCTCGTCGAGAAAGGCCTGCAGGTCGTCGCGGCCGTTGGCGCGGGCAAGATCGGTCTCCGTCGAGCGCTGCATCTCGGTGTCCATCATGCCCGGCGCCAGGCTGTTGACAAGCACGCCATAGGGCGCCAGCGCCACCGCAGCGGCGCGGGTGATAGAATCGACGCCGGCCTTGCTGGCGGTGTAGGCGGTGTAGTCCGGCAGCGCCATGCGCGAGCCCGGCGAGGTGATGTTGACGATGCGCCCCGAACGCTGCTCGCGCATCACCCGGCCCGCCGCCTTGCAGGCCATGGCAAGTGCGGTGACATTGAGCGCCAGCGTGCGGTTCCAGGCCTTGAAGGTGGCATCGAGGAACGGCTCGATGACGCCATAGCCGGCATTGTTGACGAGGATGTCGATGCCGCCCCAGCGTGCGACCACTTTTTCCACCGCCGCTTCCGGCGCACCTTCCCTGGTGAAATCGCCTGTTATGGCCTCGGTTTCCGCACCGATATCCCTGATTTGTCGGGCGGTTTCGGCCAATCCTTCGCCATTGATGTCGGCAATTGCGACAGCACAGCCGCGCCGGGCCAACTGGATCGCCACTTCGCGGCCGAGGCCGCCGGCGGCCCCGGTGACCAGCGCCCTCGGTCGCGTGGTATCGTGAATTTCGGCAGGCAAGCGAGCACCCTCCCGGTGGCCATCTTGACGGGATTGATACCGGTACCATAAATGGCTGTCAACGGGGATGTGCTATTGTCCGCCGGCCGTGCGGTTGGTCGGCAATGGGGAGGAAAAGATGAAAGTCGTTGCGCTCGAAACGCTGCAGCTGGCGGAGTTCCCGTTCCTGTTCTGGCTGCGCGTCCACACCGATGCCGGCCTCATCGGCACCGGCGAGACTTTCTGGGCGCCGGGTCCGGTCGCCTCCTATATCCACGACAATGTCGCCGCCTATCTCCTCGGCAAGGATCCGCGCGACATCGAGCTGCATGACCGCACGCTGGGCAGCGTCTATGTCGGCGCGCGCGATTCCGGCGCCGAAGTGCGCGGCAATTCCGCCGTCAACATCGCGCTGTGGGATATCTATGGCCAGGCGCTCGGCGAGCCGGTCTGGCGGCTGCTTGGCGGCCGTACCCACAAGACCGTGCCGATCTACAACACCTGCGCCGGCTACAAGCATGTCCGCGCCACAAGGAAGAACGCGCTGTTCGAACGTGGCGAAGACTGGTCGCTTAAGGCTGGCGACTCGAACGAAGGCCCATATGAGGATTTGCTCGCCTGGCGCTACAATGCCGGTGACCTCGCCAAGAGCCTGAAATCGGAAGGCATCGGCGCGATGAAGATATGGCCGTTCGACATCGCCGCCGAGGCCTCGAACGGCACCCGCATTTCGCTTGCCGACCTCGACAAGGCGCTGGAGCCCTTCCAGAAAATCCGCGACGCCGTCGGCCGCGACATGGAGATCATGGTCGAGCTGCACGGGTTGTGGACCTTGCCGCCAGTGCTGCGCATCGCCGAGGCGTTGAAGCCCTATGACGTCGCCTGGCTGGAGGAGCCCATCCGTTACAACGAGCTTGACGCCATGGCCGAGCTTGTCCGCCACACCTCCATTCCGATCGCCGCCAGCGAGCGGCTGGCCTCGCGGCAGATGTTCAAGCAATTGATCGACAAGCGCGCCGCTTCGGTCATCATGATCGATCTTGCCTGGTGCGGCGGGCTCTCGGAAGCGCGCAAGATCGCCAACTTGGCCGAGGCCAGCGAACTGCCGGTGACACTGCACGACTGCACCGGGCCGATCGTCTATGCCGCCAGTTGCGCGCTCTCGGCGACTTTGCCGAACGTCAACTACCAGGAAGCGGTGCGCGCCTATTTCACCGGCTGGTACACCGAGATTGTCGCCGACATTCCGCAGGTCAGCAATGGCCATGTCGCGCCGCTCGAAGGGCCGGGGCTTGGCCCCAGCCTGCGGCCGGAGCTGTTCCAGCGGCCTGACGCGACGGTGCGCGTCACCAAAAGCTAGCCGTCATCAGGCTCTTTTCGGAGCCAGTAGACATTATGCTATTATAATCTATGATGGACCGAAGCGAGTGACCGACAAGCTCGCCGCCGGCGCTTTGCCGCCCGGCACCGGACGGATTCAGGGAGGCTTTGGTGGCAATTTCTGCGGCGCGCGCACGCGAGGATTCCAGGGGTGCGCCAAACCTCCCCGACCGGAAAATCCTGCTCGACCTGTTCGAACGCATGGTGCTGTTGCGCCGCTTCGAAAGCATTGCCCAGATCGCTTGCCGCAAGGGCGAGACCCCTGGCTTCCTGCATCTCTATATCGGCGAGGAGGCGACCGGTGTCGGCGTCTGCGCGCATCTGCGCCCGACCGACTGGGTCACCTCAACCCATCGTGGCCACGGCCATGCGCTGGCCAAGGGCGCCAACCCCGGCCGGGTGATGGCCGAGCTGTTCGGCAAGGCCGATGGCATTTGCGGCGGCCGCGGCGGCACCATGCATCTCTACGACCGCTCTGTAGGCCTGTTCGGCACCAATGGCATCGTCGCCGCCGGCATCGGTCATGCCGTCGGCATCGGCATGAGCGCGCGCCAGCAAGGGCGCGACGACATTGGCGTCGCCTTCTTCGGTGACGGCGCCGCCAATCATGGCGGCTTCCACGAGGCACTCAACTTCGCCGCCGTGCAGCGGGCGCCCGCGGTCTTCGTCTGCGAGAACAACCTCTACGCCACGGCGACGCCGCTCAACTCCGTCACCCTCAATCCCGAAATCGCCACCAAGGCCGCCTCCTACGGCATGCCCGGCGTCGCGGTGGACGGCAACGACGTCTTCGCCGTCTGGCTGGCGATGAAGGAAGCCACCGAGCGCGCCCGCGCCGGCAAGGGTCCGACGCTGATCGAGGCCAAGACCTATCGCACCGTCGGTCATCATGAGGGTGATCCGGTTATCGGCACCTACCGGACGCAGGAAGAACTCGACGCCTGGATCAAGCGCGATCCGATCGACATGTTTCGCAAGCGGCTGATCGAGGACTATGGCATCGCCGATGCTGAGGCATTGGCGACGATCGAAAGCCGGATCGAGAAGGTGGTCGAGGAGGCGCTGGCCTTCGCCCGCAACTCGCCCGAGCCCGATCCGGCGACCGTGCGCCTGCATGTCTTTGCCGACCCAATCAACCCGCCGGCCGCCTTGCAGCCGCGCGCCGTCGGCGAGACGCGCACGCAAGGCTGGCTCGAGGCGGTGCGCGACGGCATTGCCGAGGAAATGCGTGCCAATCCGGCGATCCTCTATTTCGGCGAAGGCACCGGCGAACGCGGCGGCAGCTTCGCGCACACCAGGAACCTCTGGCAGGAGTTCGGCGCCGAGCGGATGGTCGACACGCCGATTTCCGAACAGGGCTTTACCGCCGCCGCCGTCGGCGCCTCGGCCACCGGTGCGCGAACCGTCTCGGACCTGATGTTTGCCGACTTCGCCTTCGAGACCGCCGGGCAGATTTTCCTGCAGGCAGCGAAGCTGCGCTACATGACGAGCGGCCTGATGAGCGCGCCGATGGTGGTGCGCGTCGGCGCCGGCGCTTTGCGCAGTTCCGGTCCGCATCACAGCGGCATCTATCACCCCATCTTCGCCCACATGCCGGGCCTCATCGTTTGCGTGCCCTCGACCCCGGCCGATGCCAAGGGGCTGATGAAGACCGCGCTGCGGGCCGGCGATCCGGTCATCATGCTCGAGCCCAAGGCGCTGTTCGCCTCCAAGGGCGAGGTGCCGGTCGGCGAGCATTATGTGCCCTTCGGCGTCGCGCGCATCGCGCGGGCCGGCACCGACATCACCATTGTAGCCGCCGGCCAGATGGTGCAACGCGCGCTGGAGGCGGCGCAGGCGCTGGCCACTGAGGGCATCGAAGCCGAAGTGATCGATCCGCGCACCATCATGCCGCTCGACATCGAGACAATCGTCGCCAGCGTGCGTAAGACTCATCGGCTGCTCATCGTCGATGAAGCCTGGGCGATGTGCGGCCTTGGCGGCGAGATCGCGCAAGCGATCAACGAACTCGCCTTCGACGAACTCGACGCCCCGCCCGGGAGGTTGCACACCGCGCCGACCTCGCATCCCTTCGCACCCGTGCTGGAGCGCGCCATGTTGGTCGACACGGCGCGCATCGTCCAGGGCGTGCGCGACGTCATCGCGGGCAAGCCGCCGGTACCGGATCACTGGTACACGGTCGGCCTGAAAAGTGCTGCGTCGGCTAATCCCGTGCCTGTTCCGGCCAAGCCGCAACCCGCCACGCCGGCGCCAACGACTGCACCTGCCGTCAGCGACGACGAGCCGATAACCATGCCGTTCGGCGATCTCACCGTCAGCGAAGGCACGGTCGTCAAATGGCTGAAGGCGGTCGGCGATGCGATCAAGGAGGGCGAACTGATCGCCGAGATCGAGACCGACAAGGCGGTGGTCGAGATCGAGGCGCCGATCAGCGGCACGCTTGCCGCGATCGACCAGCCGGTCGGCGCGGTCGTGCCGATGGGCGGCCGCATCGGTGGCATCAAGAAATAATCATTTGTTCCCAATGAAATCCGAAGGGCAAGCATGAAGATCCTGTGCGCCAACTGGCAAGCCGCCGACGAAGCCGAACTCGAGCGTGAGCACTATCCTGACATCGAGCACATCCTCGCCAGATCGACCAACGACAAGGCCGCCAGTCTCGATCCGGCTGTCTGCGAGACGGTCGATGCCGTCATCAACTATTCGCCGACCCACAATGTCGCCGCCGCCCCGTCAGCGTTTCCCAAAGCACGAATCGCCGTGCGCTCCGGCGTCGGCTTCGACAACATCGATACGTCAGGCTGGGGCGCACGCAGGATTCCGGCCTGCAATGTGCCGGACTACGGAACCACCGAAGTCGCCGACCACGCCATCGGCCTGATGCTGGCGCTGACGCGCGGTACATCAGCCTATGGCGCAGAGCTTTCCGGCAATGGCGCCGAGGGCTGGCATTTCTCCAAGGCGCCGCTTGTGCGTCGGCACAAGGGCGCCACCTTCGGCGTTGTCGGTCTTGGTCGCATTGGGCTGGCCACCGCCCGCCGCGCCGCAGCCTTCGACATGAAGGTGGTGTTCTACGATCCGCATCTTCTGTCCGGCGTCGATCTGTCGACCGGTTACGAGCGGGTTCATTCGCCGGCCGAACTGATGGGGCGAGCGGATGTGGTCAGCGTCCACACCCCGTTGAGCGAGGAAACCCGCAAGCTGCTTGGCGCGGCCGCCTTCGCCGCCGCCAAGCCTGGGCTTGTCCTCATCAACACGGCGCGCGGCCCGATCGTCGATCTCGACGCGCTGGAAGCGGCAATGCGCGAGGGCACCGTCGCCGGCGCCGGACTGGACGTGCTGCCGAACGAGCCCGGTGACCTCGACCATCCGCTGCTGGCGGCGTGGCGCCGCCGCGAGCCGTGGATCGCCAACCGGCTGGCCGTCACCCCGCACGCGGCCTTCTACAGCCCGGCGTCGATGCGCGACCTCAGGCTGAAATCGATCGAGGTCGTGCACGCCTATATCGCCGAGGGCCGGCTCACCAACTGCGTCAATGCGGAGTATCTCAAATGAACATGGCGGTGGCGCAGTCCCCGCGGCTGGCTGTTTCACCCTATGCACGCCGCCTGGCGCGCGAGCGCGCTCTTCCGCTCGAAGCCCTTCGCGGCAGCGGTCCCGGCGGGCGCATCCTGGCAGCCGACGTGCTGGGCTTCGTTCCGGTCGCCGCGCCCGTAAATCTGCCTGACATCGTCGCCCCTTCTGTTGCCGTTCCCCGCATTGCCGCTTTTGCGGCGTCGGTCGCGCTGACCGCGCTCCGAGACCTGCTGGCCGCGCTGGAGAGCACGGGGAGAGCGTTCGACCTCGACGACGTGCTGTTGCGCGCGGCGGGTCGTGTATGCGGTGAGGTCCCGGATGTCGCCAAGGCCGCCGACGCGCCGGTGGCGCTTGAACTGGCAGACCGTCAGGCGGTGTTTGCAACCGTCCCTGAGATGCCCCTGACGTCGCTGTATGCAACGCGGCTTGCAGCCCTGGCCGACAACCGCGACGACGCGGAAATGCCGGCGCTGCTTTCGATCCGCCTGCTGCTCGCGAGCGACATCCGGCCGCTGATGCTGCCGCTGTTGCCGGGCCGCGCCATGCGTCTGGCTGTCTCGGTCAGCGCCGCAGGTGACCATGCCGAATGCCTGCTTGTCACAGACGCGGCAAGCGTTGACGAGATCACCGCCGCCGCGTGGCTCGCCGCCTTCAAATCGGCGATCGAACACCCGCTCAGGCTCTTCGTCTGAGGCGGTTGATGGTCATCGGCGTTGGTGTTTGGCTTTATGTATATCGTTATCCCAAAACCGGAGCCACTTTTGGGCGACATGCATAGCCTCGGGCGAAAGAAGCTATTATAAAAGCTTCGGCACAGGCGCGACGAGGCTCATGGACAACTCCGTTCCCACCATCGACAGTCTTCCCCGGCGCACGCTCGGCCGCTCGAACGGGCCGCTCTATCGCCAGCTAGCCGACATATTGCGCGAGCCGATCGGCAACGGCACCTTCCCCGTCGGCGGCGAACTGCCGAAGGAGGCGACCATTGCCGAGCATTTCGGCGTCAGCCTGATCACCGTGCGTCAAGCCTTGCGCGATCTCGAGGCCGACGGGCTGATCCGGAAGCGGTCGGCGAAACCGGCGGTGGTCATGGCGCGCAACCCGTCCGTCAATCTGAGCTGGAAATTCAAAAATTTTGCCGACATGGCGGCCTTCACCAAGGACGCGCAGTTGACGGTGAAATCCTATCGCAAGGAGGTTTCGCCCGTGCTCCAGCGCCATTTCGGCATGGGCAAGGACGAGGCGGGCTACTGCCTGCGCGGCATCCTGTCGGTGGGTGAGCAGAAGAAGGCTCAGATCACCAGCTATTTCCCGCCAACTGTCGGAGCGAAGCTGAAGCGGGACGATTTTTCCGACGTGCTGATCTTTCGTTCGGTGCAACGGCATCTCGGCCTTCGGCTGGACGTCGCGCATGTCACGGTCCGCGCCGAGATCGCCGATGAGGTCATCGCGGACGACCTCGGCATCGCGCTGGGCAGTGCGGTGCTGAGTGTGGAGATGCTCTACCAGTCGGCTGACCAGCAGAGCATCGAGTTCACCATCGCGCGGCATCCGGCCGATCTCTTCAGCATCAGCTACGACGCGCCGAACGATCTGGCCTGAACCCCGAACGATCTGGCCTGAACCCCGATCGGCGCCACCGTCGTGCGGATTTCCCTATCGCGCCCATGGACAGTTTTATAAAATTATAATAGCATCATAGCTAGGATGAAGGCCGCGCCGAAAACCACGATCGAACGTGGGTGCGCGACCCCGTCCGATGTCGAGCACTCGCCTGGTGCATGTCCGAACGTGCGCAGCGGTTCCGGGATAACGGCATGCACAAAACAAAGTCTGTCCATAAGGGGGTGTGCCTGGAAGGCACATGAAAGGCGGCGGCGTTCGCGCGGCTGACACCAAACACGGGAGGAGGAAAATCATGAAAGCAGGCGCATTCTTCGCCGGCCTTGCGGTGATCGCGACGACTTTGCTGTCGATCGATACCGTGCCGGCCAACGCACAGGACAAGAAGCCCTACACCATATATCTGTCCAACAATTTCGTCGGCAACGACTGGCGCCAGCAGATGCTGCGCAGCGCCGAGATCGCGGTCAAGAAGCCGCCGCTCGCCGGTCGCGTCGACCTCAAGGTCGAGGTGGTCGAGACCACGGTCCAGGCGCAGATCAATTCCCTCAACAACATCATTCGCAACAAGCCCGACGCCATCGTGATCGACGCGGGCTCCGGCGAAGCGCTCAACCCGACGATCGAGAAGGCCTGCAAGGCCGGCATCGTGGTCATCGCCTTCGACCAGATCGTCAGCGCGCCCTGCGCTTACACGATGGAGTCCGACTGGGGCCGCGCACCGCGCGTGGAGGCCGAATGGCTGGTCAAGAAACTCGGCGGCAAGGGCAAGATCCTCGTTGATCGCGGGCTTGCCAGTGCTCCGATCTCGGCCCAGCTGCAGGGTGGTTTCGAGGAAGTCATCAAGAAATATCCCGGCATTGAAGTGGTCGGCTATTTCAACGGCGACTATGCACTGGGACCGGAGCAGGCCGGCGTCGCCAGCCTGCTGGCGGCGCACCCGCAAGTCGACGCCATCTTCGTCCAGGGCTACGGCGCCGGAGCGATCAAGGCGCTACAGGATGCCGGTCGTCCGATCGTTCCCATCACCGGCAGTCCGTTCAACCTGACGACGACGACCTGTGCGCAGACCCAGGGCGCCCAGTGCATCCTTGCACCCAACCCTGCCTATCTGTCGGCCGAGGCCTTGAAGCTCGCGGTGGAGATACTGGACGGCAATAAGCCGGCGGAGAAAAAGATCCTGCTGCGCAACGCCTTCCTCACCACCGATCCGGTCCCGTCGGGATTGTATACCGCCGCGACCATGCAGAAGATAGAGGTCGGCAAGAATGCCTTTCCGGACATGGCGCCGGGCCTGTTTCTTCCCGTCAGCCCGGACTGGGTTGAAATCACCCCGGCCGAGGCCGCCGGCTCGAAATGACGATGCCTGCCGATCGGTGACGAAATGGTCGCCTCCAGGCCTCTCCAATGCGCCTTCGCTTAAATTGACAAGGCGCATTGGTACCGGTATCAATTTACACGCAGCACCCACCAAGATGGCGAAGTCCGTCACCGGCTGATGCAGGAAACACGAAGGAGGAGAGATCATGAAACTGAAGACATTTTGCGGGGGATTGGCAGCTCTTGCCATGGCCGCAATCTCGGTGAACACAGCGCCGAGCCACGCCGAGAACAAGAAGCCCTACACCATCTATCTCTCGAATAATTTCGTCGGCAATGACTGGCGCCAGCAGATGGAGCGTGTCGCCACCGTTTCGGTGAACAAGGGGCCGCTGAAGGGCCGCGTCGACCTCAAGATCGAGAATGTCGAGAACACCGTCCAGGCGCAGATCAATTCGCTGAACAACATCATCCGCCAGAAGCCGGACGCCATCCTTGTCGATGCCGGTTCGGACTCGGCCTTGAATCCGACCATCAAGAAGGCCTGCGACGCCGGTATCGTCGTCATCAGCTTCGACCAGGTGGTGACCGAACCGTGCGCATTTGCCGTCGCGTCCGACTGGGATCGCATTCCCTCGGTGATGGCCGAGTGGATGGCTACGCAGCTTGGCGGCAAGGGCAACATCATCCTCGACCGTGGCCTCGCCGGCGCGCCGATCTCGGCACAGTTGCAGCAAGGCTATGAGAAGGTGTTGGCCAAATATCCCGACATCAAGGTCGTCGGTTACTACAACGGCAACTATGCACTCGGTCCGGAACAGTCGGGTGTCGCGGCCCTGCTTGCCGCCAATCCGAAGATCGACGGCATCATGACGCAAGGCTATGGCTCCGGCGCTATCCAGGCGCTGAAGGATGCCGGCCGCCCGATCGTCCCGGTCGTCGGCTTCTCCTACAATGTCGCGGCCGTCACTTGCGCGCAGACGCAAGGCGCCAAGTGCATCCTTGGTTCCAACCCGGCCTATCTTTCCTCGGAAGCGATCAAGCTCGCGGTCGACATTCTCGACACCGGCAAGAAGCCGGCCGAGCGCTCGGTTTCGGTCAAGGGTGATTTCGTCACCACCGATCCCTTCGAGTCCAAGCTGTATCCTGGCACCAAGATGATCAAGATCGCGATTGGCGAAAATGCCTTCCCGGACCAGGCGCCCGGCCTGACGCTGCCGATCACGCCGGACTGGGTCGAGATCACCGCTGCGGAAGCGGCCGGTACCAAGTAACATCTTCTGACCACGACCCGTCTCCCGGCATCGCAAGATGTCGGGAGAGCTTCTCGAAGGCGCAAGCATGGACCTTGTCACCGTCAACGGCCTGTCCAAACGCTATGGCGGCATCGTCGCGCTGAGTGAGGCGACATTCAGCGCCCGTGCCGGCGAAGTGCACGCGCTGCTCGGTGAGAACGGCGCGGGCAAAAGCACCTTCATTCAGATCCTGTCGGGCGCCGTGCAGCACGACGGCGGCTCGATCCTGGTCGATGGCCAGGACTATCGCCCGGCCAATCCGGATGCCGCGCAGGTGCGCGGCATTGCCGCTGTGTTCCAGGAACTGTCGCTGATCCCCGATCTCAGCGTCGAGCAGAACATCTGGTTCCGCCACGAACCGCGTACGCTGCTGCGCACCGTCAATCGCGCAGAGATGCGCCGCAAGACGCTGGCGCTGCTCGAAAAATACAATTTTCCAGTATTGCGCCCGGACCAGGAATTGCGGCGGCTGACACTGGCCGAACGGCAGATCGTCGAGATCGCCAAGGGACTGGCCAAGGACCCGCGCATCCTGATCCTCGACGAGGCGACCTCGGCGCTGCCCGCGCGGGAGGCGGAGTGGTTGCTCAAGCTTACTCGGCAGCTCGCCGCCGAGGGCAGGCTGGTCATCTTCATCTCGCACCGCATGGCCGAGGTGCGCGCCATCGCCGACCGGCTGACCATCTTCCGCAATGGCAGCACCATTGCCGTGCATGAAGCCAACGCCGTCTCCGACAACGAGATCGTCACCCAGATGATCGGCCGGCACCTCGACCGGCTCTACCCCGAGCGTATTGCCACCGCGACCGATCGCATCGCGCTGAGCGTCAAGAATTTTTCGAGCGGCAGCCGGCTCTCCGGCGTCGACTTTGCGCTGCGCGAGGGCGAGGTGCTCGGCGTCGGCGGCCTGCAGGGCCATGGCCAGCGCGAGCTGTTCCAGGCGCTGTTCGGCGCCAGCAAGGCGAGCGGTACCATCGAGCTCTGGGGCAAGCCGGTTTCGATCGCCAATCCGCGCCAGGCCCTGATCGGCAAGGATGGTATCGCATTGGTGCCGGAGGATCGGCGCGGGCAGGGGCTGCTTCTGACCAAGAGTGTGCGCGAGAACCTGACCCTGTCCGTTATCAGGCGTTTCACCGAAAATGGCTTGCTCAGCCGGCAAAAGGAAGCGGCTCTGGTCAAGGAAATGGTCGACTTCCTGCGCATCAAGGCCGGCACGCCGGAACAGCTTGCCGGCACTTTGTCCGGCGGCAACCAGCAGAAGGTGATCTTCGGCAAGATGCTGCTCACGCAAGCGCGCGTGCTGCTGCTCTACGATCCGACGCGCGGCGTCGATGTCGGCACCAAGGGCGAGATCTTCCAGCTGATGCGCGACCTCGCGGCCAAGGGCTATGCAATCCTGTTCCATTCGAGCGACATGCCGGAGCTCGTTCATGTCGCCGACCGCGTGCTGGTGATGCGCAACGGCGGTGTTGCCGCGACGTTGGAGGGCGACCGCATTTCGGAGGCGGGCATTTTGCGCGCCGCGATGCTTGAAAGCGAGGCGGCCTGAGGCATGGTGATGGCGATCGCGGAGCAACCTGTGGAAATGGCGCAAAGGCCCGCAGAAATGAAATCCGCCAAGCCGGGTATCGACTGGCGCGGCCGCCTGCTCGATCGCGCGCCGTTCCTCGTCGCATGCCTGATGCTGGCCTTGATCGTCGCCATCTATGGCAGCCTGCAATCCGGCGTCTTTTCGCTGGATGAGCTGAACCTGGACACGGCGGCGGCATTGACGCTGATGCTGGCGGCGACCGGCCAGACCATCGTGCTGGTGCGCGGCGGCATTGATCTGTCGATCGGCGGCATGATCAGCCTCGGTACGGTGATCGCGGCAACGCGCTTCACCGACGACCCCTCGACCACCGCCCTTTGGGCGTTGGCCATCCTCGCGCTCGGCTTCCTGATCGGCGCGCTCAATGGTTTGCTGATCTCGCTGCTCAAGCTACAGCCCTTCCTGGTGACGCTCGCCACATGGTCGATCCTCAACGGCGTCGCCATGATTATCCTGCCGACCGATGGCGGCAGTGTGCCAGGCTGGTGGGTCAGCTTCGGCTACGCGCAACTGTTTGGCCTGACCAGCCCGGTCTGGATGCTGCTGGCACTGCTGCTGTTCTGGTGGTGGTTCCGCGCTACCCTCGTCGGCATCACCATCCAGGCGACAGGCTCCAACGAAAAGTCGGCCTTCCTGTCGGGCGTATCGATCACCCGCGTCAACGTCATCACCTATGGCCTCTCCGGCCTGTTCGCGGCGGGGGCGGCACTGTTTCTGACGACGCAGACCGGTGCCGGGTCGCCAACCATCGGTAAGGACTACATCCTGCCTTCGGTGGCGGCGGCGGTCATCGGCGGCGTCAGCCTGTTCGGCGGCCGCGGCCATCTCGCCGGCACGCTGATCGGCGCCTTCGTGCTCACCCTGATCGGCAATCTGGTCTTCGTCCTGCATGTGTCGAGCTACTGGCAGCCGGTGGCTTCCGGCGTCATCCTGCTGCTCTCGGTGCTGGCCAGTTCCGTCGCCGAGAAAGCCGCAAGGGGCCGTGTCCAATGAGCGCCTTCCTCGCCCGCAACCGGCTCATCGTGCTTGCCTATGCCGGCATGGTCGTGCTGCTCCTGGTCACGGCGCTGTTCTCGCCGGGCTTCCTGTCGGTCTCCAACATGCGCTCCACCGTCGTGCTGGCCGCCTTCGTCGGCATCGTCGCGCTCGGCCAGACCTTCGTCATCATCGGCGGCGGCATCGACCTGTCGGTGCCATGGGTGCTCAATTCGGCGGCAATTGTCATGGCGTTGCTGTGCGGCGGCCAGGACCTGCCGCTGGTCTGGGTCATGCCGCTGCTGCTCGCCGGCGGCGCCTTCATCGGGCTGATCAACGGCGTCGGCGTCGCCCAGTTCGGCGTGCCGCCAATCATCATGACACTGGCCACCAACGTCATCCTGCAAGGCTTGATCCTGGTGCTGACCGGCGGTTCGCCGACGCCTTCGGCGCCGGCCTTGATCCAATACCTTTCGGTAGGTCGCATCGGCGCCTTCCCGGTCATCGCGCTGATCTGGCTTGCGCTGACGCTGGTGGCGACGCTGCTGCTCTCCAAGGCAGCGTTCGGCCGCCATCTCTATGCGCTCGGCACCAGCGCCACCGTCGCAGAATTCTCCGGTGTGCCAACGGCGCGCACCACCATCCTGACCTATGTGATTTCCGGCCTCACCGCCGCCTTCGCCGGTATGTTGCTCACCGGCTATTCCGGCCAGGCCTATCTCGGCATGGGCGACGCCTATCTGTTCACCTCGATCGCGGCGGTCGCCATCGGCGGCGCCTCGATCCTCGGCGGCAGCGGCCACTATCTCGGCACCGTCGCCGGCGCCATGGTGCTCACCATCCTCACCGGCCTGTTGCCGGCGCTGAACCTGTCGAGCGGTGCGCTGCTCATCGTCTATGGCGCGGTGATCCTGCTCACCGTATCGATCGGCAGCGAGACCTTCGCCGGTCTCGGCGGCAAGATGCGCAGAAAGGAGAGCTGACCATGGTCGAAATCACCTGTGTCGTCGATGCTAGGGCCGAGCTCGGCGAAGGCACGCTCTGGGACCCGAAGGCCGGCGTGCTGTGGTGGATCGACATCTGGAAGAAGCTGATCCATCGCTACGATCCATCGAACGGCAAGGACGAGGTCTTCGAGACGCCGGAATATCTCGGCTGCCTTGGCCTGCGCGAGAAGGGCGGCCTGGTGCTGACCATGACAAACGGCTTCCATTTCTTCGACCCGGCAACCGGCAAGTTCGAGGCGATCGTCGACCCGGAAGCACATATGCCGAAGACCCGCTTCAACGACGGCAAGCCGGACCGCCAGGGCCGTTTCTGGTCGGGTTCGATGTTCGAGGTACCGGGCCAGCCGATCGAATTCATCGGCGCGCTCTACCGGCTCGATCCAGACCTTTCGGTCCACAAGATGATCGACGGCATCGGCTGCTCCAACGGGCTGGCCTGGAGCCCGGATTCAAAGACCATGTATTTCTCCGACAGCCATGCCGGCGCGGTGTGGGCCTATGATTTCGATGCCGCCACCGGCGAGATCGAGAACCGGCGTACCTTCATCGACATGACGGTGACCGGCGGCGTCGCCGACGGCGCCACCGTCGATGCGGAAGGCTGCTACTGGGTGACGATCCCGGTGACCGGCAAGGTCTGTCGCTACGATCCGGACGGCGAGCTGATGCAGACCGTGCTGCTGCCGACCGACCTGCCGACCTGCTGCGAGTTCGGTGGCAAGGACCTCGACATCCTCTACGTCACCTCGGCCGTGCTCCGGCGTCCGGCCAGTCACTTCGTCCGCCAGAAGAATCCGGGCGGACTGTTCGCGCTCGACGTCGGCGTCAAGGGCCTGACCTTGCCAGCGTTCAACGGCTGACCCGCTTTGGCTAAACAGCCGGCATGACCAGCGGTGTCTCGACTTTGCGTATCCAGATAGCCTGCATAGAGCGATAGCGGCCAGCACAGCGCGAAGTAGATGATCGACACCGTGCCGAACGCCACGACCGGCTGAAAGTCACGGTGTTGACCTGTGTGGCGGCGCCGGCAAGCTCGGTCAGGCCGATCAGCGAGGCGATGGATCTCGTCTTGACGATCTGCACCATGAAGCCGACGGTCGGTGGCAGCATCAGCCGCACCGCTTGCGGGACGATCACCAGCCGCAACGTGCGCGTGAAGCGAAAACCGAGCGCCGTGGCTGCTTCCCACTGGGCTTTGGGCGGAAGATTTCGCCGAAGAACTACAAGCAGCTTGAGGCGTTCCGGGCTGTGATGGAGGCGGGAACCGTGACCGGCGCAAGTGAGCTTTTGCATATCGCCTAGCCATCGGTCAGCGCGCACATCTCCAACCTTGAACACGCGTTGAAGATTCAGCTGTTCATACGGCGTGCGGGTCGCCTGGTCCCAACCGCAGAAGCGATGCTGCTCAACGAGGAGGTTGGCCAGATCGTCAAGGGTATGCCTCGGATTCGCCGCTTGGCGGACGACATTACCCAGCTCGAGGCCGGCGGCCTCGCCATCGGCGTCTATCCAGCTCTTGCAAGTATCGTCCTGCCGCGTTTTCTCAGGGATTTTGCCGGCCGCCATCCGAAGGCTCGGATGGGCATTTTGCCCAACGCCTCACCGAGGATTGCCGAATTGACCGCTGGACGGCAGATTGACGTTGGCCTCATCCAGGCGCCGGTGGTCGACACCGCGATCAGCTGCGATCTGATCTTCGAAGCCGAATGCGTCTGTGTGGCGCCGCTCGACCATGCCTTTGCCAACGAAGCTGTCATCGACCCACCCCACCTCGCAGAGCAGGCATTCATCGCCTTGGGACGAGACGATCGTACCAGGCAGGATATTGACCGCGCGCTCGTCGATGCGGGCATTTCCATCGACTGCCGTTTTGAAACCCCTTTCGCCGACACAGCTTGCGCGCTCGTCGCACAAGGCCTGGGAGTTTCGATCGTCGATCCGTTTTCTGCAGCCCGGTGGGAAGGCCAACTTGCCATCCACCTTTCGCTGCTCGACTTCCCTGTCACATCTACATGACACGCAACCGCACGCAGGTGTCGACGATGCTGCAGCAGGTATTCGAGCGGGAATTCCGAACCGCCCTTGAGGACAACCTAAGTGGTAATGTGAGGCTGTTTTAGCAGAAGCGAGGCGACGCCTGGGTCGGCTAGCGACAGAGCGGGTTCGGCACAATCACTGGATCATGAAGCGCGAGCTGAACGGCAGGCTCGCCGCTCCCACGGCCTTCGGGCTGATGGTGACCCGCGCCGGCAACGCTTCGATGGTGACGAATTCGCGGTTGATGTCGGCGCACAACGCCTTGGCGATTTTCCGCGGCGCATAGCTGGACAGGACGACCGTCCTGAACTCAACAAACTGGGTCAGCGCCGAAATCGACGCTTTCAGGCGATTGGAGCATTCCCCCAGCCATTCGCTGTAGGCCTCTCCGAGATCAGGCCACTCCGGGTTGCTGCTCCAGATGATTTGGGACGGGCGCCCGCGCCTGGTCAGTTCGCTCTCCAGGCGCACAAGGCCATGATCGAAGCTTGCGCTGGAGTTTCCCTTGTAGATCTGGTGATTGAGGATAAGCCTGCTTTGTAGTCTCGCGCCGAGATAGAAGAACAAATAGTCGTTCAGCGGCTTTGCGACGCCGAACATGCTCTCGCCGCCGGCTGCCGCGGTGATGTCGTTCTGCACGAAAACCGGCAGCTTGCTCTGCTCTTCGATCTCGCCTTGCAGAGCCTTCAAGGAGGTGCTCGATCCGTTGCGGATTGCAGCCATGGCGTCGACTTCGTCGGGAACAGCCAGCCCGATGCCGGCGACCCGGCCGCGCGCCTCGATCGGCAGGCTCGTCATGGCCTGCCCGATCGCTCCCAGCAAATCGCTGCTTTGCGGAAAGGGATTGGCTTCATCCGCCGGCAGCTGCTTGTGGAAGCGCACGGTGCCGATGAAGTCGATGAGCGCGATGTCGATCCTGCGCCGGCTGAAGCCGACGCCGACCGCATAGGCGCCCTCCGGATTGAGCGAAAGCGGGATGGTGGGCGGCCCGACGCGGCCGCGCTGCGCCTCGCCCTGCGAGACCAGGCCTTCCTGCTCGAGCGAGCGGACGATGACCGAGGCCGTCTGCGCCGACAGGCCGGTCTTCTCGCCGATTTCCATCCGCGAAATGCCTTCGTTCTGAAGCAGCAACGATAGCACCAGCCGCTCATTGTAGCTGCGGACGCTCAACGCATTCAGCCCGCTCGCACGATCCGCGATGCGCAAGGGATTGGGTGGTGCGAATCTCATGTCAGGCAAGGGTCGCCCCGTCGGTAAGAGCGCGTTGCCTGGCAGCGGTTTGGTTGCTCATGTCGAGCGGCTCCAGCCGATGGCGTCGACCGCGCGGGCCAGCTCCGTGCCCAGCAATCTGTGGGCTTCGGCATCGATGTGAAACCCGTCTGCTTCGCTGCAGGATACCACCGAGCCGGCATCGAAAAAGTGCAGTTCGAGCGAGTCCGCCAGAACCTCGAACTCGAGCGCCAGCAGGCGCGATTTCTCCGGCGCGCCGGCGAAGATGGACTTCCATTCCTTGACGTCGTCCTGCATCGGCGGCGGCGCCACGATCATGATTTCGGGCGTGGTGCCGCCCGGACCTGGCGCCAGCTCCTTGATGTCGTAAACGAGGCAGCCGATCCCCATCGCCACTTCCGACGGCGGCTTGTTGAAGCGGATCTTCAGGTCGTTAGTGCCGAGCATGATGATGACGAGGTCGAGCGTCGCATGGCTCTGCAGGCAAGGGCGAAGATAGGTTCGGCCGTTCTTGTGTGCTCCCTCGATCGGATCGTCATGGACGGTGGTGCGACCGCTCAATCCTTCCTCGATGACATACCAATCGGCCCCCAGCTGTGCACGCAGTATCCCCGGCCAACGCTCATCGGGACCATAGCGCTCGAGCGGCCCCCTGCCGGGGATCTGGCCGTGCGTGTTGGAGTCGCCGTAGCACAATACTGATCGCATGTTTTTCCGCCGGGACTGACAGCGCGCCGAAGCCGGCGAGCGCCATTCATGATGGATAGAGGAGCGGTGAAAGGCAAGCAAGGGAATAGTCATTCAACATGACTAACGATTGACAGGCCGAATCCGCTGTGCTTCTAAAGTGCCCGGAGGAGTTCTCAACCGTCATCATCGTCCAGCCCAGGTTGGACCTCGACACGCATGTGTTCGGGGGCGGGAGAATTGCGTGCATCGGTCGGTTTGCGACGACGAGCGTGCATTGGGAGAGCGTCTCGCGGCCGTACGCATTCGTACGGCCGGGGCAACCACAAGGAGGAGAATTCAATGTTAGGATTGCTGAAAACCGTCAGTCTGGGAGTGCTCGTTGTATCAGCGCTTGCCGTAACATCCCTGGCGCATGCGGAAGATGTCAAGCTGATGGACGGCGTCGCGCCGCGCCCCGACGACACGCGCATGACCGCGGCCGGTGCGTTCAAGAAGGACCCGCCCTGGGTCATCGGAATGAGCGACTTCGGCGTCAACGCAAACACCTGGACCGTGCAGGTGGCGCACGAGGCGGAAAATGCCGCAGCAAAGGACAAGCGCATCTCGAAGTTCATCCTGCTCGATGCCGGCTTCGACCAGAAGAAGCAGGTGGCCGATATCGAGGATCTGATCGCGCAACATGTCGACGCGATCATCGTTCAGCCGGTGACCAGCACATCGGCCAACGCCAGCATCGCCAAGGCGGTCGCCGCCGGCATCCCCGTCATTCTTCATACCGGCCGCATCGATTCCGATGCCTACACCACGGAAATCCAGGGCGGCGCCGAACATTTCGGCAAGGTGATGGGCGACTGGCTGGTGAAGACCGTCGGCGACAACGGCAAGATCTGGGTCCTGCGTGGCCTGGCCGGCCATCCGGAAGACACTAACCGCTACAACGGCCTCTTGGAATCGCTCAAGGGCACGCATGTGCAGATCACCGCCGAGGAGCATGGCGACTGGCAGTACGACAAGGCCAAGAAGCTGTGCGAGACACTCTATCTGAACAATCCGCAGGTCGACGGCATCTGGTCGTCCGGCGCCGACATGACACGCGCCTGCGTCGACGTCTTCAAGCAGTTCGGCACGCCCATTCCACCGATTTCGGGCGAGGGCAACAATGGCTATTTCGGCCAGTGGATCACGGACGGATTCAAGTCGATCTCTCCCGAATACAGCCCCGCCCAGGGCGCCGCCGGCGTGCGCGCCGCTGTTGCGCTGCTTGAGGGTCAGCAGCTCTACAAGCGCTATGTCTACAACCCCGACGGCTGGGACAAGGACAAGGCTGCCAAATACTATCGCGACGATTTGACGGCCAATGTCTGGTGGCCGAGCGAACTGCCGGAGGACAAGCTCAAGGAATATTACGGCAAGAAGTGATGGCGCCGTGGCTGGCGGGGAGTGGACAAGCATTCCCCGCAGGCCGTTCCATCTGTCGAATCCGGTTCGTTCGAGGGTTTCGTGACCAATCTTATCGAGATGTCCCACATTTCGAAGGCGTTCGGAGGGAGCAAGGCGCTCCACTCCGTTTCCCTCGATCTGAAGGCGGGCAGCGTCCACGCCCTGATGGGGGAGAACGGCGCCGGGAAATCGACGCTCATGAAGATCCTGGCGGGCGTGCATCAGCCCGATTCCGGCGAAATCTTCATGAACGGGGAAAAGCTCGATCTGAAGTCGCCGCGCGACGCGCTGGATGCCGGCATTTCGACCGTTTTCCAGGAGCACTCGCTGCTGCCCAATCTGTCGATCGCAGAGAACATGTTTCTCGGCCGGGAGCCGACGACCCGGTTCGGCTCGATCGACTATCCCGAGATGAGCAGCCAGACCGCCAAGGCGCTTGGCGAACTCGGCCTCACCCTCGACCCATCACAACTCGTCTCCAACCTGACGATCGCCGAGCGGCAATTCGTCGAGATCGCGCATTGCATCCAGGCGGACGCCAGCGTGCTCATCCTGGACGAGCCGACGGCGGCGCTGAACGCGGCCGACGTCGATGTGCTCAACCGCAACATCCGCCGGCTGCGCGATAAGGGAAAGGCTGTTGTCTACATCTCGCATCGCATGGAGGAGATCTTCGAGCTGTGCGACACGGTCACGGTGCTGAAGGACGGCGCGCTGGTCGGCACCAGGGTGGTATCCGAGATCACCACCGACGAACTCATCGCCATGATGGTCGGACGCGAACTCCAGGACCTTTTTCCCGATCGCACGGGCGACAAGGGCGACGAGATCCTGCGCGCCGAAAACCTCAGGATCACCGAGACATCGCAGCCGCTGTCGCTGACTTTGCACAAGGGTGAGATCGTCGCTTTGGCAGGGCTGGAGGGGCAGGGCCAGCGGCGCTTCCTGAGATCGCTGATCGGCCGCTACCATCCCTTTGCGGGGACGATTTCCATCAACGGCAAAGCGCTCAAGATGCCGCTCTCGACATCATCAGGCGTTCGCCATTTGCAGCAGCTGAAGGTCGGTTTCGTTCCCGAAGACCGCAAGGAAGAGGGGCTCTTTCTCGCCCTGCCGATCGCCCACAACATTGCCATCGGATTGCATTCGAGGCGATCCGAACTTGCGTCGGCGCGATCCTATCGAAGCGTTATCGCCCGCTTGATGGAGGTCATGAACATCAAGGCGGTAGGTCCATCCGCTCCGGTCGCCTCCCTATCGGGCGGCAACCAGCAAAAGGTTCTGCTCGGCCGCTACCTCGCCGCGGATCTCGATCTTCTGCTGGTGGAGGAGCCGACCCGCGGCGTCGACATCGGCGCCAAGTCGGAGATCTACCACCTGCTGCGCGACTTCACCCGCAAGGGCGGCGCGGTGCTGGTGTTGTCGCGCGAGACGATCGAGTTGATTGGGCTCTGCGACCGCATCTACGTCGTCCACCACGACACCATCGTTGCCGAA
Organism: Mesorhizobium sp. M0040; assembly: GCF_040323505.1. NCBI lineage: Bacteria > Pseudomonadati > Pseudomonadota > Alphaproteobacteria > Hyphomicrobiales > Phyllobacteriaceae > Mesorhizobium > Mesorhizobium sp. M0040. The sequence goes on from NZ_JAMYVA010000001.1 coordinate 348,804, forward strand.
ATGCCGGCGGCGCAGGCGACGGAACACAAGATCCTCGACGCGGCCCTGATGGGCGGCTCCACGCGCCAGCATTAGGGGCTTCCATGTATCATTCGCTGTTCAACATCCTGAGTGGCCGGAACACACGACAGGGCCTGTGGGGCCTGCCGCTGCTGGTCGCCTTGCTCATTTCGCTGTGGCTGACCGTCGAGACGACACAGTTCGCCACGGCCGAAAACCTTTTCAACCTGGTTGCCCAGGCGATGCCGCTGATCATCGCGGCGCTCGGACAGCTCATCGTCGTGCTGATCGGCGGGCTCGACCTGTCGGTCGGCTCGGTCATCAGCTTCACGACGGCGGTGCTGGCGCTGGACCAGCCGGCGATCGTGCTGATCCCGGCGGTCTTTCTGCTGGCCGCGTTCATCGGGTTGATCAACGGCCTGGCGATCACCCGCTTCAACGTCCATCCGATCATCGCGACGCTGTCGACGCAGTATATCGTGCTTGGCATCACGCGCATCTTACGTCCCGTCTCCGGCGGCACCGTGCCGGAAATCGTCATCGCTGCCGTTTCCGGCAGTTTCCTCGGCATTCCCTATCCGGTTTTCTGGGGGATCGTCGTGATCCTGGTGGGCTGGAAACCGCTCTACGGATCGCGGTACGGGCTGCATCTGTTCGCGATCGGTGGCGGCATCGCTTCCGGTGCCGAGAGTGCGGCCCGCAACTTCGGCGTCTCCGACCGTCGCAACATCATCCTCGCCTATGTGGTCTGCTCCTGTTTCGCGGCCGTTGCCGGTGTCTTCCTGGCCGGGCGCATCGTGTCGGGCGATCCGAATGTCGGGCTTCTTTTCGAGCTCGACACCGTCACCGCCGTAGCCCTCGGAGGCACCCAGCTTTCCGGCGGCATCGGCAGCCTGCACGGCACGGTGATCGGCGCGCTGGTGATGGCGCTGCTGGCCAACGGCATGAACCTTGCCAACGTCTCGCCCTTTGTCCAGACCGCGATTAAGGGCGGCATCCTGCTGGCGGTGGTCGGGCTGCAATCCCGCAAGAAAATGGGGCTCTGAGCGATGGCTGCCGTTCTTGCAAGTCCGATCGCCCGGGGCCTGCTGCGCATCCCGCCGTCCTATTTTGTTTTCATCGTGCTTTTGGCCACACTGTGGATCGCGCGGCCGAACATGCTCAACCTCAACATCATGGGCATCTTCATCCGGCAGATCGTTCCGCTTGGCATCCTGGTGCTGGGGCAACTCGTCGTCATGCGGGTGAAGTCGATCGACCTCTCCGGCGGCGGCATCATCCTCTTGATCAACTATTTCATCTCGTCGGGCAGCTTCCCCGGCGCGTCGCTGCCATTCTTCGTCGTGTTGGCGCTCGCCACCGGCCTCGTCATCGGCCTGTTCAACGGCTTCATGATCGGCAACCGGCGGGTGTCAGCGGTGATCGTCACGCTGGCGGTCAGCATCATCCTGGTCGGGCTGGTGCAGTTCCTGTCGAGCGGCAATCCACCCGGCGACGTGCCGAAGCTGTTCAACGACCTCTACAACACGAAATTCCTGTCGGTTCCGACGCCGGTTCTGTTCTGGATCCTGCTGACCGCCGCAGTGTCGCTGCTGCTGTCGCAGACGGTGTTTGGCCGCTATGTGGCCTCGGTCGGGGAGAATGCCGAAGCCGCCCATTTTTCCGGCGTGCCGGTTCAGCGCACCGTCATCTTGGCGCATGCGCTCGCCGGCCTGATCGCGGCGATCGCGGCCCTGGTGCAGACCGGTTCGATTGCCGTTGGGAGCGTCCGCGTGGGCCTCGATCTGCCGATCCTGGCCGTCGCGGCAACGATCCTTGGCGGCGTCGTCTTCGGCCGCGGCGACGGCGGCGTCTGGGGGCCATTCTTCGGTGCGCTGTGTTTTGCGCTGCTGTTCGTGGTGATGACGGTGCTCGGCATCGACGAGCCCGGCAAGCTCATCGCCCAGGGCGTCATCATCCTCGGCGCAGCGATCTTCTACGGAGTGCGCGTGCGAACCCCATGACTTGAGACAGCGAAAGGCAAGACCGCCCGGCGCTGGCCGAGACCGACAAACCGCGCGTTCAGACAATTGTAAACAGATGGAGAGACATGGATGTCACCGCCAAAAAACATCATGTGCTATGGCGACTCGCTGACCTGGGGCTGGGTTCCGGTCAAGGAGGGGTCACCGACCTACCGCTACCCCTATGACCAGCGCTGGACGGGCGTAATGGCGGCGGCGCTCGGCGAAGGCTATCACATTGTCGAAGAAGGCTTGAGCGCGCGCACGACCTGCCTCGACGACCCCAATGACCCGCGCCTGAACGGGGCCAGCTACCTGCCCTCGGCCATCGCCAGCCATCTGCCGCTGGACCTGGTCATCGTGATGCTCGGCACCAACGACACCAAGTCTTATTTCCGCCGGACGCCTTACGAGATCGCCAATGGAATGGCGAAACTGGTCGGGCAGATCCTGACAAGTGCCGGCGGTGTCGGCACGCCCTATCCGGCTCCGAAGGCGCTGGTCATTGCGCCGCCGCCGCTCACCCCGATGCCCGACCCATGGTTCGAGGGCATGTTCGGCGGCGGTCACGAAAAGTCGAGGGATCTGGCCAGGCAGTACAAGGCGATGGCCGATTTCATGAAGATCGACTTCCTCAACGCCGGCGATTTCGTCACCACGGACGGTGTCGACGGCATTCACTTCACCGCCGAAAACAACGCCGATCTCGGGCGCGCGGTCGCCGACAAGGTCAGATCGATTCTTGGGCCAAGCCGCGTCAGCACCGCCGCCTGAAGCTGCAACCCCGCCGGCTTGCGGCACACAGGCCGACGGAGTGTGTCGCACCTTCCTCCCGCGATGCACAAAATACGGGGCCGGACGATGAGTTCGACCCCGTATTTTTTGTTGCTTGGATGGTTGTCTTAGCCTGGCCCTGATCAGCTGGCCGCCGCAATCGAACGGCTAAGTACGATCGGGGAACGGGGGCGGGAGAGCGCTACCGCCTTTCCCCCCAACCAGCCTCAACGCATTTTGCACTTCGTTGCCGCGCGTAGCACCCAGTAGGTTTCAGGGAACGCGAGACATCCACGAGGTCCAGTCGGAATGTCAGACGCCGCATGTCTCGACCCCTATGTATACAGTTGGTCCCAGTCCTCGCCGAGAACCCACCGGAAGCGCTCAGCTTGCCGTTGACCATACCCCACTCGAAGTCCGTCCACGGGCCTAAATTTTCCTTGCCGATTTCCTGCTCCGTCCTCTTCGCCGACTTCAGCGCTCCCGCCCATACGGTGTCGAGAATCTGGTCCTGTCGGTAGGGCTGGGTCGAGTACTCCGATTTCGGCGTCACCTTGACCTTTCCCTCCTGGATTTCCCAACGCAGATTCCAATGGCGGTTGTACCAGACCTGCCTGTCGAGGAGGTGAACGGCTTCCAGAATTTCGGATAGCCGCCGCGGCTCTTGGGTCCAGTTGAATTCTGCGTCCTGGTCGTCGAGCAGGTCAGGGTCAACGTGCTTGAGTACGTCCACCAGCGAGACCCAAAACGTCGAAGCCTCGGAGTCGAACATCGCCGCGAGGTCCGGGTGAGGTTTGCGGCGGTCGCCACTGTCGTCGCTGAAATCCTTGACGTTGTGAGTGGCGAACGCACAGGGATCGTCGTCATCTGCGGCAGCCTTCGTCATGGCTGCGTAGCATTCCACGATGACAGCATCCCCTACGCTGTTGCGAGACCTGTGATACGGCGCCAGCCCCGCCAGCGCGCGTTCCGTGACGCGCTGCTTGATGGCTTTCGTGGTCCTCATCCGGTATCCACCAGCGAGCAGGACCTCGATCTGCTGGATGGAGTCGTAGACCGCCTCGTTGTTGATCACGATGCGATGATCCACTTCGTGAAGCCGGGAAAGGGTGTCGAGCTTTGTCCCGTCATCGCCGAAACGGTTCACCGCTTCGCACACCTGCCGGAAATGGGACTGCAGGCTGCGCCGGGCATCGGCTGCCACCCTGTCCTTGTTGCGAGCGAACTCGTCGCGGACGACATCCGGAACGACCAGCATGATCTCGCCTTCGCGCACGAGTTCGCGCAGCGCGCCGAGGATGGGCTGCTGTCGCCAGTCCTTGGCGACATCGAGCCATACCGAAGTATCCAAGAGTAGCCTGAGCATCGAATCCTAACCTCCGCCGGCGCAGCCTAGACGCCCGCATCCGGAGACGGAAGGATTCGTTTCCGGCATCGATTTGCCACCCCGTTTGCGGTTCCTACGAGTCCGTGCATTATGCTTCCTGAGCGCGGCTGGGGGAGAGCGCCATGGAAGGGCGGGAGATAACTAACCTGCTGCTCGCTGTCATCGCGGGTGTGCTCCTATTCGCCAAAGACGCGATGCTGGGAGGCCTGCAGGGTTTCTTCCTCGTGGCCGTTGCCATCGCCCCCATATGGGGCCTGCTGGCTCTCGCCGGATGGGGTATCCGCGAGACCCTCAAGGCGCTCCGCGAGGCGAAGGACTGGAGCGAAGTCGCCGGCGTCCTCTTCGTTCTCGCCCTATGCTTCATCGGCATGCCGATGTTCGTCTATGCAGGCTGGCTGTGGCTGCACGGGATCGAGCATCCCATGAACGAAGCCGTGGACTCGTGGATCGGCAAGGTGTGGATGGGGGTCACCGTGCTGCTATTCGGTGGCTTCGCCCTGGTCGGACTCGGCCGCGGCTTTGGCTGGCTATCCGCAAACCGGGGCGATGTCCCGGGCATTGTCAGCGATCGCCTGCGGGTGCTCATGTGGGGCTACCTCGAATTCCTCGGCGGTCCGGTGACTTTCCCGGTGCGCGAATTGCGCATCCGTCGCGAGGCGGGCACTGGCATCGCCGTCAAGGTCGCATCCTTGGCCTACGTTACTGTCGTCGGGCTCATCGTATCGGTGATGACCGCGCTTCTCACCGTCGGAGCCGTCGCTGGCTTGCTTTCCGCGGTCGGCCTGATCTGACGCGCTGCTAGTCTTCTCCGCCGATGCTGCCTAGCTGCTCGCCGACGATCGGGATGTGTAAAACCGCCCAGACAACCGGGATCGCCCAAACCGCAGTCAGCAAAAATCCCAGCAGGATTGACGCCGCCAGAACCCAGCGCCGGGTTCGGCGCTCGGATGCAGACGTCGATGTGCTTGGATGCGCTCGGAGATGGCGGCACCGATGTAGAGCGTGCTGAGCAGGATAGCGGTGGCGATGACGAAAAAGAGCGGACCGCTGACGACTCCTCCAGCAAACTCGACGACGGGATGATATCTGCCCCGACCATCGAGATGGCCGGCTTCGTTGCTGCGGTTGAGTACCGTCACCGTGCGTGGCGCGGGGATGGAGCAGAGACATCGCCAGCATTGGCAAGCCCTGATTCGACCGCACTGCAGACGATCGGCCTGAAGACGCTGTACCTTATGTATTGCAAGGGCTTGCACATGGTGATCAACCCTCGCTTGAGCCATGTCCTCAGGGTAGCAATGACAACCTGTTTCTCACCCACTAGACGAGCGCATGCGTGTCGCTGCCAGCCGTGGCATATGCCCCTGCGCACTAGGCGGCAGAGAGGCTGTCGGACCTGAAGAAGCAGCCAATGGCGGAAGCCGCCGAGCAGTTGCTCGCCGGGACCGGATGCTTACCTGCGATTGCGCACCGAGCAACCTGCGATGTCGGTTGAACGGCAGGACGAGGCAGCAGATTTCAGATCGGCGGACGTTTCCGAGCTGGACACGAAATCCGATCAGCCTGACACGATCGAGGACGCCCAGGCCTTCAACGTCGCCGCCGAGTGATCCGCAGTATGCCGGAGCCGCCACGCGGCTCCGGCAGGCCTTTCAAGAATTATCCGGCCGCGCCAACAACGCGGCCCGGGACCGAGCCGCTAACGAGTTTTGGAAGCGGGGGGAACCAGAACCTCCACGAAAGCAAAGTCTCCCCGGGCGTCCATAGC